>NZ_JBHUUP010000013.1:0-116188 GCF_042670945.1 Cellulosimicrobium sp. NPDC057127
GGGCCCACGACAGTGGGCCCGGGCCTTCGTCATGTCCGCCGCGTCAGCGGTAGAACGGCTGCTGCTCGTCCGGGTCGGCGCGGACCACGTCGACCCGGGACTCGGCCAGCAGGCGGTCGACCGCCTCTGGCTCGGCGCCGATGCCCGCCCAGTGCGGGTCGACGTCGCACGCGACGCACCACGCACGGTCGGCGGGCCAGACGAACGCCGGCACCGGCATCGCCTGGTGCGTCCGGCTCCACCAGGCGCGCTGCGCCGCGCCGGAGGCGAGATCGAGCAGGGAGCCGCGGAACAGGACGCAAGGGCGTTCCGGGACGGCGACGCGCGGCCCCTCCAGCGCCCCGCGGGGGAGGTCTCGCGCGCCCCACCCCTCCCAGATCAGGATGTAGCCGTCGTCCGGGGATCGTGTGTGCTCGACGAGCGTGCTGACGGCGACGCGGAACTGCTCGCCGTCCGAGAGGCCGGCCGCATCCCGGGCGGCGTCGTGCTCCGGCTGCCCTGGGTACGCCGGGTCGGGGATGAACCGCAGGCGTGCGTGCTCCGGGAAGCCGAGCGGGCCGAACGTGACGAGGCGGTGCCACGGGGTGTTGCTGCGGACGATCCAGTCGGCCGCCGAGAGGTCCGTGGAGTGCGCGAGGCTCATGTCGCCCATCCTCGTCCGTGCGCGACGGCTCCGGCGCTCTCGGGAACAACCGCGGCCGCCGAGGGGTTGCCCTTGATACCCCATGGGGGTATCAAGGAGTCGAGAGGTGATAAGGATGCAGCACGAGCACTCCGGGCACGCACCGACCGGCACGCACGGGCAGGGCACCGGCTCGCAGGCCCACGCCCCGGAGCACGAGCACGGCCACGACCACGGCCGGTCGTCGGCCGAGGCGCACGCCGGCCACGGCGACGCCGGGCACGCGCACCACGCCGCCGCGTTCCGCGACCGGTTCTGGGTGAGCCTGGTGCTCGCGGTCCCCGTGGTCGTGTTCAGCCCCATGTTCGCGGGCCTCCTCGGGTACGCCCCGCCGTCGTTCCCCGGCTCGACGTGGGTCCCGCCGGTGCTGGGCACCGTCGTCTTCCTCTACGGGGGCTGGCCGTTCCTCGCGGGGGCGGTGACGGAGGCGCGGGCGCGCCGGCCCGGGATGATGCTCCTCGTCGCGCTCGCCATCACCGTCGCGTTCCTCGCGTCGTGGGCGACCACGCTCGGCGCGACCACGGCGCTGGACTTCTGGTGGGAGCTGGCGCTGCTCGTCGTCATCATGCTGCTCGGGCACTGGCTGGAGATGCGCGCCCTCGGCGCGGCGTCCGGCGCCCTGGACGCGCTCGCGGCCCTCCTGCCGGACGTCGCGGAGAAGGTCACCGAGGACGGCACGACCGAGGTGGCGCTCGACGAGCTGCGCACCGGCGACGTCGTGCTCGTGCGCGCCGGCGGGCGTGTCCCGGCCGACGGCGTCGTGGTCGCCGGTGCGGCGCACCTCGACGAGTCGATGATCACGGGGGAGTCGCGGCCCGTGCGCCGCGGCACGGGGGACGAGGTCGTCGGCGGCACGGTCGCGACCGACTCCACGCTGCGCGTGCGCGTCGCGGCCGTGGGTGCGGACACGGCGCTCGCGGGCATCCAGCGCCTGGTGGCCGACGCGCAGGGGTCGAGCTCGCGTGCGCAGGCGCTCGCCGACCGGGCGGCCGGCCTGCTGTTCTGGTTCGCGCTGGTGGCCGGGGTGCTGACGTTCGCGGTGTGGATGCTCCTCGGCGACACGTTCGACGCGGTCGAGCGCACCGTGACGGTCCTCGTCATCGCGTGCCCCCACGCGCTGGGGCTGGCGATCCCGCTCGTCATCGCGATCTCGACGGAGCGTGCGGCGCGCGCCGGCGTGCTGGTGAAGGACCGGCTCGCGCTCGAGCGCATGCGCACCGTGGACACGGTCCTGTTCGACAAGACCGGCACCCTCACCGCGGGCCGTCCGACGCTCGTCGGGCACGCCGCCACGGCAGGGACGTCCCAGGACGAGCTGCTCGCCCTCGCGGCGGCCGTGGAGGCCGACAGCGAGCACCCCCTCGCGCGCGCGGTCGTGGCGGCGAGCACCGGTCCACGTCCCGCGGTGAGCGACGTCGCGACGCTCCCCGGCAGAGGCGTCTCGGCACGGGTCGAGGGCCGCACGGTGCACGTCGGCGGCCCGGCTCTGCTCGACGAGCTCGGCGCGGACGTGCCGCAGGACCTCGCGGAGCCGACGGCTCGGTGGCGCGAGGAGGCGGCCGGCGTGCTGTACGTGCTGGCCGACGGTCGCGTGATCGGCGCTCTCGCGGTGGCCGACGCCGTGCGGCCCGAGTCCGAGGCCGCGGTCCGCGCCCTGCACGCGCGCGGCGTCCGGGTCGCGATGGTGACGGGGGACGCGCAGCACGTCGCCGACGCCGTCGCCGCGCGGCTCGGCATCGACGAGGTGTTCGCGCAGGTGCTGCCGCAGGACAAGGACGCGAAGGTCGCCGACCTGCAGCGTCGTGGTCACCGGGTCGCGATGGCGGGCGACGGCGTCAACGACGCCCCGGCGCTCACGCGCGCCGACGTGGGCATCGCGATCGGCGCCGGCACCGACGTGGCCGTGGAGTCGGCCGGCGTGGTGCTGGCCTCCGACGACCCGCGCGCCGTCGTCTCGGTCATCGCGCTGTCGACCGCGTCGTACCGCAAGATGTGGCAGAACCTCGTCTGGGCGACCGGCTACAACTTGCTGGCCGTCCCCCTCGCGGCAGGGGTGCTCGCGGGTGTCGGGTTCGTCCTGTCGCCGGCGGTCGGCGCGATCCTCATGTCGGTCTCGACCGTCGTCGTCGCGCTCAACGCCCAGCTCCTGCGCCGGCTCGACCTCGACCCTGCGCGCGTCGCCGGCGGCTGACCTCGGGACGCGTCAGCCGGGCTCGCCCCGCAGCTTGCGCCGCACGACGACGACCAGGTCGACCAGCGCGACGACCGCGAGCACGGCGAACGCCACGACGAGCAGGGTCGGCGCCCCGGCGCCGGCGAGGAGCCAGGCGGCGACGGCGCACGCGACGAGCCCGAACCCGGCGAGGACGATCCGCAGGGTCAGGGCGCTGCGTGCGGGCGGTGCGCCGCCGATCCCACGGGTCGGGTCGTGGTGGTCGGGCCGGGCGCGGTCGTCGGGCGTGGTCATACCGCCATCGTGCGCACGCCGTCGGCGGCACGCACGCCGCCCGGGGCGGCCCTCGCCTCGCGGGGCGGGTGTGACGAGCCGCACCGTCCCAGGGGCCGGAGGGCCCGGCCACCGGGCGTCGCACGGGACTACGCTCGGCAGCATGTCGCCGTCTCCCCGGGCGGGAACCTCCCGCCGTCGTGCCCTCGTGCCCTTCGCCCTGCTCGCCGGGTCCTCGCTGGCCCTCGCCGCGTGCTCGTCCGGCGGCGACGCCGAGGAGCCGCCCGCGAGCGCGACGTCCGGCACGGCGGACGCCGCCGCGTGCGCGGCGGGCGAGCTGCCCACGCTGACCGACGGCGTGCTGACCGTCGGCGCGAGCGAGCCGTACCTCCCGTGGTACGCGGGGGAGCCCGAGTCGGGCGAGGGCTTCGAGTCGGCGCTCGTCTACGCCGTGGCCGAGGAGCTCGGCTACGAGCAGGACGCGGTGCAGTGGGAGACGGTCACGTTCGAGCAGATCATCAGCCCGGCCGTGAAGCCGTTCGACATCGCCGCGTACCAGACGTCGATCACGGAGGAGCGCGAGCAGGCCGTCGACTTCTCGAGCCCGTACCTCACGACGCGCCAGGGCGTCATCGTCATGGAGGACGGCCCCTACGCGGACGCGACGAGCCTCGCCGACCTCGAGGGCGCGCGCATCGGCGTGACCGCCGCCCAGACGAGCCTGACGCTGTCGGAGGCCGCGTTCGGCGAGGACGCGGACATCTCGCCGTACAACGCCGCGGGCGACGGCATGCAGGCGCTCCAGTCGGGCACGATCGACGCGATGGTCATGGACGTCGACCAGGGCGTCGCGGCGTCGACCGAGTACTTCCCGGACTCCGTGGTCATCGGGACGCTGCCGGACCAGGGCGTCGTGGAGCAGTACGGCCTCGTGCTCGACGAGGGCTCCGAGCTGACGGACTGCGTCTCGCAGGCGGTCGACGCCCTCGAGGAGGACGGCACGCTCGCCGAGCTGCGCACCACGTGGCTGAAGTCGGACGACATCCCCGTCCTCGAGTGACGTGACCGGACCCGACGACGGGCGCCCGCCCGCGCGTCCGGGCGGCGCCTGGACACCCTCGCCGCTAGCGCTCGACCGGGCGGCGTTCCGCCGTGCGCAGCGGCGGCGGTCGGCGCTCGTGGCGCTCGTCAGCACCGTCGTGGTGGTCGCGACGGTCGTGCTCGTCGTCGTGAACGCGCCCGGCTGGGAGCGCGCGCGCACGGCGTTCTTCGACCCGGCGAACGCGTGGGAGTCGCTGCCCGCGATCCTCGAGGGCCTGTGGCTCAACCTGCGCGTGTGGGTGGTCGCGGGTGTCGTCGGGACGCTGCTGGGGCTCGGCCTCGCGATCGCGCGGACGAGCCGCGTGCCGGCGCTCTTCCCGCTGCGGGCCTTCGCCGTCGTCTACGTCGACCTGTTCCGCGGCGTGCCGCTCCTGCTCGTGCTGCTCCTCGTCGGGTTCGGCCTGCCCGCGCTGCGGCTCGAGTGGCTGCCCACGTCGGGCGCGTTCCTCGGCGCGCTCGCCATCGTCCTGACGTACACGGCGTACCTCGCGGAGGTGTTCCGCGCCGGGATCGAGTCGGTCCACCCGTCGCAGGTCGCGGCCGCGCGGTCCCTCGGTCTCACGCGCGCCCAGACGACGCGGCGCGTCGTGCTGCCGCAGGCAGTCCGCAACGTGACCGCGCCCCTCGCCAACAACCTCGTGTCGCTGCAGAAGGACTCGGGCCTCATCTCGGTGCTCGGCGCGGTGGACGCGATCCGTGCCGCGCAGATCGCGACGACCGGCAGCTACAACTTCACGCCGTACGTCGTGGCGGGCCTGCTGTTCTTCCTCGTGTCGTTCCCGCTGACGCGGGCCGTCGACGCGTACCAGGCGCGACGCGGCTGGGGCCGGTCGCTCGCGACCGTGAGCGGGGCGGGGGACATCCGGTGACCCACCTGCTCTCGCTGCGCGCCGTGCGCAAGACGTACCCGGGCCCGCGCGCCGGCGAGCCCCGCGTGGTGCTCGACGACATCGACCTCGACGTCGACCGGCACCGCTGCGTCGTCCTCGTCGGCGCCTCCGGGTCGGGCAAGTCCACGCTCCTGCGCGTGGTCAACCTCCTGGACGACGTCGACGACGGGCAGATCCTGCTCGACGGGCAGGACGTCGCGGACCCGCGCCTCGACGCCGACGCGGTGCGCGCCCGCATGGGCATGGTCTTCCAAGCCTACAACCTCTTCCCGCACATGCGGGTGCTCGACAACGTGACCCTCGCGCCGCGCCTCGTGCACCGGCGGGCGCGCGAGGAGGCCGAGGACGCGGCCGTCGCGATGCTGCGCCGCGTCGGGCTGGGGCACAAGGCGACGGCCTACCCGGACCAGCTCTCCGGCGGCGAGCAGCAGCGCGCCG
The DNA here is from genome assembly GCF_042670945.1 of Cellulosimicrobium sp. NPDC057127. Taxonomy (NCBI): domain Bacteria; kingdom Bacillati; phylum Actinomycetota; class Actinomycetes; order Micrococcales; family Promicromonosporaceae; genus Cellulosimicrobium; species Cellulosimicrobium sp. NPDC057127. Next base: position 5,558 of record NZ_JBHUUP010000013.1, read on the forward strand.
CGATCGCGCGGGCGCTCGTCAACGAGCCCGAGCTGCTCCTGCTCGACGAGGTCACCTCCGCGCTCGACCCCGAGCTCGTCGGCGAGGTGCTGGACCTCCTCGCCGAGCTGCGCGCCGAGGGCCGCACCATGCTCGTCGCGACGCACGAGATGGGCTTCGCGCGGCGCGTCGCGGACGAGGTGTGCTTCCTCCACGACGGTCGCGTGCACGAGCGGGGTACGCCGGAGCAGGTGCTCGGTGACCCGCAGCAGCCGCGCACGCGGGAGTTCCTGCGCCGTCTGCACGCCTGAGCCGGGGCCCGCGGTGGCGGGGGCGGCGGGCTCTGCCAGGGTGGACGGATGGTCAACCGTCTCGCCGACGCCGTGAGCCCGTACCTGCGCCAGCACGCCGACAACCCCGTCGACTGGTACCCGTGGGGCGAGGACGCGTTCGCCGAGGCCCGGCGACGCGACGTGCCCGTCATGGTGTCGGTGGGGTACGCGACGTGCCACTGGTGCCACGTCATGGCGCGCGAGAGCTTCTCCGACCAGGAGGTCGGCGCCGCGCTCGCGGAGCGGTTCGTCGCCGTCAAGGTGGACCGCGAGGAGCACCCGGACGTCGACGCCAGCCTCATGGCGGCCGCGAGCGCGTTCACGCAGAACCTCGGCTGGCCGTTGACCGTGTTCACGACGCCGGACGGCGCGCCGTTCTACGCCGGGACGTACTGGCCTCCCGTCCCCGTGCAGGGCCACCCGGCGTTCCGGGACGTGCTCGACGCCGTGGCGCAGGCCTGGGCGCGACGGCGCGACCAGGTGCTGGAGACGGGGGAGACCATCCGCGCCGCGCTGCGCGACGCCGCGGCGGGCGGAGCGACGCGCGGCGTCCCGGGCGGCGGAGCGCAGGACGACGGCGTCCCCGGCGGGCGACCGTCACCGGAGCTCGCCGTCGCACGGTGGGCGCCGGGCGTCGTCAGTGGCCTCGAAGCGCTGGAGGACCGGGAGCACGGGGGGTTCGGCAGCGCCCCGAAGTTCCCCGTCGCGCCCGGGCTGGAGCTGCTGCTCGACGTCGCGGCGTCCGCCGTCGTGGACCCGCAGGTCGCGGAGCGCGCGCTCGCGCTCGCGGGGCGCACGGTCGACGCGATGGCGGCGAGCCCGCTGCGCGACGCCGACGGCGGGTTCTTCCGCTACGCGACGCGGGCCGACTGGTCCGAGCCGCACTACGAGCGCATGCTCTACGACAACGCCCAGCTCCTGTCGGCGGCCACGACGCTGGCCGTGCTGCGGCGTCGGGACGGCGACGCGGACGGCGCCGCGCGTGCCGCGGAGGTCGCGGCCGGCGCCGGGCGGTTCCTGCTGCGGACGTTGCGCCTGCCCGGTGGCGCGTTCGCGAGCGCGCAGGACTCGGAGTCCACGCTCGACGGGCGCCGCGTCGAGGGCGGCTGGTACCTGCTCCCGCCCGAGGAGCGGACCGCTCACGAACCGCCGCCGCTGGACACCAAGGTGCTCACCGGCTGGAACGGTCTCGCGGTCGAGGCCCTCGCGCGCGCCGGGCACCACCTGGACCTGCCCGAGCTCACGGACGCCGCGTGCGCCGCGGCGGACCGCCTGCTCGCGACGCACGTGCGAGCCGACGGCACCCTGGCGCGCGCCTCGGTCGGGGACCGTGTCTCGGACGCCGTCGCGACCCTCGAGGACCACGGCGGGCTCGCCTCGGCCCTCCTCGTGCTCGGTGGGCTGGCCGGCCGCGCCGACCTTCTCCGCGAGGGGCTGCACCTCGTCGGCGAAGCCGTGACCGACGACGGGCGTCTGCGTGCGCCGCAGGGCACCGACCCCGTGCTCGCCGGCCTCGGGCTGGACGCCGGCGCCACCGTGGACCCCTCGGAGGGGGCCACCCCGTCCGGCCCGACGGCGGCCGCGCGCGCCGCGCTGCTCGCGCACCTCGCCACGGGGGAGGCACGCTTCCGCGAGGCGGCGGAGGCCCACGTGGCGTCGTCGCACGGGGCGCACGAGCGCCCGCTCGCGTCGGGCGGGGTGCTGCGCCTCGCCGTCGGGCTGGCCGAGCCCGCGCACCAGCTCGTCGTCGTCGAGGACACCGAGGCGCGCACGGACCTCCTCGCCGTGGCGCGGGACTGGTACCACCCGGGGTCGCTGCTGCTCGGCGCGACGCCGGCGGACGCCGCCGAGCTCGGCGGGTCCGGGGTGGAGGCGCTGGCCGGGCGGGGTCCGGGGGCGTACCTGTGCGCCGACTTCGTGTGCCGCCTGCCCGCGACCGGGCCCGAGGCGCTGCGCGCCCAGCTCGCCGGCTGACCACTGCGCGCACGCGTGCGTCGCGCCGAGGCCCGCCGCATGATGGACAGGTGCGGCGGCGTGACGGGGCGCGCCACGTGCGGCCGACGGACTCGCCGGAGGAGGAGCCATGAAGGCATCGGTCGGAGACAGGATCGTCACGGCGTCGGGGGTCGTGGGCGGCGCGGTGCGCGACGGGGTGGTCGTCGAGCTGCGGCACGACGACGGCTCGCCCCCGTACCTCGTCGAGTGGAGCGACACGGGCGAGCGCACGCTCGTCTACCCGGGGTCGGACAGCTACGTCGAGCACGTGCCCGGCGCGGAGAACGGTGACGGGACGGACACGACGAAGGTCTGGCGCATCCAGGTGAGCGTCGTCGAGTCCGAGGGGCGCACGACCGCGGAGGCCGTCCTCGTCGCGGGTCCCGAGGAGCACGTGCGCACGGTCGGGCGTGCCCGGCGCGACCCGCACGACACCGACGTCCCGCTGATCGGCGACGAGATCGCCGTCGGCCGGGCGCTGCGACGCCTCGCGGACCGCCTCCTCGACGACGCCGAGACGGACATCGAGTCCTCCACCGGCCGCCCCGCGCACGTGCACCTGTGACCCGCGTGCGAGCCGTCGTGCACGGGCACGTCCAGGGCGTCGGCTTCCGCGCCGCGACGCGCTCGCGGCTCGCCGAGCTCGGACTCGACGGCGCGGCCACGAACCTGCCCGACGGCACGGTCGAGGTGGTCGCGTCCGGCTCGGACGACGCGGTCGACGACCTCGTCGCGTGGCTGCGGGAGGGGCGCACGCCCGGCCGGGTGAGCGGCGTCGACCTGGAGCGCGCCGACGGGACGTGAGGCGACGACGCGACACGTCAGGCCGCGCCCGCCTCCGGGTAGTCCGTGTAGCCCTCGGCACCGTCGGCGTAGAACGTGGCCGGGTCCGGCTCGTTCTCGCCGAGGTCGCGTGCCCAGCGCGCGACCAGGTCGGGGTTCGCGATCGCGGCACGGCCGACGGCGGCCAGGTCGACGACGCCCTCCTCGACCAGGCGGACGGCCTCGTCGCGCGTGGTGCTCTCCGCGAAGCCGGTGTTGCCGATCAGCGGCGCGCCGACGCGGCGTCGGACGTCCTGGACGAGCTCGCCGCCCAGGTCGCGGTGCAGCACGTCGACGAAGGCGAGCCCGAGCGGTGCCAGGCCGTCGGCGAGCGCCGCGTACGTCGCCGCGGTGACGTGGGGGTCGGTCTCGACCACGCCCTGGATGTCGTGCTCGGGGGACAGCCGGATGCCGGTCCGGTCGGCGCCGATCTCGGCGGCGACGGCGGTCACGACCTCGATCGCGAACCGCGCGCGGCCCTCCGGCGTCGCGCCGTAGTCGTCGGTGCGCCGGTTGCTGGCGGGGGAGAGGAACTGGTGGACCAGGTAGCCGTTGGCGCCGTGCACCTCGACGGCGTCCATCCCGGCGTCGACGGCGCGGCGGGCGGCGGCCGCGAAGCCGCGGACGACCTCGGCGATCTCACCGGCCTCGAGCGCGTGCGGGACGGGGTGGCCGGCCTTGCCGGACGGCGTGCGGATCTCTCCCGGGGCGGCCACGGCGCTGGCGGAGACCACCCGCGTGCCGGTGATGTCGGGGTGCGCGATGCGGCCGCCGTGCATGATCTGCATGGCGACGCGCCCGCCGGCGGCGTGCACGGCGTCGGCGACGCGTGCCCACCCGGCGGCCTGCTCGTCGGTCTCGATGCCGGGCTGGCCGGTCCAGGTGCGGCCCTCGAGCACCGGGTAGGTGCCCTCGGTGAGGACGAGGCCCATGCCGGCCCGCTGGCGGTAGTGCTCGACGAGCAGGTCACCGGGGACGCCCGACAGGCCGGCACGGAGCCGGGTGAGCGGGGCCATCACGACACGGTTGGCGAGGCGGAGGCCGCCGAGGGCGGTGGGGTCGAAGATCTTCACCCTCGTGCCAGCGCTGCGTGCGCCGGGAACATTTCGTGACGAGCGCCACGACGGGCTCGCGCGATGCCGCTGGCCGCGTGCCATGCTGGCCCGGTGACCGAGCCCACCGCAGCGCGTGTCCCCACCGAGCAGCTCGTCCCCGCGGACGCTCACGTCCTCGGCGCTCCGGACGCACCGGTGACGATCGTCGAGTTCGGCGACCTCGAGTGCCCGTACTGCGCGGCGGCCGCACCGGTGCTGCGCGACGTCGTCGCGTCGTCCGGCGGCCGGGTGCGCCTCGTGTTCCGCCACTTCCCGCTGTTCGAGATCCACCCGCACGCCCTCACGGCGGCGCTCGCGGCCGAGGCCGCCGGCGCGCAGGGGCGGTTCTGGGAGATGCACGCGCTGCTCTTCGCGCACCAGGACCGGCTCGACGACGCCGGGCTCGCCGAGCGTGCCGAGGAGCTGGGGCTCGACGGCTCCTCCGTCGTCGGCGACGCGGCGCAGGCCTTCGCGGGTGCCGTGCAGCGCGACTACGCCGACGCCCTCGCCGCCGGCGTGCAGGGCACGCCCACGCTGTTCGTCGACGGGGTGCGCTACCGCGGCAAGGTCACCCGGGATGGGCTGGAGGCGGCGGTCGCCGCGGTGCCGACCCGATAGCGCGCTCGGCCGACCCGACAGCGCGCTCAGGTGACGGGTGCGCGCCACGGCAGCGGCGGCAGCGACGGCGGCGGGCCGGCGGAGCCCGGGGAGCACAGCGGCCAGCGCTCGCCGAAGAGGCGCAGGGCGAGCGAGCCGAGCACGGCGGCGACGAGCGACCCGGCGAGGATGCCGATCTTCGCCTGCCCGATCAGCACCTCGTCGTCGAACGCCAGCTCGGCGATGAACAGCGAGATGGTGAACCCGATGCCCGCGAGCATCGCGCCGCCGAGCAGGTGCGAGTAGCGCACCCGCCCCGGCAGGTCGCCGAGGCCCAGCCGCAGCGCGAGCGCCGAGGCGCCGAAGATGCCGACCGCGTTGCCCGCGACGAGCGCGACGGCCACGCCGATCGTCAACGGCGAGGTCGCCGCGGCGCGCAGGGACTCGGCGTCCAGGGCGACGCCGGCGTTGGCCAGCCCGAAGACGGGCACCACGACGTACGCGCTCCACGGGTGCAGCACGCGCTGGAGCTGTTCGCTCGTCGGCACGGCGGCGCGCGCGGCGAGCTCGGTGAGGTGCTCGCGCTCCGCCGTCGTCTCCTGCGCGAGGCGCTTGGCGTACTTGGGGACGAGGGCGACGTCGACCGGGCGCGACGCGCGCGACGGCACGAGCAGGCCGAGCACCACCCCGGCGAGCGTCGCGTGCACACCCGACGCGTACACGGCGGACCACAGGCCGAGGCCGACGAGCACGTAGGGCGCCAGGCGCCACACGCCGAGCCAGCGCATCACGACGATCGCGGCCACGAGCAGCACCGCGACGAGCAGCCCGGGCAGCCACAGGTCGTCGGTGTAGAACAGCGCCATCACGGTGATCGCGCCGATGTCGTCGACCACCGCGAGCGTGAGCAGGAACAGACGCAGCTGGTCGGGGCAGCGCGGGCCGAACAGCGCGAGCACGCCCACGAGGAACGCCGTGTCCGTCGACATGACGATGCCCCAGCCGTGCTGCGCGGGGGACCCGGCATTGAACGTGACGTAGATCAGCGCCGGCACCGCGAGACCGCCGAGCGCGCCGAGCGCCGGCACGGCGACGGTGCGCCGGTTGCGCAGCTCGCCGCTGGTCACCTCCCGGTTGATCTCCAGGCCGATGACGAGGAAGAACACCGCCATCGCGGCGTCGTTCACCCAGTGGTGCAGGTCCATCTCGAACGACCACGGACCGAGCGTCCACCCGGCGGTGGCGTGCCAGAGGTCGTCGTACGCCGACGACCACGGGGAGTTGGCCCACACGAGCGCCACGACCGTCGCGGCGAGCAGCAGCACCGCGCCGCCCGCCTCGGTCGCGAGGAACGACCGCAGCGCCGGTGCGAGCGGGCGCAGCTGGAAGCGCAGCGGCGGGCCCGGGCGGGCCGGGACGCGCAGCTGGGGCGGCGACGGCGGCGGGGCGGGCTGGGACACGGGACCTCCGGGCGGGTCGGGGCGGCGCCGGGAGCGACGACCGCTGCGCAGCGTGACAACTCTCGCGGGCCGCCGGTGCTTCCGCAACGGTCGTCCCGGTGCGCGGGCAGGACGTGGCAGGCTGGGCCGGGTCCACGACGACGGAGGTGAGGACGTGGCGGAGCGCGTCAGCGTGGAGCAGCACCAGGCGGACGTCGCCGCGCTGCTCGCGCCCCTCGTGGACGGTGCTCGGCGTCGGGCCCGGAGCGAGGAGGTGGCGCTCGCCGACGCGCTCGACCGCGTGCTCGCCACCGACCTCCTGGCCCCGCACGCGGTGCCCCGGTTCCGCAACTCCCAGATGGACGGGTACGCGGTGCGGGCGTGCGACGTCGCGGACGCCGCCCCCGGCGCCCCCGTCCGCCTTCCCGTGCTCGGGGAGGTCCCCGCCGGCCCGGGTGCCGTGGGCGACCTCGCGCCCGGGGCGGCGGCGCGCATCATGACGGGCGCGCCCGTGCCGGGTGGCGCGGACGCCGTCGTGCCGGTCGAGGACACCGCGACCGGGACGTTCGTCGCGGCGTCGGACGCGGGAGGCGCACGCGGCGACGACGCCGCGGCGCACCACGTCGACGTGCTGGCACCGCGCGCCGTCGGCGACTTCGTCCGGGAGTCCGGCAGCGACGTCGGTGCGGGCGACGTCGTCCTCGGGGCCGGGACCGTGCTCGCGCCGCACCACCTCGCCGCCGCGGCGGCGTGCGGGGTCGCGCGCGTGCGGGTGCTCGTCCGGCCGCGCGTCGCGGTGCTGTCGACCGGCGCCGAGCTCGTCGCACCGGGCGAGGAACCCGGCCCCGGGCAGGTGTTCGACGCGAACGGCCCGGCGCTCGCGGCCGCGGTGCGGCGCGCGGGCGGCGTCGTCACCACCCTCGCGCGCAGCGGCGACGACGCGGGCGCGTTCACGCGTGCGCTCGCCGCGGCGACGGCGGACGCCGACCTCGTCCTCACCTCGGGCGGGGTGAGCCAGGGGGCGTACGAGGTGGTCAAGGACGTCCTCGGCGGCGGCGCGGGCGGCGACCCGGCGGCGGGGGTCGTGTTCCGCGCGGTCGCCATGCAGCCCGGCGGGCCGCAGGGTTTCGGCACGGTCGACGGCACGCCGGTGCTCACCTTCCCCGGGAACCCCGTGAGCGCTCAGGTGTCGTTCGTCGTGTTCCTGCGCGACGTGCTCGAGCAGGCGGCGGGACGCCCGCGGGAGCGTCCGGTGGGGCGGGCGCGCGTCGTCGACGCCGGGGTGTCGCCGGCCGGGAGGCGGCAGCTGCTGCGGGGCGTCAGGTCGCCCGACGGCGGGGTGCGTCTCGTCGGCGGGCCCGGGTCGCACCTCGTCGCGTCGATGGCGCGCGCGGACGTGCTCGTCGACGTGCCCGCGGACGTGACAGGGTGGGACGCCGGGACCCAGATGGAGGTGTGGGAGCTGTGAGCGCAGCGGGCGTCGTGAGCCGTGTGACCGAGGACGCGCTGGACGCGGAGGTGTCGCAGGCGGTGGAGGACGCCGTCGCGGCGCCGGAGTGCGGCGCCGTCGTGACGTTCCGCGGCGTGGTGCGCGACGTCGACGACGACCGCGGCGTGACCGGCTTGGACTACGAGGCTCACCCGGACGCGACGGAGGTCCTGCGGCGCTGCGTGGACGCGGTCGCCGCCGAGACGGGCCTGCGGGTCGCGGCCGTCCACCGGTACGGCACGCTCGCGATCGGCGACGTCGCGCTCGTCGCGTCGGCCTCGGCAGGGCACCGGCGCGAGGCGTTCGAGGCCTGCTCGCTGCTCGTCGAGCGCATCAAGGCCGAGGTGCCCATCTGGAAGCGCCAGCACTTCACCGACGGCGTCTCGGAGTGGGTCGGCCTCTGAGGCGGATCGGCGCCGTCAACCGCCGATGGCCCCCATGGAGCGCGCCGTCGCGGCGAACGACTCCGGGTCGCGGCCGGGTGCGGCGTCGTCCATCCCGTGCGCGAACGGCTTAACCCACATGGCGCCCTGCCACGTCCGGGCGATCGCGTCGTCGCGCGCGTCCTCGTCGAGGTCGGAGGCGCGCAGGATCGCACGCAGGTCGGTCTCGTCGTCGCCGAACAGGCACGAGCGGACGGTGCCCTCGGCGGTGAGGCGCGTGCGGTCGCAGTCGCCGCAGAACGACCGCGTCACGGAGGCGATGATCCCGACCGTCTGCGGGCCGCCGTCGACGAGCCACTCCTCGGCGGGTGCGGACGGGTCGTCGCGGCCTACGGCCGTCAGGGCGAAGCGCTCGCCCAGGACGGCGAGCAGGTCGGCGGCGGACACGAGGTCGGCGCGCGACCAGTTCCCGTCCGCGTCGAGCGGCATCTGCTCGATGAAGCGCAGGTGGCAGCCGTGGTCCACCGCCCACGCGAGCAGGTCCACGGCGCCGGCGACGGTCTCCGGCATGAGGACCGCGTTGAGCTTCACGGGCGCGAGGCCCGCGGCGAGCGCGGCCCGGACACCGGCGAGGACGTCGGGGAGCCGGTCGCGCCGCGTGAGCCGCGCGAAGTCTTCGCGGTCCACGGAGTCGAGCGAGATGTTGACGCGGTCCAGGCCCGCGGCGACGAGCTCGTCCACGCGCTTGTCGAGGCCGATCGCGTTGGTCGTCATGGACAGCGACACGTCCGGCGCGGCGGCGCGCGAGAGCCGCAGGATCTCGGCGAGGTCGCGGCGCACGAGCGGCTCGCCGCCCGTGAAGCGGACGTCCGTGATGCCGAGCCGGCCGACCGCCACGCGCACGAGTCGCGCGATCTCCACGGGGGTGAGGAGGTGCTCGCGCGGGATCGCGGGCAGGCCCTCCGCCGGCATGCAGTACGTGCACCGCAGCGTGCACTTCTCCGTGATCGAGATCCGCAGGTCGCGCGCCACGCGGCCGTAGCGGTCCACGAGGGCGTCGGTGTCGGGACGTCCCTGGGCGAGCCCGTCGGCCGGGGAGGCGGCGGGCGCGCGCCCGCGGACCCTGGGCATCCCGAGCGTCACGGCAGTCACCGGTCGATCGTAGACAGGTCCCGCGCCGCGTCGCACGACCGCGCGTCGGCGCGCACCGTCACCAGGCGGCCGCGTCGCTCGCGCACCACCCGCACGCTGGCGATTTTGCCCGAACTTGACGCAACTCACGCCTCGTCATGCCGCTCCGCTATGCTCTCCGCGGGCCGGCGACCGGCCCACCCGCTCGGCGGACGACGCACCAGGACGAAAGAGACGGCATGGCCTTCCTCGACAAGCTGCGCGGCCAGCTCATCGACATCATCGAGTTCCTCGACGACAGCCGGGACACCATCGTCTGGCGCTTCCCGCGGCAGGGGAACGAGATCAAGAACCAGGCGAAGCTCGTCGTGCGCGAGGGCCAGGCCGCCGTCCTCGTCAGCGAGGGCGTGCTCGCCGACGTGTTCGAGCCGGGCACGTACACCCTCGAGACGAAGAACCTGCCCGTCCTGTCGACCCTCCAGGGCTGGAAGTACGGGTTCGACTCGCCGTTCAAGGCGGAGGTCTACTTCGTCGCCACGCGCCAGTTCACCGACCTCACCTGGGGCACGCAGAACCCCGTGATGTTGCGCGACCCCGAGCTCGGCATCGTCCGGCTGCGCGCGTTCGGCACGTACGCGCTCCAGGTGGTCGACCCGGCGGCGCTCCTGCGCCAGCTCGTCGGCACGGACCCGCAGTTCCGCACGGACGAGATCGGCGACTACTTCCGCCGCCTCGTCGTCGGCGGCCTCGGGCCCGCGCTCGGCGAGGCGGGCTTGGCCGCGATCGACCTCGCGGCCAACCAGCGCGAGATCGCGGCCCGCATCGCGGGCCAGCTCAGCGAGGACCTCGCGCAGTACGGCGTGGCCGTGCCCGGGTTCGTGCTGGAGAACGTCTCGTTCCCGCCCGAGGTCGAGGCCGCGCTCGACCGGCGGACGCAGATGGCGGTCGTCGGCGACCTCGACCAGTACACGAGGTTCCAGTCGGCGAACGCGATCGAGACCGCGGCGGGCAACCCCGGCGGGGCCGGCGAAGGGCTCGGTCTCGGGGTCGGCATGGCCATGGGGCAGCAGATGGCGCAGTCGTTGACCGGGGCGGGCCAGGGAGCGCAGCAGGCCCCCGCCGGGCCGCCGCCGCTGCCCGGTGCGGGCGCACCCTGGTTCTGGGCGCTCGACGGCGCGCAGGCAGGTCCCGGATCGGTCGCCGACCTCGCGGCCCTGGTGCAGACCGGCCGGGTCGGGCGCGACACGCTCGTGTGGCAGGAGGGCATGGCCGGCTGGACCGCCGCGGGGCAGGTTCCCGCCCTGTCGACGCTCTTCGCGGCGACCCCGCCGCCGCTCCCGCAGGCCGGCGGCGCACCCGGGACCGGCGCGTGACGGGACCCGACGCCCCGTCGCAGCCCGCACCGCCGGCGCTGCCGGGACCGCCGCCGCTGCCCTCCGCCGCGCCGTCGGCCGGGCGCGAGGCCGAGCCGCCGGCGTCACCGTCGCTCGCGGCCGAGCTCGTGCGCACGCGGTGCCGGTCGTGCGGCTCCCAGCTCGCCTTCGCGCCGGGGACGCGGGCGCTGGAGTGCGTCGCGTGCCGGGCGCGCGTCGAGATCGTCCACGGGGCGGGCGAGGCCGTCGACGAGCACGCGTACGACGCCTGGCTCGCGACGGGTGCGGCCCCCGTCGCGCACGCGTCCGGGCAGGCGCTCGCCTGCGACGGGTGCGGCGCGACGACGCACGGCACGGACCTGTCCGTCGCCTGCCAGTTCTGCGGCGGCCACCTCGTCGTCGCGGCCCCCGTCGACGGCGTCGTCGAGCCCGAGGCGGTCGTGCCGTTCGCCGTCGCCGGTGACGCCGCGCGCGACGCGTTCCGCACGTGGGTGCGCTCGCGCTGGTTCGCGCCCGGTGCGCTGAAGAGGGTCGGCGACACGGAGTCGCTCCACGGGACGTACGTGCCGCACTGGACGTTCGACGCGGACACGACGTCGCAGTGGTCCGGTCAGCGGGGCGACGCGTACTACGTCACGGTGGGGGACGGCGAGAACCGGCGCACGGAGCGGCGCGTGCGCTGGACGCCCGTCGCGGGCACGACGCGCCGCGCGTTCGACGACGTGCTCGTCCCCGCGTCGACGCTCGTGCCGGAGCGCGACCTCGACAGGCTGGGGCCGTGGCGGCTCGAGCGGGCGGCCCCGTACCGCCCCGAGTACCTCGCGGGGTACGCGACGGCGCGCTACGACGTCGACCCGCCGCACGGCCTGGAACGTGCCAAGGACGAGATGGCACCGGTCATCCGCGGTGACGTCGAGCTCGCGATCGGGGGCGACGAGCAGCGGGTGCACGGCATCAGCACCGCGTACGCGGCGGTGATGTTCAAGCTCGTGCTCCTGCCGCTGTGGATCGCCACCTACGTGTACGCCGGCAAGCAGTGGCAGGTCATGGTGAACGCGAACACGGCCGAGGTCGTCGGGCAGCGCCCGTACAGCCCCTGGAGGATCACCCTGGCGGTGCTCGCAGGGCTGGCGGTGGTCGCGGCCGTCGTCGTCTGGTACCTGACCACCCAGGGCTCGACGGGCTGACGGCCGCCCCGCGCAGGCGGGACCGTGAGGACGGTCAGGCGCCCCGGAGCGCGTCGTAGGCGCGCTGGGACGCGGTCACCTCGTCGACGGCGTCCTCGAGCACGTCGATGAGCGCGGTCAGGCGGTCGGCCACGCGTCGGCCCAGGGGGGTGAGCGAGTACTCGACGTGCGGCGGGATGGTCGCGCGCACCTCGCGCACCACGATCCCGTCCCGCTCGAGGCTCTGCAGCGTCTGGGCGAGCATCTTCTCGCTCACGCCGTCGATGCGGCGGCGCAGGGCGTTGAAGCGCACGGCGCCGTCGCGCAGGCCCGCGACCGTGAGGACGCCCCAGCGGCCGGTGACCGACTCGAGGACGTGGCGGGACGTGCAACCGCGCTGGAAGACGTCGGCCACCATCGCGTCGGTGGGGCCGGCGTCGGGCGCGTGGGTGTCCGTCGTCATGGAGCCAGGATACGGCGGGCTCTTGCGCGAAGCACTGTGATACAGGTCGCACCGCCATTCGGTTGGCACTGTGGAAAAGTAAGCGCATGCTCGGAGACGGGCGCCGCGCGGCGCCCGTCGGCACGGCGCGTGCCGTGCCTCACCACCCGTCCTGAAGGAGCAGTCCATGACCATCGCCGTCACCGGAGCCAGCGGCCACCTCGGCCGCCTCGTCGTCGAGTCCCTCCTCGCCCGCGACGTCGCCCCGGGCGACGTCGTCGCTGCAGTCCGCACCACGTCGGCGGTGGCCGACCTGGCCGGGCGCGGCGTCGTCGTGCGCGAGGCCGACTACGACCGGCCCGAGACGCTGCGCGACGCGCTCGCCGGGGTCGGCGTGCTCGTGCTCGTGTCCGGCTCCGAGGTGGGCCGCCGCGTCGAGCAGCACGGCAACGTCGTCGAGGCGGCGCGCGCTGCCGGCGTCGCGCGCGTCGTCTACACGAGCGCGCCGCGCGCGACGACCTCGGCGCTCGTCCTCGCGCCGGAGCACAAGGCGACCGAGGAGCTGCTCGCCGCGTCCGGGCTGTCGACGACCGTCCTGCGCAACAACTGGTACACCGAGAACTACGTCGCGGACGTCGAGCGGGCCCGCGAGACGGGCGAGATCGTCGCGAGCGTCGGCGACGGCCGTGTCGCGAGCGCGAGCCGCGCCGACTTCGCCGAGGCGGCGGCCGTCGTCGCGGTCGACGCCCTGCGTGACGGCTCGCACGACGGCGCGGTCCACGAGCTCGGGGGCGACGTCGCGTGGTCCTACGACGACCTGGCCGCGGCTGCCGCCGAGGTCCTCGGTCGCCCGGTGGCCTACCGGCGCGTGACGCCCGAGCAGCACCGCGAGCTGCTCGTCGGCGCCGGCCTTGACGAGGGGACGGCCGGGTTCGTCGTCGCGCTCGACGGCAACATCCGCGACGGCCTGCTGTCCGAGGCGTCGGGCGACCTGGCCCGCCTGCTCGGGCGCCCGACGACCCCGCTCGTCGAGGGGCTGCGCGCTGCGGTCCCGAGCGAGGCCCGTGCCTGAGCGCCGTCGCCGCACCCGCTGAGGCGACGCCGCGGAATGACCGGCGGGCGGAGATGGTTGAATTGGCAACCATCATCTCCGCCCGCCGGGCGGCCGGAACGGGAGGACCGTCCATGAGCTCGCCCACCGACCCCGCTCCGGCGGCCCGAGGGGCCGTCCGCCCCGGCGCCCGCCGTCCCGCCGACGACCTGCTCGCGGCGGCCACACGCATGGACGCGGTCACGCTCCACGTGCGCGACCTCGACCTCATGACGCGCTACTACCGCGACGCGTTGTCGCTCGTCGTGCTCCCGACCCCGGAAGGGCTCTCCCTGCCGGCCGGAGCGCGCCGCGCCGAGACCGTCGTGCTCGGGCGGGGCCGGACACCGCTCGTCGTCCTGCACCGCACGCCCGACCTGCCCGTCCCCGGGCGGCGCGAGGCCGGCCTGTTCCACACCGCCGTCCTCTTCGACGACGAGCCGGGCCTCGCCCACGCGCTCGCGTCCGTGGCGACGACGGCGCCGAGCACGTTCGTCGGCAGCGCCGACCACCTCGTGTCGCAGGCGTTCTACTTCACCGACCCCGAGGGCAACGGCGTCGAGCTCTACGCCGACCGTCCCCGCGAGACGTGGGCCTGGGACGAGAGCGGGGTGCGGATGGACACGATCCACCTCGACCCGAACGCGTTCCTCGACGAGCACCTCACCGACGCGTCGCGCGACCTGCTCGCCGCCCCGCGGGCCGAGGCGGGGGAGCGGGCGGCCGCGGCGCCGGGCGGTCCGGGCGGGGCCGTCGTCGGGCACGTGCACCTGCAGGTCGGTGACGTCCCCGCCGCACGCGCGTTCTACGTCGACGCGCTGGGCTTCGAGGAGACGGCGGCCGTGCCGGGCGCGCTGTTCGTCTCCGCGGGCGGCTACCACCACCACATGGCGATGAACACGTGGAACAGCCGAGGTGCCGGCCCGCGTGCGTCGTCGCTCGGGCTGGGCGCGGTCGCGATCACCGTGCCGGGCGCCGACGACGTCGGGGCGCTCGGTGAGCGGCTCGCGCGGGCGGGGGTCGGTGTGCAGGACGACGGCGCGGTGCTGCGCTTCTCGGACCCGTGGCACAACCGCCTGGAGGTCCGCGCCGGCTGACCGCGCGCGGACCCGGCGTCGGTCCTCAGTGCCGGGCCTTGACCACCAGGACGGGGGACGGCGAGTCGAGGAGCACGCGCTGGGTCGTGCTGCCGAGCAGGAACTTGCCGACGGGCGAGCGCTTGCGCGCGCCGATGACGACGAGCTCGGGGTGCAGGCGCTCGGCCTCGTCGACGATCGCGTCCGCCGGGTCCACGTGCTCGGGGCGGTACGTGACCTCGGGGCGCTCGAGGTCGCCCGTCAGCGCGTCGAGCTGGTGCGCCAGCCCGGCCGGCACGCCCGCGGCAGGGTCCTGCGGGGTGAGCACCAGCACCGCGAGCGACGTGCCGCGGCGCTGCGCCTCGGCGATCGCGGCGTGCAGCGCGGTCTCGCCCTGCGGTGAGTCGTTGTACGCCACGAGGACGGTCATCGCGGGCCTTTCCGTGCTGCCGGTCGGAGTGCGGTTGAACTCTCTCACAGCGGGGGCCGGGTCGCCGTCCGAGGGGTCGTGCGGGCGGTGACGGCGGCGGTGACGGCGGCCGGCACGGCGAGGGACGCGGGGAGCAGCGGCGGGACCACGCGGGCGAGCTCGTCCTCGATCTCGTGGCGCCGCCACGCCCCGAGGCGTTCCACGGGCACGGTCACGCTGATCGCCGCGACCGGGCGCCCGCCGTCGAGCACGGGGATCGCGACGCAGCTGATGCCCGGCTCGTTCTCCTCGGTCTCGTGCGCGAAGCCGTGCTCGCGCGTGCGGTCGCAGACCTCGCGCAGGGCGGTCGTCGTGACGTCGGCGGGTGCGGCGTCGGCGTACCAGGCCAGGCGCGCGTCGTCGAGGTCCCGGTGCGCGAGCAGCGCGCGGCCCAGCGCGGTGGTCGCGGCGGGCCGACGGCGCCCCACGGCCGACCACACCCGCACCGTGCGCGCCGGCTCCACCTTGTCGAGGTAGACGATCTCCGTGCCCGCGAGCGCCCCGAGGTGGACGAGCTCGTCGGTGGCCTGGCAGACGGCCACGAGCGCGGGGTGCAGGAGCGCGGGCAGGTTCTCCTCGCCGAGGTAGACGGTGGCGAGCGCGGTGGCGGCGGACCCGAGCCGGTAGCGCCCCGTCGTCTCGTCCTGCTCGGCGTAGCCGCGGTGGCGCAGCGCGGCGAGCGTGCGGTGCAGGGACGCCTTGTGCTGGCCGAGGTGGTGCGCGAGCTCGCCGAGGGGCTGGCCCGCGGGGCCGGCCGCCGCGAGGGCCTCCAGCGCGGCGAGCGCCTTGTCGACGCTGCCGAGCGGGCTCGGTGGCGCGGGTTCGGCTTGGGCCATCGGCGCTGCCTCCTCTAGAGTGCGTTCCGCAGTGAACAACCGGCGTTCACCATAACGAAACGGAGCGAGGATGTCATCCGACACCACCGTCCTGGAGGAGATCGGTCGCGCGCGCGTCGTGCCCGTCGTCGTGGTCGACGACGCGCGTGAAGGGCTCGAGGTCGCGGGGGCCCTGCGCGACGGCGGCCTGCCCGTCGCCGAGGTCACGTTCCGGACCGCCGGGGCCGGCGCGGCGATCGCGGCCATCGCGCGCGAGCTGCCCGACGTGCTCGTCGGCGCGGGGACCGTCGTGACGCCCGCGCAGGTCGACGAGGCCGTCGAGGCCGGTGCACGCTTCCTCGTGTCGCCCGGTCTCTCGGCGGACGTGGTGCGCCGCGCGCAGGAGCGGGGGGTGCCGATCCTCCCGGGTGTCGCCACGCCGTCCGACATCATCGCCGCGCTCGACCTCGGCCTGGACGCGGTCAAGCTGTTCCCCGCGAACGTCGTCGGGGGCCCGGCCGCCATCAAGGCGTTCTCCGCGCCGTTCCCCGGCCTCCGCTTCGTCCCCACCGGCGGCGTGAGCGCCGCCAACCTCGGCGAATACCTCGCGCTGCCGTCGGTCCTGGCCGCCGGCGGCTCCTGGATGGTCGACCGCGCCCTCGTGCGCGCCGGCGACCGCGCCGAGATGACCCGCCGTACGCGCGAGGCCGTCGAGCTCGCCGCGTCGTCCACCGCCGTCACCGAAGGAGCCTGACCATGGCCGACAGCACGAGGACCACCACGACCACCCCGCCTCTCGAGGTCCGTCCCGCCGGCGAGTGCGCCTACGACGTCGTCGCCCTCGGCGAGGTCATGCTCCGTCTCGACCCGGGCGAGCGGCGCATCAAGACCGCCCGCAGCTTCGACGCGTGGGAGGGTGGCGGCGAGTACAACGTCGCGCGCGGCCTGCGCCGCTGCTTCGGCCTGCGCGGCGCCGTCGTCACGGCGCTCGCGGACAACGAGGTCGGCCGCCTCGTCGAGGACCTCATGCTTACCGGCGGTCTCGACACGAGCCACGTCGTGTGGCGCTCCTACGACGGCATCGGCCGCACCGTGCGCAACGGGCTGAACTTCACCGAGCGCGGCTTCGGCGTGCGGGGGGCGGTCGGCGTCTCCGACCGCGGCAACACCGCGATCTCGCAGCTGCGGCCCGACGACGTCGACTGGGACGCGCTGTTCGGGCGCGGTGTGCGCTGGTTCCACACGGGCGGCATCTTCGCCGCGCTCTCGGAGTCGAGCGCCGACGTCGCCGAGGCGGCGATGGCCGCCGCGCGCCGGCACGGCACGATCGTGTCCTACGACCTCAACTACCGCCCGTCGCTGTGGCAGGGCATCGGCGGCGTCGAGCGCGCCCAGGAGGTCAACCGTCGCCTCGCGCGCTACGTCGACGTGATGATCGGCAACGAGGAGGACTTCACGGCCTCGCTCGGCTTCGAGGTCGAGGGCGTGGACGAGAACCTCACCGACCTCGACACCGGTGCGTTCCGGGCGATGATCGCCCGCGCCGCCGAGGAGTACCCGAACTTCCAGGTGATCGCGACGACGCTGCGCGGCGTGCAGACCGCGACGGTCAACGACTGGGGCGCCATCGCCTGGTCGCGCGTGCAGGGCTTCGCCGAGGCGACGCACCGCCCTGGTCTCGAGATCCTCGACCGCGTCGGCGGCGGCGACTCGTTCGCCTCCGGGCTCGCGTACGGGCTCATGGAGCTCGGGTCCGTCCAGGAGGCGGTCGAGTACGGCGCCGCGCACGGCGCGCTGGCGATGACGACGCCGGGCGACACGTCGACGGCGTCGCTCGCCGAGGTCCGCAAGCTCGCTTCCGGAGGCAGCGCGCGCGTCCAGCGCTGACCTGCTGGACGCCGCTCGGGCGGGCGCCGTGGAGGACCGTGGCGCCCGCCCGCTCGAGATGCACCGGCTCGTCCCCGGGGGTGCCCGACCGGGGATAGGGTGAGCCCGCGAGCATCGGGGGCTGCTGGGAGGTCGCAATGGCGAGAGGACGGGTGGCCGTACCCGGCCTGCCCCGGCGCCGCGTCGAGCAGCCCCCTGACCTGGCGCACGCCGTCGAGCACGCGCGCATCCTGCGCGCCGCCGGTGACACCGCCGGCGCCGCGCGGGTCCTGGACGCCGCGTTCGCGGCCGAGGGCGTGCGCACCCGCAGCGTCTCGGAGCGCGTGCGGTTCCGCGCCCTCGTGCTGCGGGCCGACCTCGCGATCGCGCTGCACGACGACGCGGCGGCCGCCCGGTACCTCGCCGGGGCCGAGTGGTTCCTCGCCGGCGCGGACTTCCTGCCCCAGGTCGCCGATGCGCTGGCCGCGCTCGACGAGGACGTCCACCGCTTCGGCGAGATGCGGGGCCGGGTCGAGGCCGAGCGGACCTGACCGCGCGTCGCCGCGGGGAACCCCCGCGCCGCGTGGCACGTTGGGGAACCAGGACCGATCGCTGGAGGATCCATGCTCTGCCCGACCGACCAGACCGTGCTCGTCATGACCGAGCGCAAGGGTGTCGAGATCGACTACTGCCCCACGTGCCGGGGGGTGTGGCTGGACCGTGGCGAGCTCGACAAGATCATCGACCGGTCCCAGGAGGCGGACGCGCCGGAGGCGGCGCGTCCCGCGCCTGCGCCGACGCCCACCCCGGCGCCCGGTCCTGCGCCGACGGCGTACCCGCCGGCCGCGGCCGCCGACTACGGCACCCCGGCCGGTTACGGGGCCCCGCGTGACGACCGCCGGTACGACGACCGCCGCTACGACGACCGCCGGTACGAGGGCGATCGCCGCTACGAGGGCGACCGCCGGTACGACGACCGTCCCGGCTACGACCCGCGCTACCGCAAGCGCAAGAAGAGGGAGTCCTGGCTGGAGGACCTCTTCGACTTCTGACGCCGGTCTCTAGCGCGCACGACGGTGGGCGCGGCGGCGCCCGGCGGCGGTCGTCCTAGACTCGGGCGTCGTGCGCGCTGTGCTGGCCCGGTGGGTCGACCCCTTCGTGGTGACCCTGTTCGCGGTGCTGGTGCTCGGCCTGCTGGCGCCGGTGCCGGCCGGGGCGCAGCGCGTCGTCGAGGTCGTCGCCGACCTCGCCGTGACCGTGCTCTTCCTCGTCTACGGCATGCGCCTGTCGACGCGGGAGGTGTGGGCGGGGCTGCGCAACGTCCGGCTCCAGGGCGCGATCCTCGCGTCGACGTACGTCGTCTTCCCGCTGCTCGGGTTCCTCGTGGCCTGGGCCGTCGCGCCGCTGGTCGGCGCCGGGCTCGCCGCGGGCGTGCTCTTCCTGTCCGTGCTGCCGTCCACGGTGCAGTCGTCGGTCGCGTTCACCTCAGTGGCGCGCGGCAACGTCGCGGGCGCGATCTGCGGCGCGACGGTGTCGAACGTCCTCGGCATGCTCGTCACGCCGCTGCTCGTGCTGTGGCTCCTGTCCGACGCCGCGGGCGCGGCGCCCGGGGACGCGGGCGAGGTCGTGGGCGGGCTCGGCGGGCTGCGCACCGTCCTGCTCCAGCTCCTCGTGCCGTTCGTCGTGGGGCAGCTGCTCCAGCCGTGGGTCGGCGGCTGGGTGCGCGCACGACGCTGGCTGACGCTCGGCGTCGACCGCGGCACGATCCTCGTCGTCGTGTTCGGCGCGGTGGCCGCGGCGTCGTCGGCGGGCGTGTGGGCGAGCGTGTCCGGGTGGGCGGTCGTCGCGGTGCTGGGCGTCAGCGCGGTGATGCTCGCCGTGATGCTCGCCGCGACGTGGTGGGGCGGCGCCGCGCTGCGGCTGCCGCACGAGGACCGCGTCGCCCTCCTCATGTGCGGGTCGAAGAAGTCGCTCGCGACGGGCCTGCCGATGGCGAGCGTGCTGCTCCCCGTGGCCGTCGCGGGGGTCGTCGCCGTGCCGGTGATCGTGTTCCACCAGCTCCAGCTCATGGTGTGCGCGGTGCTCGCGCGCCGGCTCGCGCTGCGGGCCTGACTCAGGCGCGGGCCGCGACCTGCTCGCGCACCTGGCGCTTCGCGCGCGTGAGCATGCCGCTCATCCCGCCGAGCCGCAGGGGGCTGACGGCGCGCGTGAGCCCGATCGTCATCGGGAAGTCGTCGGGGACGTCGAGCACCTGCTGCGCGGTGAGCCCGGACAGGCCTTGGGCGAGGATCGAGGCGAACCCGCGCGTCGTCGGTGCCTCCGCCGGAGCGGTCGCGTAGAAGTGCACGACCTCGTCGTCGTCCACCTCGGCGAACGCGCGCACGGGGGACTGGCACTCCTCGATCCGCTCGAGCATCCCGGGCGCGCTCGCGTAGCGCTCCGGCAGGTCCGGCAGCTCGTTCGCGAACTCCAGCAGCAGCTGCAGGCGCTCGCGCTCGGGCAGGGCGAGGAAGTCCTCGCGGATCTCTGCGAGCGTCGCGGGCAGTGCGGCGTCGGGCGTGGAGTCGCTCATGGTCCTGATCCTCGCACCTCGTCGTGCGGGCCGGGGCGGCGGTTCAGCGTGCGGGACGCCGACGGCGCGGGGCCGGTCCCAGCGGGAGCCGGCCCGCGCCGTCGGCAGGGGAGGGGCGGAGAGTCTCGGTCGCGCGACGGCTCAGTTGAGCGAGGCGGGCGCCTCGCCCGGCTGGTCGCCCTTGACGATCGGGACGCGCACGGCGTTGCCCCACTCGGTCCACGAGCCGTCGTAGTTGCGGACGGTGTCGAAGCCGAGCAGGTACGTCAGCGCGAACCACGTGTGGCTCGAGCGCTCGCCGATGCGGCAGTACGTGACGACCTCGTCGTCGGCGCGCAGGCCGAGACCGCCCTCCTGGTAGATCGCCTCGAGCTCGGCGCGCGACTTGTACGTGCCGTCCTCGGCGACCGCCGTCGCCCACGGGACGTTGCGCGCCGTCGGGATGTGCCCACCGCGCAGCACGCCCTCCTCCGGGTAGTCCGGGATGTGCAGGCGCTCGCCCGTGTACTCCTGCGGGGAGCGGATGTCGACGAGCGGCCCGTTGCCGATGTGCGCGAGGACGTCCTCCTTGAACGCGCGGATCGTCACGTCGTCCCGCTCGACCACGGGGTACTCGACCGGCTCGGGCGCCGGGACGTCCGTCGTCGTCTCGCGGCCCTCGGCGATCCACTTCCCGCGACCGCCGTCGAGCAGGCGCACGTCCTCGTGGCCGAAGAGCGTGAAGACCCACGCGGCGTACGCGGCCCACCAGTTGTTCTTGTCGCCGTAGACCACGATGGTCGTGTCGCGGCCGATGCCCTTGGATCCGAGCAGCTCGGCGAACGCCGTGCCGTCGACGTAGTCGCGCGTGTCGGGGTCGTTGAGGTCGGTGTGCCAGTCGATCTTCACGGCGCCGGGGATGTGGCCGGTCTCGTAGAGCAGCACGTCCTCGTCGGACTCGACGACGACGACGCCCGGCTCGCCGAGGTGCTCCGCGAGCCACGCCGTGCTCACGAGACGGTCCGGGTGGGCGTACTGCGTGATCTTCTCGGTGGTGTCGAGCGGTGCGGGCATGGGCTTCCTCCGTGGTCGTCGGTCCGACCGCCCAGGCTAGGTCGACCGTCCACGTGACGAGAAGCGCATCGCGCATCCTGAGACAGTGTTACGCGCCACTCGTCGGCCCCCTCCCGGGGCCCGGGTGCGGTCCGCCGCGCGGGTGCGCACACTGACGCCGTGAGCCCCACCGTCCCCGCACGGCTGCGCCGGGCCGCCGACCTGCTTGACCTCGGCGGTGACGAGCGCGTGCTCGAGCTCGGCTGCGGTCCGGGCGTCCTGGCCGAGCTCCTGCTCTCCCGGCACCCGGGGCTGCGGTACATGGCGGTCGACCGGTCGTCCGTCGCGGTCGAGCGGGCGACCCGTCGCAACGCCGGCGCGGTGGCCGACGGGCGCCTCGCCGTGCGGGAGGGCACGGTCGAGGACCTCGGCGGGGTGCTCGACGGCGAGGCGGCCTTCGACGTCGTCGTCGCCGTGAACGTCAACCTGTTCTGGACCGGGGACGCGCGCACCGCGTGCGCCGCTCTGGCCGGGGGCCTGCGTCGCGGCGGGAGGGTCTGGCTCGTGTACGAGACGCCGGGCGGGCAGGCCGACGAGCGCGTCGTGACCGGCGTCGTCCGGTCGCTCACGGTCCCCGGGCTGAGCGCCCCGACGGTGCTCGACGGCGCCGCGCTCGGAGGCGGGGTCTTCGCCGTCGGCGTGCGACGCACGGAGGAGCCCGACGGCGCGGTGTGACGGGGGTCGCGGTGCCGCCTACACTGGCGGCAGCACCCGGACGCCGACGTCGGAGGTGAGCATGGCGGAGCGGACCGCGCCACCCGGTGGCCCGGCACGCCGCGACCCCCGGTCGGTGCGCACCGCCTACGACACCTTCCTCGGCACGGGCGCCCTCCTGCCCGGCGTCGACCCGCTCGTCGCCGCGTCGTGGCGCCGCAGCCTGCGCTCCGGCGTGGACCCGGACACGCCGCGTCCGGGAGAGGGCCTCGCCGGAGCCGAGCTCGCAACGTACCGCGCGGCCCACCCGCTCGCGGCGCTGATGCCCGTCGTGCGCGAGCTCGTCGTCGACGGCGCGCGCGACGACGGGCTCGTCGTCGCGGTCTCCGACGACGTGGGCCGGCTCCTGTGGGTCGAGGGCAGCGTGCGCACCCGCGGCGCGGTGGAGCGCGTCGGGTTCGTCGAGGGCACCGTCTGGCGCGAGGAGCGGGTCGGCACCAACGCCCCCGGCACGGCGCTCGCGGCGCGACGTCCCGTGCAGGTCCTCGGGGCCGAGCACTTCTCCCGGCCCGTCCAGGACCTCAACTGCGCCGCCGCGCCCGTCCGGGGACCGGACGGCCGGGTCGTCGGCGTGCTCGACGTGACGGGCGGGCGCGCCGCCGCGTCGCACGTCGTGCTGTCCCTCGTCCGCGCGACCGTGGCGACGCTCGAGCGCGAGCTCGCAGCGCGGACGCCGGCCGGACCGGAGCGCGACGGGTACCACCTCGTCCCCGCGGTGCGACTCCTCGGCATCCCGGCGCTCGTCCTGCCCGACCGCGAGCAGCGCCTCTCGCTGCGGCACGCCGAGATCCTGGCCCTGCTCGCCGAGCACCCGGGCGGCCTGTCCGCCGACGAGCTCGCCGTGCTCCTGCACCCCGGCGACCTGTCCGACGTCACCGTGCGCGCCGAGGTATCCCGCCTGCGTCGCGTCGCCGGTCCGCTGCTCGCGGGGTCGCGCCCGTACCGGCTCGCACGGCCGGTGCGCACCGACGTCGACGTGGTGCGCGACCGCCTCGCCGCGGGCGACGTCCGGGCCGCGCTCGCGGCCTACGGCGGACCGCTGCTCGCGCGGTCCGTCGCGCCGGGGGTCGAGCGCCTGCGCGTCGAGCTCGCCGCCGAGGTGCGCGCCGCCGCCCACGCGAGCGACGACACGGCCGTCCTCGACGCCTGGACCCGCACCGACGACGGCGCCGACGACCACGCCGCGTGGTCCCGCCTCGCCGTCCTCGCCGACGACGGCAGCCCGCTGCGCGCCCGCGCCAGGGCGCACCTCGCCGTGCTCGACACCTTCCTGCGCTGAGCGAGCCGCCACCCTCGCCGAGCACGAGGTTGATGTCGCGACGGCGCCCATCACGGCACCGACGTCGTGCGCGGGTGCGAGCAACCCCGTGCTCGGCGCTGCACCGCTGCTGCAACGCTCCTGCAACCCTGGGCCGCCTACCGTCACCACCACGGCGCGACGACGCGCCGGGCCGCGCACCGCCGTCGGGCACCCCGACCGCGCGGGCGCGACGAGCGAGCACTGCGAGGAGGCAGACCGCATGACCGTCTACGCAGCCCCGGGGACCGACGGCGCGATCGTCGAGTACCGGTCCCGGTACGACCACTGGATCGGTGGCGAGTACGTCGCGCCGTCGAGCGGCCAGTACTTCGAGAACCCGAGCCCCGTCACGGGCCGCCCCTTCACCGAGGTCGCGCGCGGCAACGCCGACGACGTCGAGCGCGCCCTCGACGCCGCGCACGGCGCCGCCCGGTCGTGGGGACGCACGTCCGTGAGCGAGCGCGCGAACGTCCTCAACAAGATCGCCGACCGCATGGAGGCGAACCTCGAGAAGATCGCGGTCGCCGAGTCGTGGGAGAACGGCAAGCCCGTCCGCGAGACCCTCGCCGCGGACATCCCGCTCGCGATCGACCACTTCCGCTACTTCGCGGGCGCGATCCGCGCGCAGGAGGGCTCGATCTCCGAGATCGACTCCGACACCATCGCGTACCACTTCCACGAGCCGCTCGGCGTCGTCGGGCAGATCATCCCGTGGAACTTCCCGATCCTCATGGCCACCTGGAAGCTCGCGCCGGCGCTCGCGGCCGGCAACTGCGTCGTGCTCAAGCCGGCCGAGCAGACGCCCGCGTCGATCCTGCTGCTCATGGACCTCATCGGCGACCTGCTGCCGCCCGGGGTCGTGAACGTCGTCAACGGGTTCGGCGTCGAGGCGGGTAAGCCGCTCGCGTCCAGCCCGCGCATCCGCAAGATCGCGTTCACGGGCGAGACGACGACGGGCCGCCTGATCATGCAGTACGCGAGCCAGAACATCATCCCGGTGACGCTCGAGCTCGGCGGCAAGAGCCCGAACATCTTCTTCTCCGACGTCGCCGACGCCCGGGACGACTTCTACGACAAGGCGCTCGAGGGCTTCACGATGTTCGCCCTCAACCAGGGCGAGGTGTGCACGTGCCCGTCGCGGGCGCTGATCCAGTCGTCGATCTACGACTCGTTCCTCGGCGACGCGATCGAGCGCACGCGCGCCGTGAGGCAGGGCAACCCGCTCGACACGGAGACGATGATCGGCGCGCAGGCGTCCAACGACCAGCTCGAGAAGATCCTGTCGTACATCGACATCGGGCAGGCCGAGGGCGCGAAGGTTCTCACGGGCGGGGCGCGGGCCGAGCTCGGCGGGGACCTGGAGGGCGGCTACTACGTGCAGCCCACGATCTTCGAGGGCAAGAACTCCATGCGGATCTTCCAGGAGGAGATCTTCGGGCCCGTCGTCGCGGTCACGGACTTCACCGACTTCGACGACGCCATGACCATCGCCAACGACACCCTCTACGGGCTCGGCGCCGGCGTGTGGTCGCGGTCCGGGAACACCGCCTACCGCGCCGGCCGCACCATCGAGGCCGGCCGCGTGTGGACGAACTGCTACCACGCGTACCCCGCGGCGGCCGCGTTCGGCGGGTACAAGGGCTCCGGCGTCGGGCGCGAGAACCACAAGATGATGCTCGACCACTACCAGCAGACGAAGAACCTGCTCGTGTCCTACTCGGCCCAGAAGCTGGGCTTCTTCTAGGCCGGTCGCCCGCCGAGCACGGGGTTGGTGTCGTTCTGAGCGTGATCACGGCAGCAACCTCGTGCTCGGCGGCGAGCACCGTCGTTCTCGTCCGTCCCGGTTGGAGGTCCCCGTGCCCGACGACGCCCGCTCGCCCGATCTCGGCGCGCCACCCGCGCGGGTCGCGCTCACCGAGCCTGCTGCCACGCTGCTCGCGAAGCTGCGCACGATCCACGGCGAGCTGATGTTCCACCAGTCCGGCGGCTGCTGCGACGGGTCGTCGCCCATGTGCTACCCGCAGGGCGACTTCCTCACGTCCGACGCCGACGTCCACCTCGGCGATCTCGTCGTGTCAGCACGAGAGGCCACCGGGGTGGCGCGTGGTGCTGACAGTCCGGGACCAGGGACCGATGTGTCAGCACCACAGGCGACCGGGGTGGCGCGTGGCGCTGACACGGCGCAGTCGTTCGCCGTTCCCGTGTGGATGAGCCGCGCCCAGTTCGAGTACTGGAAGCACACGCACCTGACGATCGACGTCGTGCCGGGCCGCGGCGCCGGGTTCAGCGTCGAGGCGCCCGAGGGCGTGCGGTTCCTCATCCGGTCGCGCCTGCTCACCGACGACGAGTGGGAGGGGCTGAGCGGCGCCCGACGCTGAGGACGTGCGACGTGTGCCACGCCATGCCCGCCACGGCC
Organism: Cellulosimicrobium sp. NPDC057127; assembly: GCF_042670945.1. Classification (NCBI taxonomy): domain Bacteria; kingdom Bacillati; phylum Actinomycetota; class Actinomycetes; order Micrococcales; family Promicromonosporaceae; genus Cellulosimicrobium; species Cellulosimicrobium sp. NPDC057127. Next base: position 31,210 of record NZ_JBHUUP010000013.1, read on the forward strand.
TGCGAGGCCCGGTGACTCTTCGCAGGATGGGGCCATGCCGACCCTGCGCAGCTCCTCCGACCCGTGGACCGCCGTCCGCGACCGCGCCGCGGGCGCGCGGCGCTTCTTCGCGACGCACCAGCCCGCGTGGTCGATCTCGCTGCGCACGGGCATCGCCGCGGGCCTGGCGTGGTGGGCCGCGTGGCTGCTGACGCTCGTCGCGCCGGACCCGTTCGCCGAGTACCGGTACTACGCGCCGCTCGGCGCCGTCGTGGCCACCTCCTCGACGGCGTCGCGGTCCGTCGGGCAGTCGCTGCGGGCGACGCTCGCGATCGTCGTCGGCGCGGGCGTGGCGGCGGGGCTCGACCGGCTGCTGCCGATCGACACCCTGACGATCGCAGTCACGGTGATCGCGGCGAGCCTGCTCTCGTCGTGGCGCACGCTCGGCGACATGAGCCAGTGGACGGTGACGTCGGCCTTGTTCGTGCTCGTCATCGGGGGCTCGCAGGGCGCGCAGGGCCAGTCCGACTACATCATCGGGTTCCTCGGTCTCGTCGTGCTGGGCGCCGCCGTCGGCGTGCTTGTGAACCTCGTCGCCCCGCCGCTGCCGCTCGGCCCGTCGGAGGCCGCGCTAGACCAGTTGCGAGACGTGCTGGCCGACCAGCTCGAGGCGCTCGCGGGCGGCCTGCACGGCGACCGGGCGCCACGCGCCGACGAGTGGGAGGAGCGCCGTCGGGCCGTGGAACCGGCGGTCGAAGGCGCGCGCCAGGCGGTCGACCACGCGCGCGAGGCGCAGCAGCTCAACATCCGCGCCCGGCGGAACCGGGAACGGCTGCAGCGGCAGCAGAACCGCTCCGAGCGCCTGCTCATGACGACGTCGGTCGTCACCGACCTCGTGCGGATCCTCACCGAGGGGGAGCGCGAGGACGTCGACAACCAGGTGCTCGGCGCGCACTTGCGGCACCCTGCGGGCGAGGCGCTGAGCGCGCTCGCCGTCGTGGTCCGCGACGGCGACGACGCGGACAGAGCTCCGGCGTACGAGGCCGTGCACGCGCTGCGCACGGCTCTGGCGCACGAGCGCTCGCACGGAACGGGCGACGACTACCTGGCCGCCGGCGCGATGGTGCTCGACATCGAGCGCGCCCTCGAGGCGAACCGCTCCACCCGGGAGCCCGCGGACGACGAGAGCGCGGGGTGATCGGGGCGCCGGGCCGGGCGCCGACGGGCACGCCCCTCGCCCGCGCCCGTCCTACCGACGGTGCGGGCAGGACGGACGCGGGCGGTCACCGGCCTACGGCTGGTCGACGTCCGAGCCCACGAGGAGCTGCGCGTACGCCCCGACGGTGAGGAACGTCGGGAAGTCCTCGGCGAGCGCGACGGCGCGGAACACCGCCGCGGCGTCGTCCACGCGGTTCCCCGCGGGTCGGGGCAGGTCGTCGACGATCTCGGCGAGCAGCGCCTCGACGCGTCCGCGCGTGATCGGGACGCCGTTGTCGGTGCGCGTCCCGGAGGCCACCCACTGCCACACCTGCGCCCGCGCGATCTCGGCGGTCGCGGCGTCCTCCATGAGGTGGTCGAGGGCCACCGCGCCGACGCCGCGCAGCCACGACTCGACGTAGCGCACCGCCACCGAGACGTTCGACCGCAGGCCTGCCGCCGTCACGGTCGCGCCCGTCCGGCGCGCCGACCCGACGTCGAGCAGCTCGTGCTGCCCGACGCGCACGTCGTCCCGCCGCCGCGACACCTGGTGCGGCGCGTCCCCGAGCACAGCGTCGAACTCCGCGCGGGCGACCTCGACCAGGTCGGGGTGCGCGACCCACGTCCCGTCGAACCCGTCCCTCGCCTCGCGCCGCTTGTCGGCGCGCACCTGCTCCACGGCGCGCGCGGTGACGTCGGGCCGGCGCCGGTCCGGGATGAACGCGCTCATCCCGCCGATGGCGTGCGCGCCGCGCCGGTGGCACGTCGCGACGAGCAGCTCGGTGTACGCGCGCAGGAACGGCACGGTCATGGTGACCTGGGAGCGGTCGGGCAGGACGTACCGGTCGCCGCGCGCGCGGAAGGACTTGATCACCGAGAACAGGTAGTCCCAGCGGCCCGCGTTGAGCCCGGCGCAGTGGTCACGGAGCTCGTGGAGGATCTCCTCCATCTCGAACGCGGCAGGCAGCGTCTCGATGAGCACCGTCGCGCGGACCGTGCCGTGCGGCAGCCCGAGCCACTGCTGCGCGAGGACGAAGACGTCGTCCCACAACCGCGCCTCGCGGTACCCCTCGAGCTTCGGCAGGTACAGGTACGGCCCGCGACCGCGCGCGACGAGCTCGCGCGCGTTGTGGAACAGGTACAGCCCGGCGTCGACGAGCGACGCGGAGGCGGACACGCCCAGCCCGGCCCGGTCGACGTAGCGCAGGTGCTTCTCGACGAGGTGCCACCCGCGGGGTCGAAAGACGATCGTCGGGAGGTCGGTGAGCGTCGCGGAGCGCAGGCGGTACTCCCTGCCCTCGGCGGTCGTGTGGACGAGCGTGCCGCGGATCGCGTCGTGCAGCGCCAGCTGGCCCTCCACGACGTTGCGCCACGTCGGGCTCGAGGCGTCCTCGGCGTCGGCGAGCCAGACCTTCGCGCCGGAGTTGAGAGCGTTGATCGTCATCTTGGGGTCGGTCGGGCCGGTGATCTCGACGCGCCGGTCCTCCAGGCCGGGCGCACCCGTCGCGCCGGCGACGCGCCACGAGGGGTCGTCGCGGACCGGGCGCGTCTCGGCGCGGAAGTCCGGGTCGATCCCGTTCGCGACGTCCTGCCGGCGCTGCTGGCGGTCCATGAGCAGCTCGTGGCGTCGCGCGAGGAACCGGTCGTGGAGCACGGCGAGGAAGTCGAGCGCCTCGGGCGTGAGGATCTCGCGGTAGCGCGGGCCGAGCGTCCCCGTGACGCGCAGGCTGCCCGACGGTGCGTGGCGGGTCGTGCGCGCGGGCTCAGTGGTGGACGTACGGGTGGTGCTGAGGGTGGTCATGGTCTCTCCGGACGGTCGGTCCGCGAGATAGAGGGATCTCGCCGAGGTAGAGGGAGATTGCCCTCTACCTCGCTGGATTCCCTCTATCTCGCGGAGGGAGTGGTCAGTGGAACTGGGCGGTCTCGGTGGACCCGGCGAGGGCGAGCGTGGCGGCGGACGGGTCGATCGCCGTCGCGACGCGGTCGAAGTAGCCCGTGCCGACCTCGCGCTGGTGGCGGGTGGCGGTGTACCCGTCGGCCTCGGCGGCCATCTCCGCCTGCTGCAGCTCGACGTAGGCGCTCATGCCGTGGTCGCGGTAGCCCCGGGCGAGGTCGAACATCGAGTGCGCGGCGGCGTGGAAGCCGGCCAGCGTCACGAACTGGAACGCGTAGCCCATCGCCGCGAGCTCGGTCTGGAAGGTCGCGATCTGCGTGTCGGTTAGGTGCTTGCGCCAGTTGAACGACGGCGAGCAGTTGTACGCGAGCTTCTTGCCCGGGTGCTCGGCGTGGACGGCCTCGGCGAAGCGCCGGGCGAGCTCGAGGTCGGGCGTGCCGGTCTCGACCCAGAGCAGGTCGGCGTAGGGCGCGTACGCGAGGCCGCGCGCGACGACCGCGTCGAACCCGGGGCGCACACGGTAGAAGCCCTCGGCGGTGCGCTCTCCCGTGAGGAACGGCCGGTCGCGCTCGTCGACGTCGGACGTCAGCAGGTCCGCGGCGAGCGCGTCCGTGCGCGCGACGACCACCGTCGGCACGTCGGCGACGTCGGCCGCGAGCCGCGCCGCGCCCAGTGTCCGCACGTGCTGCGCCGTCGGGACGAGCACCTTGCCGCCGAGGTGGCCGCACTTCTTCTCCGACGCGAGCTGGTCCTCCCAGTGCACGCCCGCGGCACCCGCGGCGATCATCGCGTGCATGAGCTCGTAGGCGTTGAGCGGGCCGCCGAAGCCTGCCTCGGCGTCGGCGACGATCGGTGCGAGCCAGTCGCGCGACGGCCCGCCGCCGGGACCACCACGGGACCCGGCGGCCTCCGCGACCTCGACCTGGTCGGCGCGCAGCAGGGCGTTGTTGATCCGGCGCACGACGGCGGGGACCGAGTTCGCCGGGTAGAGCGACTGGTCGGGGTAGGTCTGGCCCGACAGGTTCGCGTCGGCTGCGACCTGCCACCCCGACAGGTAGACGGCCTGCAGCCCGGCACGGACCTGCTGGACGGCCTGGTTCCCGGTGTAGGCGCCGAGCGCCGCGACGAGCTCCTGGGAGTGCAGCAGCTCCCACAGCCGCTCGGCCCCGCGGCGGGCGAGCGTGTGGTCCTCGCGCACCGAGCCGCGCAGCGCGACGACGTCCTGCGCGGTGTGGTCCCGGCGCACCCCGGCCCAGCGCGGGTCGGTGCGCCACCGGCGGGCGAGCTCGTCGGCGGTCTCCGTCTGGTCGCCCGGCCGCGCCCCGTGGGCACGCTGGGCGGGTGCGGCCGCGGGTGCGGGTGCGGGTCGTTCGGCGGTCGCGACGGCGCCGGCGGAGCGGGCTCCTCCCGCGTACTCGCCGGGGGAGCGACGGCTGACGACGGTGGGTCCGTTCACGGGTGCCACGAGGCCTCCTGGTGTCGGGCCGGTCCGCGCAGGGCGCCGGCCGGCGGTGACGTCCCTCGGACGAGGGCGTGCATCGACCTTCGTGCTCCCCTGTCAGCGGTCTCAAGGTGCGCGCGTGCGAAAGAACACCGAATCTTCTGTTGTCTGCAAGCTGTGGCGTGTGTCACCGTCAGTCATGGCTATCCCGACGACGAGGTCCGCCGGCACGGCGGACGCCGGCGCACCGCTGCCGCTCGCGGACGAGCCGGACGCCCTGACGATCGGGCGCCGGATCCGGCACCTGCGGACCGCGCGGGGCATGACGCTCGACCAGCTCGGCGCTGCGATCGGTCGCGCCCCGTCGCAGGTCTCGCTGCTCGAGAACGGGCGGCGCGAACCGCGCTTCAGCCAGCTCCAGGCCGTGGCGCGCGCGCTCGACGCGAGCCTGGACGACCTCCTGTCGCCCGAGCCGCCGTCGCGCCGCGACGCCCTGGAGATCGAGCTCGAGCGCACGCAGCGCGGCCCGCTGTCCGACGCGCTCGGCCTGCGACCCGTGCGCGTCGGCAAGTCGCTGCCGACCGACGCGCTCGAGACGATCGTCGCGCTGCGGCGCGAGCTCGAGCGCCTGCACACCGAGCGTGCGGCGACGCCGGAGGAGGCGCGTCGCGCGAACGTCGAGCTCCGCGCCACGATGCGCGCGCAGGACAACCACTTCCCGGAGCTCGAGGACGCCGCCACCGAGCTGCTCGCGGGCGTGGGGCACAGGGGAGGGCCGCTCCCGCAGCGCGTCGCCGCCGACGTCGCCGCTCACCTCGGGTTCACGCTGCACTACGTCCCCGACCTGCCGCACTCCACCCGTTCGCTGCTGGACCTGCGGCACCGGCGCGTGTACCTGCCGAGCGACGGGATGCGCGGGCGGTCCAACCCCACGTCGGCGCTCCTGCAGGCCCTCGCCCCGCACGTCCTCGGGCACGCCGAGCCGCGCGACTACGGCGAGTTCCTGCGCCAGCGCGTCGAGGCGAACTACCTGGCCGCCGCGATCCTGCTCCCCGAGCGTCACGCCGTGAAGGTGCTGCGCGCCGCCAAGGAGGCGCGCGCGATCTCGATCGAGGACCTGCGCGACGCGTTCGCCGTCTCCTACGAGACCGCCGCGCACCGGTTCACCAACCTCGCGACGCGCCACCTCGGCATTCGCGTGCACTTCATGAAGGTCCACGAGTCGGGGGTGGTCCACAAGGCGTACGAGAACGACGGCGTGCGCTTCCCCGCGGACGCGCTGGGCGCCGTCGAGGGGCAGCACGTGTGCCGCAGCTGGACGGCGCGCACGATCTTCGCGGCCGAGGACCGGCTGAGCCCGTTCAGCCAGTACACGGACACCCCGACCGGCACGTACTGGTGCACGAGCCGCGTGCAGGACGGCGCGGACGGCCTGTTCTCCGTCAGCGTCGGCGTGCCGTTCTCGGACGTGCGCTGGTTCCTCGGCCGCGACACGACCCGGCGTCTGGCCTCGGGCTGCCCCGACGAGGCGTGCTGCCGCCGTCCACCGCCCGGCCTCGCCGAGCGGTGGGCGGGGCACGCGTGGCCGAGCGCGCGCCCGCACGCGTCGATGCTCGCGGCGATGCCCGCGGGAGCCTTCCCGGGCGTCGACCAGACCGAGGTGTACGCGTTCCTGGAGGCGCACGCGCCGTCGTGACGGCGCCTACGCCTCCAGCAGCAGCGCCTCGCCCTGGCCCCCGCCGCCGCACAGCCCGACGGCGGCGCGCCCGCCCCCGCGCCGCGCGAGCTCGTGCGCGGCGTGCACGGCCAGGCGGGCGCCCGACGCGCCGATCGGGTGGCCGAGCGCGATGCCGCCGCCGTGCACGTTGACGACGTCCGGGTCCACGCCGAGCGCGCGGGTCGAGACGGCGACGACCGTCGCGAACGCCTCGTTGATCTCGACGAGGTCGAGGTCGCCGACGTCCCATCCGGCGCGGTCGAGCGCCTGGCGGATCGCGCGCGCCGGCTGGGAGTGCAGGGACGTGTCCGGGCCCGCGACCTGACCCCAGGTGCGCACGGTCGCGAGGACGGGGCAGCCCTCGCGCTCGGCCAGGGCCCGGGTCGTGAGCACGAGCGCCGCGGCGCCGTCGGAGATCTGCGACGCGTTTCCCGCGGTGATCGTGCCCGCGGGGTCGAACGCAGGTCGCAGCCGCGCGAGCGTCTCGACGGTCGTGTCCGGGCGCACGCCCTCGTCCTCGCGCACCTCGACCGGCTCGCCGCGCCGCTGCGGCACGCTCACCGGCGCGATCTCGGCGTCGAACAGACCGTCCTTCCACGCGGCGGCGGCGCGCTGGTGCGACGCGGCGGCGAGGGCGTCCTGCTCCTCGCGCGGCACATGGACGTCGCCGGTGTTGGTGCGCTCGGTCGACAGGCCCATGGACTCCCGGTCGAACGCGTCGGTCAGCCCGTCCCGGGCGACCGCGTCGACGAGCGTCGCGTCGCCGTAGGCGAACCCGGCGCGCGCGCCCGGGAGCAGGTGCGGCGCGTTCGTCATCGACTCCTGCCCGCCGACGAGCACGACCTCCGCCTCGCCCGACCGGATCATCCTCGTCCCGTCGACCACGGCGGTGAGCCCGGACAGGCACACCTTGTTCACGGTCACCGCCGGCACGTCCCAGCCGACGCCGGCGCCGACCGCGGTCTGCCGGGCGGGGTTCTGGCCCGCGCCCGCCTGGAGCACCTGGCCGACGACCACCGCGTCCACGGCCTCGGCGCCCAGCGTCGAGCGCTCGAGAGCGGCGCGCGCGGCGACGGCCCCGAGGTCGGTGGCGGCCATCGCGGCGAGCGACCCGCGCAGCCGGCCCAGCGGCGTGCGAGCGGCTGCGACGACCACGACGTCGTCGGGGCGGGCGGGGGAGAGGGGAGCGGCGCTCATGGCTGGACCTCCAGGGGTGCGGACGACGGTGTCGGCGACGGCGCCGGGGGGTGTGGCGCCGTCGCTCCTCACGCTACTCCGCCGGAACCCGTGCCGGACGCGGCCAGCGGCGCGGGGTCGAGCGCGACGGCGAGCGCGGGCTCGGTCGCGGCGCGCACGTCGTCGACGCTCACGCCGGGCGCGGTCTCGCGCAGCACCAGCCCGTCGGGCGTCACGTCGATCACCGCGAGGTCGCTGATCACGCGGTCCACGACGCCGCGCCCGGTGAGCGGCAGCGAGCACTCGTGGAGGATCTTGGGCGAGCCGTCGCGTGCGACGTGCTCCATGAGCACGATCACGCGGGCGGCGCCGTGCACGAGGTCCATCGCGCCGCCCGGGCCCTTGACCATCTTGCCGGGGATCATCCAGTTGGCGAGGTCGCCCGTCGCGGAGACCTGCATGCCGCCGAGGACGGCCGCGTCGATCTTGCCGCCGCGGATCATGCCGAAGCTCGTGGCGGAGTCGAAGATCGCGGCACCGGGCAGGAGCGTCACGGTCTCCTTGCCGGCGTTGATGAGGTCGGGGTCGACCTCGTCCTCGGTGGGGTACGGGCCCACGCCGAGGATCCCGTTTTCCGACTGCAGCACCAGGTGTCGTCCGACCGGGACGTGGTTCGGCACGAGCGTCGGCAGCCCGATGCCGAGGTTCACGTACCAGCCGTCCTGGAGCTCGCGCGCGGCGCGGGCAGCCATCTCCTCACGGGTGAGCGTCATCTCAGGCCTCCTTCGCGGGACGCACGGTGCGTCGCTCGATGCGCTTGGGCGCGTCGGGGCCCACCTCGACGACGCGGTGGACGAACACGCCCGGCAGGTGGACCTCGTCGGGGTCGATGTCGCCCGGCTCGACCAGCTCCTCGACCTGGGCGACGCACACCCGTCCGGCCATGGCGGCGAGCGGGGAGAAGTTGCGGGCGGAGCGGTGGAACACGAGGTTGCCGTGCCGGTCGCCGCGCAGGGCGTGGACGAGCGCGAAGTCGGTCGTGATCGACTCCTCGAGGACGAACTCCGCCACGCTCGCGGACGACCCGTCGCGGGTGCGGGGCCCCACGCCGAACGTGCGCACCTCCTTCGGCGCGCTGGCCTGCGCGACCCCGCCCGCGCCGTCGTACCGCTGCGGCAGGCCGCCCTCCGCGACCTGCGTGCCCACGCCGGTGCGCGTCCAGAACCCGGCGATCCCGGCGCCGCCCGCGCGCAGCTTCTCCGCGAGGGTGCCCTGCGGCGTGAGCTCGAGCTCCAGCTCGCCCGAGAGGAACTGCCGCTCGAACTCCTTGTTCTCGCCGACGTAGGAGCTCGTCATCCGACGGATCCTGCCCGCGCCGAGCAGGACGCCGAGGCCCCAGTCGTCGACCCCGCAGTTGTTGCTCACGACCCACAGGTCACGCGTGCCCTGGTCGAGCAGCGCCTCGATGAGGGCGATCGGGTTGCCGCACAGGCCGAACCCGCCGACGGCGAGGGACGCGCCGTCGGGCACGTCCGCGACCGCCTCGGCGGCGGACGCGACGACCTTGTCCAGGCCGTGGCGCACGGGGGGTGGAACGGGCGGGCTCGTCAGGCTCATGGCGCGACCTCCTCGTCGGGCCGCCGTCCCGGGGTTGTGGACGACGGCGCACCAGCCACGCGGCCTCGGTGCCGCGTGGTCCACGACGATCATGCCGCGCACCGGGGCGTCCCGGCGAGCGCGACGGCGCACCACCGGACGGTGGTGCGCCGTCGGCAGGGTCGGCGGCGTGCGCCGTCAGTGGTCGAGGCGGTCCTTCTCGTCGCCGATGAAGTCGCGCACGTCGTCGGGCAGGTCGTCGCGGTTCATGTCGTCCGTGCGCGCGCGACGTGCGTCCCAGCGCAGCGCGGCCGCGGCGAGCGCGGCGGCGAGCGTGGAGGCGGCGAGGATCGCGATCTTCGCGCCGTCGGTGTGCTCGGCGTCCGGGAACGAGAGCTCGGCGATGAGGAGCGAGACGGTGAACCCGATGCCGGCCAGCAGGGCGACGGGCAGGAGGTCGCGCACGCCGATGCCGGGCGCGAGGCGCAGCGGGGTGAAGCGCGTGACGAGCGCGGTGACGCCCAGGACGCCGACGAGCTTGCCCACCACGAGCCCCAGGACGATCGCGAGCACGACCGGCTGGCCGAGGACCTCGCCGACCGGCGTCTCGCCTCCGACGATCGACACCCCCGCGGCGAAGAAAGCGAAGACCGGCAGCGCGATGCCCTGCGAGAACGGGCGGATCGTGCGCTCGAAGCGGTGCGTGCGGGACTCTGCCTCGCCGTGCACGACGAGGGCCGGGACGGTGAACCCGAGCAGCACGCCGGCGATGGTGGCGTGCACGCCCGACTCGTGCATGAAGGCCCAGGCGACGACCGCGACGGGCAGCAGCAGCCACCAGCGCGTGCGTCGCATGCGCACCAGCACCGCGTACAGCACGACGGCGACCAGCGCGAGGCCGAGGTAGGCCCACTGCAGGTCCGCGGTGTAGAAGATCGCGATGATGACGATCGCGAGCAGGTCGTCCACGACGGCGAGCGTGAGCAGGAAGGTGCGGATGGCGACGGGCAGGCCGCGCCCGAAGACGGCCAGCACGCCGAGCGCGAACGCGATGTCGGTCGCGGTGGGGATGGCCCAGCCGTGCAGGGCGCCGGTGTCGCCGGACACGACCAGGACGACCGCGAAGATGATGGCGGGCACCGCCATGCCGCCGACCGCGGCGAGCATCGGGACGCCGGCCTGCTTCGGGTTGCGCAGGCTCCCCGCCACGAACTCCTGCTTGAGCTCCACGCCGACGACGAAGAAGAAGATGGCGAGCAGCCCGTCCGCCGCCCAGGCCGACAGGCTCAGGTCGAGGTGCAGGGGCGACGACGGGCCGACGACCGTGCTCGACAACGTCTGGTACGACTCGCGCCACGGCGAGTTCGCCCACGCCAGGGCGAGGAGGGCCGCCCCGATGAGGAGCGCTCCGCCCGTCGTCTCGCGGCTCGCCCAGCGGCGCAGCGGTCCGGGTGCGGAGCCCGACGGGGCGGTGGCGGGCGAAGCAGCAGTCATGGTTCTCCTGGTGTCGGGAGGGGTGCGGCCTCAGGGGTCGCGAACGGGCCGCCGACCAGACTTCCCGGCACACCGCCGTCGATCCTACGCGGGGCGCCGCGCCCACGCCGCCCGGCGTCCGCCACGCGGTCACGTGGCGCGTACGCCGCGACTCCTCGCCGATCGGCCGCGACGCGTGGCGGGTCAGGACACCTCGTCCTCCACCTCGCGGGCCGTCGTGAGCAAGCGGGTCACGGTCCTCCAGTTGCGTCCCGTGACGGGGCCGCCGGCGGCGCGGGCGAGGACCGCGGAGGTGAGCCGCGACCGGCCGATCCCGTCGGGGAACGTCACGTACAGCGCGCCGTGCGCGACGGCGACCTGCTCGCTCCCGGGATGCTCGGCGGCGAGCCGCGCGAGGCCCGCCGCGTCGACGTCGTGCTCGCCGACGAAGAGCTGCACGTGCGACGGCGACTCCCGGGCCGCGTCCGGGAACGGCAGGGCGTCGACGAGCCCGGCGAGCCGCGCGGCCGGGAGCACCGCGACCGCCGCGTCGACGCCGAAGCGGTCGGCGACGCCGTCGCGGACGAGGCGGGCGACGTCGTCGGCGGTGGCGGCGCCGGAGGCGCCCGCCGCGACGACGAGGTTCCCGCTGTTGACGACGGTCCGGCTGGCCGCGAACCCGAGCGCCGCGGACAGGGCGCGCAGCGCGGTCGACGGGACGGAGCGGCCGCCGACGTTGACGGCGAACAGCAGGGCGACGTAGGCGGTCACGCGGTCTCCGGGGGTCGGCGGTGGGCCCAGGGCGCCGCCTCCTCGAGACGGGCGGCGAGGGACAGCAGCAGGGCGTCCGCGCCGTGGGCGGCGCCCAGCATGACCCCGACGGGCAGCGGGACGGGCGTTCCGGCGTCGGCCGGCACGACGGCCTCGCCGAGCGGCAGGCTCACCGCGGGGCGGCCGGTGAGGTTCCACATGCTCGTCCACGGGGTGAACGCCGTCTGGGCGGCGAAGTCGGCGGCAGGGTCGTCGTCGAGCCGCTGGGCGCCCACGAGGGCCGGCGGCTGCGCGAGCGTCGGGGACACGACGACGTCGACGTCCGCCCACGCGGCCGCGACGTCGCGCGTGAGCCGCTGGACCTCGGCGAGCGCGGTCGCGTACTGCGCCCCGGACACCGACCGGCCCCGCTCGCGCAGCCACCGCGTGAGGGGCACGAGCAGGTCCTCGCGCTCCGCGGGCACGGGTGCGAGCAGCGCGCCCACCGACCACAGCGCCGCGAACGACTCCCACCGCTGCGCGTCGAACGGCGGTCCGAGCTCGACGACCTCGTGGCCCGCGTCGGCGAGGAGGGCCGCGGCCTCGCGCGCGACGGCGGCGCACGCCGGGTGCACGGGCGCGTCCGGGGCGATCACCGGGTCGAGGAGGAGTCCGACGCGCAGCGGGCGCGTCGGTGCGCGGGTCGCGCCGAGGAACGTGTCCGGTGCCTCGCCGGTCCACCACGTCGTGGCCGTCGTGCCACCGCGGTGCGCGGTCCCGGGCACGGGGCCCGCGACGAACGTGTCGCCGGGCCACGGGCGTGCGAGGACGTCCAGGAAGGCCGCGGTGTCGCGCACGGACCGCGTGAGCACGCCGTGCGTCGCGAGGCCCGCGCCGTCGACGGAGAACGGCCCGGGGCTGACCCGACCGCGCGACGGCTTGAGCCCGACGAGACCGCACGCGCTCGCCGGGATGCGGATCGACCCGCCGCCGTCGCTGCCGTGGGCGACCGGGACCACCCGCGCGGCGACCGCGGCGGCGGCGCCGCCGCTCGACCCGCCGGCCGACCGGCGCAGGTCCCACGGGGTGCGGGCGGTCGGGCCCACGTCGGGCTCGGTGTAGCAGGGCAGGCCCAGCTCTGGCGTGCTCGTCTTGCCCAGCATGACGGTGCCCGCCTCGCGCAGGAGCGTCACGACGCCGTCGTCGACGGGGGGCGCGACGGGGTCGAGCGCGGCGGAGCCGGCGCGGACGGGCACGCCCGCGACGAGGTTCAGGTCCTTGACCGGGCACGGCACGCCGAGGAACGGCGGGAGCGCTCCCGGCTCGCCGACCACGCCGTCGCGCCGCGCGGTGACGAGGGCGGACTCCGCCGCGGCCGCCTGCGCGCGGGCGAGGTCGTCGGCGAGGTGCACGAAAGCCCCGACGCGGGCACCTGCGTCGCGGGCCGCCCCGAGCGTCGCGTCGAGGACCTCGGTGGGGGACGTCTCGCCGGCCCTCAGCGACGCGGCGAGCGCGGTCGCGTCGAGCTCGAGGAGCTCTGCGGTCGTCATGGCCCGACCGTACGCGGCCGCCCCGGTCGGTGCCCAGGCGCGGGCGGGCGACGTGAACGTCGGATGAAACCTCGGGGACACGAGGGGAGAGCTCTGGTGATCCGAATCACAGAGGCGTAGTTTCGACAGGGACGGGCGGCACCATCGTCGCCCTCCGGGAGGCCAGCCGATGGGGTTCACGCTCCGCTCAGGAGGGCCGGCACCGGCGCTGCTGAGCCGTGGCACCTGCGGCCCAGCGGCCGGTCGCCTGCCACACCCTGGAAGAGCACGGCGCTCGCGCGCCGGAGGGGAGCCTCCGTGGTCCGCACCTCATCCACCCCCCACCCCGACCCGTCACCCGACGGGGCCGGGCGCACGACCCGCACGTTCGTCGTCGACACGTCGGTACTCCTGAGCGACCCGCGGGCCATCCTGCGGTTCGCCGAGCACGACGTGGTGCTGCCGGTCGTCGTGGTCACCGAGCTGGAGGCGAAGCGTCACCACGCGGAGCTCGGCTACTTCGCCCGCTCCGCCCTGCGGATGCTCGACGACCTGCGGGTCAAGCACGGGCGTCTCGACGAGCCCATCCCCGTCGGCGACGCCGGGGGCACGCTGCGCGTCGAGCTCAACCACACCGACCCGGCGGTCCTGCCCGCGGGCTTCCGGCTGGGCGACAACGACACGCGCATCCTGTCGGTCGCGGCCAACCTCGCCTCGGAGGGGCACGACGTGACGGTCGTGTCGAAGGACCTGCCGATGCGCGTCAAGGCGTCCGCCGTCGGGCTGCGTGCCGAGGAGTACCGCGCGGAGCTCGCCGTCGACTCCGGGTGGACGGGCATGAGCGAGATCGACCTGACGGACGAGCAGACGGCCGCCCTGTGGGAGCACGAGTCGCTCGAGCTCGCGGGCCTCGACCCGCAGGTCGTGGAGGCGGCGGGACCGCTCCACTGCCACACGGGCCTCGTCGTGCACTCGCCGCGCGGGTCGGCGCTCGGCCGCGTCACGGCGGACAAGCACGTCCAGCTCGTGCGCGGCGACCGCGAGGTCTTCGGGCTGCACGGCCGCTCGGCCGAGCAGCGCGTCGCGATCGACCTGCTGCTCGACGACAGCGTCGGGATCGTCTCCCTCGGCGGGCGCGCCGGGACCGGCAAGTCGGCGCTCGCGCTGTGCGCCGGCCTCGAGGCCGTCATGGAGCGCGGTCAGCACCGCAAGGTCGTCGTCTTCCGCCCCCTGTACGCGGTGGGCGGCCAGGAGCTCGGCTACCTCCCGGGCTCCGAGTCCGAGAAGATGAACCCCTGGGCCCAGGCGGTGTACGACACGCTCGGCGCGCTCGTCTCGCCCCAGGTGCTCGACGAGGTGATCGACCGCGAGATGCTCGAGGTGCTGCCGCTCACGCACATCCGCGGGCGCTCGCTGCACGACGCGTTCGTCATCGTGGACGAGGCCCAGTCGCTCGAGCGCAACGTGCTGCTCACCGTGCTCTCGCGGATCGGGCAGTCGTCGCGCGTCGTGCTCACGCACGACGTCGCGCAGCGCGACAACCTGCGCGTCGGGCGGCACGACGGCGTCGCGGCCGTCATCGAGGCGCTCAAGGGCCATCCGCTGTTCGCCCACGTGACCCTGACGCGCTCCGAGCGTTCGCCCGTCGCCGCGCTCGTCACGGAGATGCTCGAGTCGATCGAGGTCTGAGGCGCGACGGCCCTCCCGACGAGGGCGGCCCGGCGTCACGCCGCGCCGCCCTCGTCCGGCTGCTCCCGCTGCTCGGGCCCGCCTCTTGACGCGCGTCGCGGCGGGGTCCAGGGTGGACGGAGGTCGCCGGTGGTAGCGCTCCCACGCCGTGCCGGCGCCTCGACACCGCCGTCGCAGATCGAAGGAGATCTCCATGACGCACGTCCTGAGCCGCCGGCCCGCGCGCTCGCTCGCGACCGCCCTCGCCGCGGCTCTCGTCGCGGCGCTCGCCGCCGCCCCCGCATCCGCCGTTCCCGACGACGCGGCGCCGTCCGCGGCGCCCGAGCGGCTCTACGTCGACCCGTTCAGCACCACGCTCGAGGCCGCCGCGTCGCTCGAGGGGGACGCGCGGGCCGACGCCCAGCTCCTCGGCAGCTTCCCGTCCGCCACGTGGTTCACCGGCGGCACCCCCGACGAGGTCCGCGCGGAGGTGGCCGGCGTCGTCGGACGCGCCGCCGCCGACGACGCGCTGCCGACGCTCGTCGCCTACAACGTGCCGTTCCGCGACTGCGCGCAGTACTCCGCCGGTGGGGCGACGAGCACCACGGAGTACGTCGCCTGGGTCGACGCGTTCGCCGCCGGCATCGGCGACGAGCACGCGATCGTCGTGCTCGAGCCGGACGGTCTCGGGATCATCCCCTGGTACACGACCGTGAACGGGGAGCAGGAGTGGTGCCAGCCGGCCGAGGCGGACCCGGCGACCGCCGCGGCCGAGCGGTTCGCGCAGCTCCAGCACGCGGTGGACGCGCTGGGCGCGCTGCCGAACGTGCGCGTCTACCTCGACGGCACGCACAGCGGCTGGCTGGGGGTTGGCGACATCAGCGACCGCCTCCTGCGCGCGGGGGTCGAGCGCGCCGACGGGTTCTTCCTCAACGCCTCCAACTACGTCGAGACGGAGAGGCTGCTGCGGTACGGCACGTGGATCAGCGACTGCCTGCACCTCAGCGTGAACAGCTGGTGGGAGCCGCAGTGGTGCGCGAGCCAGTATCACCCCGCGGACCCGGACGACGTCTCCACGTGGACGCTGACCGACGCGGCCTACGAGCAGGCGTTCGCCGACACGGGCGTCGTGCGCCACCCGGCCGAGCAGGCGCACTTCGTCGTCGACACGAGCCGCAACGGTCGAGGGCCGTGGACCGCGCCCGCAGGGGCGTACCCCGACCCGGAGGTGTGGTGCAACCCGCCGGACCGCGGCCTCGGCGCCCGACCGACGCTCGAGACGGGCACGGCGCTCGTCGACGCGTTCCTGTGGATCAAGGTTCCCGGGGAGTCCGACGGCCGCTGCTTCCGGGGCACGGGCGGGCCTCTCGACCCGGCGCGCGGCATCGAGGACCCGCCGGCGGGCGCGTGGTTCCCCGAGCAGGCGGCCGAGCTGCTCGACCTCGCCGTGCCGGGCGTCCAGCGGCCGACGTGCCACATCGACTACACCGTCCACGGGACGTGGCCCGGCGGCTACGTCGCCCAGGTGTGGCTGCGCAGCACCGGCACGGCGCCCCTCGACGGCTGGTCGCTGCGGTGGGCGCTCGCCGACGGCGAGGCGGTCGCCGACGCCTGGGGCGCCGTCGTGACGGAGGAGGGCGCCGCCGTCACCGCGCAGCACCTCGCCTGGAATGCGACGGTCCGCCCCGGCGGGGCGGTGACGTTCGGCTTCGTCGGCACGCGCGGCGCGGGTGCGCCGACGTTGCCGCAGCTCGTCACGCTGGACGGCCGGCCCTGCACGGTCGGGGGCTGAGCGCGGACGACGAGCGGCCGGGAGCGCGGGGGTGGTCCCCGGCGCTCCCGGCCGTCGGACGCGGGCGACTACCGGCGCTCAGGCCTTCGGCGCGCGCGTCATCGACAGGACGTCGAGCGCGGAGTCGAGCTGCTCCTCGGTGACCTCGCCGCGCTCGACGAAGCCGAGGTCGACCACGGCCTGGCGCACGGTGATGCCCTCCGCGACGGAGTGCTTGGCGACCTTCGCGGCGGCCTCGTAGCCGATGACGCGGTTGAGCGGCGTGACGATGGACGGCGACGACTCGGCGAACGCGCGCGCCTTCTCGACGTTGGCGGTGATGCCCGCGACGGTCCGGTCGGCGAGGACGCGCGAGGCGTTCGCGAGCAGGCGGACGGACTCGAGCACGCCCTGCGCGATGACGGGGATCTGCACGTTGAGCTCGAAGCTGCCCGACGCGCCGGCCCAGGCGACGGTGGCGTCGTTGCCGATCACGCGTGCCGCGACCATGAGCACGGCCTCGGGCACGACCGGGTTGACCTTGCCCGGCATGATCGACGACCCGGGCTGCAGGTCCGGGATGAAGATCTCACCGAGACCGGTGTTGGGGCCCGAGCCCATCCAGCGCAGGTCGTTGCAGATCTTCGTCACGGACACCGCGACGGTCCGCAGGGCGCCGGACAGCTCGACGAGGCCGTCGCGCGCGGACTGCGCCTCGAAGTGGTCGCGCGCCTCGGTGAGCGGCAGGCCGGTGTCCTCGACGAGGAGCTCGATGACGCGCTGCGGGAAGCCCGCGGGCGTGTTGATGCCGGTGCCGACGGCGGTGCCGCCCAGCGGGACCTCGGCGGCGCGCGGCAGCGCGGCCTGCAGTCGCTCGACGCCGTAGCGCACGGCCGCCGCGTACCCGCCGAACTCCTGCCCGAGCGTCACCGGCGTCGCGTCCATGAGGTGCGTGCGGCCCGACTTCACGACCGTCGCGAACTCCTGCGCCTTGGCCTCGAGCGCCTCGGCCAGGTGCTCGAGCGCCGGGACGAGGTCGCGCACGACGCCCGCCGTCGCGGCGACGTGCACCGAGGTCGGGAACACGTCGTTGGACGACTGCGACGCGTTGACGTGGTCGTTGGGGTGCACGTCGCGGCCGAGGGAGCGCGTCGCGAGCGTCGCGAGGACCTCGTTGGTGTTCATGTTCGACGACGTGCCCGAGCCGGTCTGGAAGACGTCGACGGGGAAGTGCTCGTCGTGGACGCCCGACGCGACCTCGTCCGCCGCCGCCACGATCGCGTCCGCGACGTCGGCGTCCAGCACGCCGAGCTCCGCGTTCGCGCGCGCCGCCGCCTTCTTGACGCGGGCGAGCGCCTCGATGTGACCGCGCTCGAGCGGCGTGCCCGAGATCGGGAAGTTCTCCACCGCGCGCTGCGTCTGCGCGCGGTAGAGGGCCTGCGCGGGGACCCGCACCTCGCCCATCGTGTCGTGCTCGATGCGGTACTCGGGGGAGCCGTCGGTGGCTGCAGCAGTCATGCGCCTATCGTGCCGCAACGGTGGGCGCGGCTCCGAACCCGGCGGGTCAGGCCGCGTCGTCGTCCGCGACCGGCTGCTCGCCGACGTCACCGACGACCTCGACCAGCCGGGCGCGGCCCTCGGCGAAGTCGTACTCGACGCCGATGATCGCGCAGCGCCCCTCGGCGACCGCGGCCGCGAGCCCGGCCGAGTAGGAGTGGAGCATGTCGACGGTGTTCCGCACGTGCTCGCGCCGCAGCACGGCGGGGTCGATGCTCTCGAGGGCGCCCCCGCCCGCACCGGTGATCTTGGCGATCGACGGGATGACGCGGTCGACGACGGCACGGACGAAGCCGTCGGCCTGCGCCCCGGTCGAGAGGGTCTCCACGGCGGCACCCACGGCCCCGCACGAGTCGTGCCCGAGGACGACGACGAGCGGCGTCGACAGCACCTCGACGCCGTACTCGATCGACCCGAGCACCGTGGTGTCCACGACGTGGCCCGCCGTGCGCACGACGAACATGTCGCCGAGGCCCTGGTCGAAGACGATCTCCGCCGCGACGCGCGAGTCGGAGCAGCCGAACAGGACGGTGTGGGGGTGCTGGGCGCCGGCGGTCTCACGCCGTCGGTCCGCGCCCTGCGACGGGTGCAGCAGGGCGTCGGCGACGAAGCGGTCGTTGCCGGCGCGCAGCGTGGTCCAGGCCTCGGCCGGGGTGCGCGGGGTGGGGGTCGCGGTGCTCGTCATGGGCCCCATGATGGCGCACCCCGGCCGGTGCACGCCGGGCGCGTTCGCGTGGCGAGCCTGCTGCCGCTGGTGTAGCCATTGAGGCAGGTGGCGTCCCTCCCGGGCCGCCGCGCGGACGAAAGGAGCCGCCGTGCGCAGACGCACCCGCCCGCTCGCCGTGCTCGCCGCCGTGGCGGTCGTCGCGCCGCTCGCGGCGTGCGCCTCGGGGGACGGCAGCACGCCGGTGCTGACGTGGTACATCAACCCCGACGCCGGGGGGCAGGCCAGGATCGCCGCCTCCTGCACGGAGGAGGCGGACGGTGCCTACCGGATCGAGACGGAGCTCCTGCCGCGCGACGCGGCGTCGCAGCGCGAGCAGCTCGCGCGCCGCCTCGCGGCGAAGGACGCGTCGATCGACCTCATGAGCCTCGACCCCGTCTTCATCGCCGAGTTCGCGGAGGCGGGCTTCCTCGCCCCGGTGCCCGACGACGTCGCGCAGGCGACGACGCAGGACGTGGTGCAGGGCGCCATCGACGCGTCCACGTGGAAGGACGAGCTCGTGGCCGTCCCGTTCTGGGCCAACACGCAGCTGCTCTGGTACCGCACCTCCGTGGCGGAGGCCGCCGGCCTCGACATGTCGCAGCCGGTCACGTGGGACCAGATCATGGAGGCGGCCGCGGGGCAGGACAAGCTGCTCGCGGTGCAGGGCGCCAAGGCCGAGTCGCTGACGGTGTGGATCAACGCCCTCGTCGAGGGCGCCGGTGGGCACGTCGTCGAGAACCCCGAGGCTCCCGCCGAGGACATCGAGCTCGGCCTGGTGTCCGACGCGGGACGCGAGGCCGCGCGGATCATGGGCGAGATCGGGTCGTCCGGTCTCGGTGGCCCGGGTCTGCCGAGCGAGAACGAGTCCGCCTCGCTCGAGCTCTTCCAGGGGGACGACGCGTCCTTCATGGTCAACTGGCCGTTCGTGTGGTCGTCGACGCAGGGCGCGGTCGAGTCGGGGGCCCTGGACCAGGCGGTGCTCGACGACATCGGGTGGGCGCTGTACCCGCAGACGGTCGAGGGCGAGCAGGCCCGGCCCCCGTACGGCGGGATCAGCCTCGGCGTCGGGGCGTTCAGCGCGCACCCGGACCTCGCGTACCAGGCGGCGGAGTGCATCGTGCAGCCCGAGAACCAGGCCGCGTACTTCGTCACCGACGGCAACCCGCCCGCGAGCACCACGGCGTACGACGACCCGGAGGTCCAGGAGACCTTCCCGATGGCCGACCTCATCCGCGACTCGCTCGAGCAGGCGGCGCCGCGTCCCAAGACCCCGTTCTACAACGAGGTGTCGACCGGTCTGCAGCAGACCTGGTACCCGCCGTCGGACGTCGACCCGCAGACCACGCCCGAACGGTCCTCCGAGTACATCACCGCGGTCCTGCGAGGGGAGCGACTCCTGTGAGCACCACGATCCCGGGAAGCGCGAAGGACGTCGAGATCGACGACGGCTCGGGCGAGGACCGCGAGGCGAGAGCGGCGCGCAGCGACCGCGCACGGGCCGAGGCCCGGCTCGGCTGGCTCCTGGCCGGGCCCGCGTTCGTCGTCATGCTCGCCGTGACGCTGTACCCGATCCTCCAGGCCGTCTACGACTCGCTGTTCAACTACAAGCTCACCGCCCCGGACGAGCGGACGTTCGTCGGGCTGAACAACTACCTCGTGATCCTCAGCGACGTCGTCTGGTGGCGGGACCTCGGGGTGACGCTGTTCATCACGGTCGTCACGGTCGCCGTCGAGCTCGTGCTGGGCTTCGCGCTCGCGCTCGTCATGCACCGCGCCATCAAGCGCCTGCGCGGCCTGCTGCGCACCGCGATCCTCGTGCCCTACGGGATCATCACGGTGGTCTCGGCGTTCGCGTGGTTCTACGCGTTCGACATCACCTCCGGCTACGTCAACCGCTGGTTCGACTGGGTGCCCGGCATCGGCCCCGACCTCAACTGGTTCGCGCAGCAGGGGACGAGCCTGTTCGTCATCATCGCGTCCGAGGTGTGGAAGACGACGCCGTTCATCTCCCTCCTGCTCCTCGCCGGCCTCGCGCAGGTGCCGGGCGACCTCGAGGAGGCGGCCAAGGTCGACGGCGCGACCGCGTGGCAGCGGTTCACGCGCGTCATCGTGCCGAACATGAAGGCCGCCATCATGGTCGCCGTGCTGTTCCGCGCGCTCGACGCGTTCCGCATCTTCGACAACGTCTTCATCATGACGAACGGCGCGAACAACACCGAGGTGCTGTCGCTGCTGGCGTACCGCACGTCCATCGGCCAGCTGCAGATCGGCATGGGGTCGGCGATCTCCGTCCTGCTGTTCCTGTGCGTCGTCCTCATCTGCTTCGTCGCGATCAAGCTGTTCAAGGTCGACCTCGCCGGCGCGAGAGGGGAGAAGTGATGGGCAGCGTCCTGAGCACCCGGGCCAAGGTCTGGTGGGCCGTCATCACGGTCGTCGTCCTCGTCGGCTCGCTCTTCCCGGTCGTGTCGATCCTCATGACGAGCTTCAAGTCGTCCGCCGAGATCAACTCCGGCACCTTCCTCCCACCGAGCTGGAGCACGGAGAACTACGAGCAGATCCTGTCGCCGGAGGGGTCGGCGCAGGAGCTGTTCCTGTCCGCCCTGCGCAACTCCGTCGGGATCTCGCTCATCGCGACGTTCATCGCCGTCGTGCTCGCCACGCTGTGCGCGTACGCGATCGCGCGCCTCGACTTCCCCGGCAAGCGGCTGATCCTCACGACGGCGCTCGGGGTCTCGATCTTCCCGGTCGTCTCCATCGTCACGCCGCTGTTCAACCTGTGGCGCAACATCGGTCTGTACGACACGTGGCCCGGCCTGATCATCCCGTACCTGTCGCTCACGCTGCCGATCTCCATCTGGACCCTCGCGGCGTTCTTCCGCCAGATCCCCTGGGAGCTCGAGCAGGCGGCGCAGGTGGACGGCGCGACGCCGTGGCAGGCGTTCCGCAAGGCGATCGTCCCGCTCGCGGCGCCCGGCGTGTTCACCACGGCGCTCATCGCGTTCTTCATCGCGTGGAACGACTTCGTCTACGGCATCTCGCTGACGTCGACGAGCGCGGCGCGACCGGTGCCGGCGGCCCTCGCCTTCTTCACGGGTGCGTCCTACTTCGAGCAGCCGACGGGTGCGATCTCCGCCGCCGCGGTCGTCGTGACGATCCCGGTCGTCGTCCTCGTCGTGCTGTTCCAGCGCCAGATCGTCTCCGGCCTCACCCAGGGTGCGGTGAAGGGATGACGACGGCGCCCACCACCGCTCCGCCGCGACCGCGCGCCGCCGGGCACGTCCGCCGCGCACCGAACCGAGCACGCCGACCCCGAGGAGAGCTCTGATGGCGTCGATCACCCTGAAGGACATCGTCAAGCGCTACGGCGACGGCTTCCTCGCCGTGGACGACGTGAACCTCGAGATCGCGGACGGCGAGTTCGTCATCCTCGTCGGGCCGTCCGGGTCGGGGAAGTCCACCGTGCTGCGCATGATCGTCGGCCTCGAGGACATCACCGCGGGCGAGCTCGAGATCGACGGGCGGCGCGTCAACGAGAAGGCGCCGCGCGACCGGGACCTCGCGATGGTGTTCCAGAACTACGCCCTCTACCCGCACCTGACCGTCGCCGAGAACATCGCGTTCCCGCTGCGACTCGCCAAGGGCAAGCACAGCGAGGAGGAGATCCGCGCGAAGGTGGAGCACGCGGCCGACCTGCTCGACCTGCGCGAGCACCTCGACCGCAAGCCTGCGAACCTCTCGGGCGGGCAGCGCCAGCGCGTGGCGATGGGGCGCGCCATCGTGCGCGACGCGAAGGCGTTCCTCTTCGACGAGCCGCTGTCGAACCTCGACGCGAAGCTGCGCGGCCAGATGCGCACCGAGATCGCGCGCCTGCAGCGCCGCCTCGGCACCACCACGGTCTACGTCACGCACGACCAGACGGAGGCCATGACGCTCGGCGACCGCGTCGCCGTGCTGCGCAAGGGCGTGCTGCAGCAGGTCGCGAGCCCCCGCGGGCTGTACGAGCAGCCGGTCAACCTGTTCGTCGCCGGGTTCATCGGCACCCCGCCGATGAACTTCCTGCCCGGGCGCATCTCGGGCGGCCGCATCGCGCTGCCGTTCGGCGAGTTCGACCTGCCCGAGAGGGTGAGCGACGTGGTGGGGGAGCGCGACCTCGTCATCGTGGGCCTGCGGCCCGAGCACTTCGAGGACGCCCGCCTCGTCGACCCGACGAAGAAGGACCGCGGCCACACGTTCGAGGCGCAGATCGACGTCACCGAGTGGCTCGGTGCCGACCTGTACGCCTACGTGCCCTTCGACATGCCGGACTCCGTCAAGGGCATGCTGGACGAGCTCGACCGCGAGCTCGACGGCGAGGGCATGCGCACGCAGTTCGTCGTGGCCCTCGACGCGGCGTCGCGCGTGCGGGACGGGGACGCCACCGAGCTGTGGTTCGACCCGACGAAGATGATGATCTTCGACCCCGAGTCGAGCGAGAACCTCACGCGCGACCCCGAGGAGGCGGAGCGGGTCGAGCGCGAGAACGAGGAGGACCGCCGGGCGTCGCTCGAGCGCGCGAAGAAGCAGGAGGCGCGCGTCTAGCGTCCCGCCGGTCCCGCCACGACGTGCGCTCCCGACCTCCCGCGCCGCCCTGGACGTCGGCCGTCAGCCCGGGGAGAGCTCGGCGCGGCGCGGGGGGTTGGCGCCGGCGCGGGAGACGGTGATCGCCGCGACGGCCGCGCAGCGCTCGAGGAGCCGCTCGAGCGTGCCCGGGTCGACGGCGCGCAGCGCGTCGCGGCGCGCGGCGCCGAGGAGGCCCGCGTCCCAGAGCCCGTCCACGAGCGCGCCCATGAACGAGTCGCCCGCCCCGACCGTGTCGACGACCTCGACCCGGGGCGCGGCGACGCGGTGCTCGCCGCCCGGGGTGAGCGCGACCGCGCCGGCGCCGCCGAGCGTGACGACGACGAGGGCCGGCCCCAGCGCGAGCCACCCGCGGGCGACCTCGACGGGGTCGCCCGCGGGCACGAGCCACGCGAGGTCCTCGTCGCTGACCTTGACGACGTCGGCCAGCGCGACGACCGCCTCGATGCGCTCCCGTGCGTCGGCGGGGTCGCCCATGAGGGCCGGACGCGCGTTGGGGTCGTACGTGATGGTCGCGGTGTCCCGGGCCGCGGCGACCAGATCGCGGACCGCGCGCGCCCCCGGCTCGAGCACGGCGGCGATCGAGCCGGTGTGCACGGCGAGCGTGCCCGCGGTCACCTCGGTGCCGGGCGGCATCTGCCACTCGAGGTCGAACTCGTACGTCGCGGCGCCCTCGTCGTCCAGGTGCGCCGTCGCGACGCTCGTCGACGGCGCGCTCGTGCTGCCGGGGGCGAGCTGCACGCCCGACTCCTCGAGCCACGCACGGATCGCGTCGCCGTGCTCGTCGGCGCCGATCCACGTGACGAGGCGGGCGTCGCGGCCGAGGCGGCCGAGCGTCAGGGCGACGTTGGCCAGGCTGCCGCCGGGGAGCTCGTCGACGCTGCCGTCCGCGCGGTGCACCACGTCGATGAGCGCCTCGCCGACGGCGAGCACGTGGCCGTGCGCGGACGCCGGGGAACCGTCGGGGGCGGCGGGGGCGGTCGGGTTCATCGGTCTCCTCCGGGGGTGTCGTCGGCCGGGCGGGTGTCGTCGCCCCGCGGACCGGCCGGGTCGTCGTCCGTGACCCGGTCGCCGGGGGCGCCGTCGCCCGTGCGGGCGGCGTCGAGCCTCGCCCGCGCGCCGTCGAGCCACTCCTGGCAGCGTGCGGCGAGGGCCTCGCCGCGCTCCCACAGCGCGAGCGAGGCCTCGAGGGGCTCGCCTCCGGTCTCCAGCCGGGCGACGACCTGGACCAGCTCGTCGCGGGCCTGCTCGTAGGACAGCGCGGAGACGTCCGCGCTGACAGCGTTGTCGGATCCGGTCACGGCGCTATTCAACCTCATCTGTCCGAAGGGGCCGCGCGGGGTGCCGTGCGGCGGGGTGGGTCACGTTCGCTCCGCAGCGGTCGCGCCGTCGGCGGCACGGGCGGCGTCGTCGACCACCCGGGCGGCGAGCTCGCCGCGGGCCAGGCGTACGCGGAGCGCCGCTCCGAGCGGCGCGTCGGCGGGCGAGCGCACGACGTGGCCGTCGTCGCCCTGCACGACGGCGTAGCCGCGCTCGAGCGTGGACGCGGGCGACAGGGCGCGCACCTGCGCCTCGAGCCGGCCGACCTCGCCCGCCGCGCGCACCAGGCACGAGTCGAGCGCGCGCCGGCCGCGGTCGCGCAGGAACGCGACGCGCTCGGCCCGGTCCGCGAGCATCACCTCCGGCGACGCGAGGACGGGGCGCGACCGCACGGCGTCGAGCGCGGCCTGCTCGCGCGCGACGCGCGCCTCGACCGCCGCGCGCGCGCGGGCGCGGGCCTGGGTGACGCGGGTGCGCTCCTCGGAGACGTCGGGCACGATGCGCTTCGCGGCGGCGGTCGGCGTCGACGCGCGGTGGTCGGCGACGAGGTCGAGCAGCGGGCAGTCCGTCTCGTGCCCGATCGCGCTCACGAGCGGCGTGCGGCACGCGGCCGCGGCACGCACGAGGGTCTCGTTGGAGAACGGGAGCAGGTCCTCGACGGACCCCCCGCCCCGCGCGACGACGATCACCTCGACCTCCGGGCGCGCGTCGAGCTCGCGCAGCGCCGCCCCGACCTGCTCGACGGCGTGCACGCCCTGCACGGCGACCTCGCGGATCTCGAACCGGACCTGCGGCCAGCGGGCGCGCGCGTTGACGACGACGTCGTGCTCGGCCTTCGACTCGCGCCCGCACACGAGTCCGACGACGCGCGGCAGGAACGGCAGCGCGACCTTGCGCTCGGCGTCGAACAGGCCCTCCGCGGCGAGCACGCGCTTGAGGTGCTCCACCCGTGCGAGGAGCTCGCCGACGCCGACCGGGCGGATCTCGCGCGCCTGGAGCTGGAGCGTGCCGCGCCGGGACCAGAACACCGGCTTGGCGTGCACGACCACGTGCGCGCCCTCCTCGACGGGCTTCCCGTCCAGGACGCGCACGGCGGCGGAGACGGGCAGCGACATGTCCTGGTCCGTGTCGCGCAGCGTCAGGAACGCGGTCGACGTGCCGGGCCGGCGGTTGAGCTGGACGACCTGGCCCTCGACCCACACGGGTGCCATGCGCTCGACGTACTGCTCGATCTTGCGCGAGAGCAGGCGCACCGGCCACGGGTGCTCGGCCGACGTGTCGAGCGCCCGTGCGGGCAGCTCGTGGCGCGACGCCGCCCGGCGGGGCGGGACGGCATCGTCGGACCGCCCGTCGGACCGGCCGTCGGACCGGCCGTCGGACCGGCCGTCGGACGGCCCGTCGGGCGCGGGGAGGGAGGCGGCGGACACGGCACCAGCCTGCCCCATGCCACCGACGTCGACCCGTCACGGCCGCCCGTCACGGCCGCCCGTCACGGCCCCGTGCCGTGTGACGGTCGTGTGCAGGGGCGGGGGAGTGTCGCGTGCCACCGCCTCCCGGCCCGGGCGAGAACCGAGGGGTCACCTAGACTGGCGGGCGTGAGTGCCACCCCTGCCAGCCAGTCCGCCGCCGACGCCACCGTGCCCGCCGCGAGCACGGGCGCGACCGGCAAGCGCGTCCTGCTCGCGGCCCCCCGCGGCTACTGCGCCGGCGTCGACCGCGCCGTCGTCGCGGTGGAGAAGGCGCTCGAGCACTACGGCTCGCCCGTGTACGTGCGCAAGGAGATCGTGCACAACAAGTTCGTCGTCGAGACGCTGAGCGAGCGCGGCGCGATCTTCGTGGACGAGACGGACGAGGTGCCCGAGGGCGCGCGCGTCGTGTTCTCGGCGCACGGGGTCTCGCCCGCCGTGAAGGCGGCCGCGGCGGAGCGCAACCTCGACACGATCGACGCCACGTGCCCGCTCGTGACCAAGGTGCACAAGGAGGCGGTGCGCTTCGCGAAGGACGACTTCGACATCCTCCTCATCGGCCACGACGGCCACGAGGAGGTCGAGGGCACGGCGGGCGAGGCGCCTGACCACGTCCAGGTCGTCAACTCTCCCGACGCCGTGGACGACGTCGTGGTGCGCGACCCGAGCAAGGTGGTGTGGATCTCGCAGACCACGCTGTCCGTCGACGAGACGATGGAGACCGTCCGGCGCCTGCGCGAGAAGTTCCCGACGCTCCAGGACCCGCCGAGCGACGACATCTGCTACGCGACGCAGAACCGCCAGGTCGCGGTGAAGAAGCTCGCGCCGGGTGCCGACGTCGTGATCGTCGTGGGCTCCGCGAACTCGTCGAACTCCGTGCGGCTCGTCGAGGTCGCGCTCCAGGCCGGCGCACGCGCCGCGTACCGCGTCGACCGGGCGCGCGAGATCGACGAGGCGTGGCTCGAGGGCGCGACGACCGTGGGCGTGACCTCCGGGGCCTCGGTGCCCGAGATCCTCGTCGACGACGTGCTCGCGTACCTCGCCGAGCGCGGCTACGGCACGGTGGAGGAGGTCCGCACCGCGACGGAGGACCTCATGTTCTCCCTGCCGCGCGAGCTGCGCTCCGACCTCGGCGCCACGGGCCCGGGCGCCCGACCCGGGCGCGGCGGGCGCCGCTCGCTGTCCGTCCAGCCCGTCTGACCCCGGCCCGACCCGTCCGACGCCGGGGGGCCGTGACCGCGGAGCGCCGTCGCGGCCGGTGCGTCAGGCGAACGCCTGGCGCGCGTCGTCCTCGTCGTCGCCCGGGCGGTCGTCGATCGCGACGACGGCGTCCGACGCCGCGGCGACGAGCTCGGGCTGGGTGACGGGCCGCGGCACGTCCTCGACCACGCGCACCTGACCGATCCGTTCCGACTCGTCCACGACGTTCAGGTCGACCAGTCGACGCGCCTGGGGCAGGACGCGCGTCTCGAGCGAGCCGACGAAGACGTTGAAGTCCTTCGTCGCCGCGCTGAGGGACCGCCCGAGCTTCGTGACGTGCCGCGCCGTCGTGACGAGCCGCGAGTGCAGCTCCTTGCCCGCGCGCAGGACCTCGTGCGCGTTGTCCGTCACGGCGTCCTGCTGCCACGCGTAGGCGACGGTGCGCAGCAGCGCCACGAGCGTCATCGGCGTCGCGACGACGACGTTGCGGCGGGCCGCGTACTCCAGCAGGTCCGGCCTGCGCTCGACGGCAGCGGCGAGGAACGGCTCCGCGGGGACGAACATCACGACGAACTCCGGCGTCGGGCTGAACTGCGACCAGTAGCGCTTGGACGCCAGGTCGTCGACGTGCTTGACCATGTGCCGCACGTGCGCGTCCAGGCGGTCCTCGCGCACGGCCGGGTCGGACGCCTGCTGGGCCTCGAGGTACCCGAGGAACGCGACCTTCGAGTCGACCACGACGTTCTTGCCCCCGGCGAGGTGGACCACCATGTCGGGGCGCAGGGCCCCGTCCTCCGTCGTGACGTGCGCCTGCTCCGTGAAGTCCACGCGCGAGAGCATCCCCGCGGCCTCGACGACCCGCCGCAGCTGGAGCTCGCCCCACGCCCCGCGGGTCTGCGACGAGCGCAGCGCCGTGACGAGGTCGTTCGTGCCGCTGCGCAGGTCCGCGCTGGCCTCGGCGAGCTGGCGCAGGTGCTCGGCGAGCGCCGAGTGGCCCGCGGCCCGTGCCTTCTCGGCGGCCGCGACCTCGGCGCGCATCTGCTCGAGCGAGCGAGCGAGCGGCTCGACGAGCGTGCGCACGGCCTCCTCCCGCTTCGCCAGCTCGGCCGCGCCCGTCTCGTGGCTCCGGCGCAGCCTCTCCTCCGCGTGCGCGAGGAACTGCTCCGACGTCGCGGCGAGCGCGCGGCGCGACAGCGCCTCGAACTGCGTCTCGACGCGACGGTGGTCGCCCTGCACCTCGGCGAGCCGGCGCGCGGCCGCCTCCTGGACGTCGGCGAGCTGCTGCTCGTGCGACGCGCGCGCCAGGTCGAGCCGCTCGTCGGCGCTGCGCTGGGCCGCGGCGAGCTGGCGGACGAAGGCCTCCCGCTCGGCGGCGAGCTGACGGTCGAAGCCCTCGCGCTCCGCCTCGAGGCGTTCCGCGAGGCCGGCACCGCGCGCCGCCTCCTGCTGGGCCTGCCCGAGCATCGTGGTCAGCCGTCGGACCTCGGCGGCCGCGCCGTCGGGCGACGTGCGCCGCACGACGAGCACCAGCGCCACGCCGACGACGACGCCCAGCACGAGCCCGACGGAGAAGAGCGCCCAGGAGTCCATGGCGGCACCTTCGCACGGGGCACCGACAGCGGGACCGGCGCGTGACCTGACCCACGCCCCGGCGCGTCGTGACAAACCGCACCAGGGCGTCGTCGACCGCTCCGTTAGGTTGGGCGCCATGGTCGACCCCACGCACGAGTCCCCACCTGCCGGCCCGGTGGCCGCCCCGGCCGAGCAGGTCCCCGCACCTGCTCCCGGGCAGGCGCCCACCGCTCCGCACGACCCGGCCGCCGCCCTGTCCCTGCGGGGCCTGTGGAAGCGCTTCGGGGAGAAGGTCGCGGTCGCGGGGGTCGACCTCGACGTCCCCGCGGGGTCGTTCTACGGCCTCGTGGGCCCGAACGGCGCGGGCAAGACGACGACCCTGTCCATGGCCACCGGCCTGCTGCGCCCCGACTTCGGCAGCGCGCACGTGCACGGCACCGACATCTGGGCCGACCCGGTGGCGGGCAAGCGCCGGCTCGGGGTCCTGCCCGACGGCGTGCGGCTGTTCGACCGCCTCACCGGCGCCCAGCTCATCACGTACGCGGGCCTGCTGCGCGGGATGGACCGCGACACCGTGGCCGGGCGCACGACGGACCTGCTCGACGCGCTGGACCTCGCGAAGGACGCGAACACGTTCGTCGTCGACTACTCCGCGGGCATGACGAAGAAGATCGCGCTCGCGACGGCGCTCATCCACGCGCCGCAGGTCCTCGTGCTCGACGAGCCGTTCGAGGCCGTCGACCCGGTCTCGGCGGCCAACATCCGCGACATCCTCGCCGACTACGTGCGCTCGGGCGGCACCGTCGTCGTCTCGTCCCACGTCATGGACCTCGTCCAGCGCATGTGCGACCACGTCGCCGTCGTCGCGGGCGGGCACGTGCTCGCCGCCGGCACCGTGGACGAGGTGCGCGCCGGGCAGAGCCTCGAGGACCGCTTCGTCGAGCTCGTGGGCGGCCGCACGACGTCGGAGGGCCTCGCATGGCTGCGCAGCTCGTAAGGCTCAAGCTCACCCTCATGGCCAACGCGTTCCGCCGGAGCGCGTGGCAGACGATCGGGTTCGTCCTCGGTTCGCTGTACGGCCTGTTCGTCGTCGGCCTCGTGGTGTCCGGGACGATCGCCCTCGGCACGAGCGACCCGGTGCTCGCCGGCGCCGTCGTCGTGCTGTTCGGCGCCGTCGCGGTCCTCGCGTGGTGGATCGTGCCGCTCTTCGCGTTCGGCGTCGACGCGACGCTCGACCCGCAGCGGTTCGTCCTGTTCGGCATCCCGCAGCGCCGGCTGCTCGCCGGCCTCGCGCTCGCGGGGACGGTCTCGATCCCGGGCATCGCCACCGGCCTGTCCGCGGTCGGCGTCTCGTTCGCGTGGTGGCGGACGCCGCTCGCGGTGCTCGCCGCGCTCGTCGGCGCGGTGCTCGCGCTGGCGCTGTGCGTCGTCGGCTCGCGCGCCACGACGACGGCGCTCGCCCCCCTGCTCGAGTCGCGCCGCTACCGGGAGGTCGTGACCATCGCGGCGTTCGTGCCGCTCATGCTCGTGGGACCGGCCTTCGGGTGGTTCGCGTCCCAGATGGGCGAGGGGCCCGTCGACGGCGACGGCGTGCGCGACCTGGCCACGCGCCTCGCCGGCGTCGTGGCCTGGACGCCGTTCGGCGCGCCGTGGGGCCTCGGCGCCGCGGTGCACGACGGCGCGTGGGGCCTCGCGCTCGGCCGCCTCGTCGTGGCGCTCGTGACGCTGGCCGTCGCGTGGGTCGTGTGGGACCGGTCGCTGGCACGCGCGCTCGTCTCGCCGCCGACGTCCGGCGCGGGAGGGCGGGCGAAGGGCCTCGGGATGTTCTCGCGCTTCCCCGCGACACCGACCGGTGCCGTCGCGGCGCGGACCTCCACGTACTGGCTGCGCGACCCCCGGTACTCGGGCTCGATCGCCGTCGTGCCGCTCATCCCCGTCGTGCTGCTCGCGCTGGGCGGCGGCCCGGGCTCGGAGGTCTTCCTCGTGCTGGGCCCGATCACGGCCTGGATCCTCGGGTTCGCGATCTCGGCGGACGTCGCCTACGACCACACGGCGTTCGCGCTGCACGTCTCCACGGGCGTGAGCGGGCGCGCCGACCGGTGGGGCCGCGCGGTGCCGGTCCTCGTCGGCGGCGTCCCCGTCTCGGTGCTGTTCGCCGTCGTCTCCGCAGGTGTCGCGGGCCGCTGGGACGCCCTGCCGGCGGTCCTCGGCCTCACGCTCGGGCTGCTGCTCGTCTCGCTGGGGGTCTCGAGCGCGTCCTCCGCACGGCTGCTCTACCCGGTGCCGAAGCCGGGCGACAGCCCGTTCAAGTCCCCGCAGGGTGCCGCCATGGCGACGATGGTCGCGCAGACGGTCGCCATGGCGCTGGTGCTCGGGCTGTCGCTGCCCGTGCTCGCGCCGGGCGTGCTCGCGATCGTCCTGCCCTCGGCCGTGCTCGGCTGGGTGAGCCTCGCCGTCGGGCCCGTGCTGGGCGTGGTCGTGCTCGTCGTCGGCGTCCGGTGGGGCGCGCGCGTCTACGACCGCCGGGCGCCCGAGCTGCTCCAGCGCGTCATGTCGTACGCCTGACGCACGCGGCGCCCGGCCGGGAGCCGGGGCGCCGCCCTGCGTAGGATGGTGGCCCGTGGCTCTCACTATCGGCATCGTCGGCCTGCCCAACGTCGGCAAGTCCACCCTCTTCAACGCCCTGACGCGCAACCAGGTCCTCGCGGCGAACTACCCGTTCGCGACGATCGACCCGAACGTGGGCGTCGTGCCGCTCCCGGACGCGCGGCTCGACCGCCTCGCGGAGATCTTCGGCAGCCAGAAGGTCCTGCCGGCGACCGTGTCGTTCGTCGACATCGCGGGGATCGTCAAGGGCGCGAGCGAGGGGGAGGGCCTCGGCAACAAGTTCCTCGCCAACATCCGCGAGGCGGACGCCATCTGCCAGGTGACGCGCGTCTTCTCCGACCCGGACGTCGTGCGCGTCGAGGGCTCGGTCGACGCCGAGGGCGACATCGAGACCATCAGCACCGAGCTCGTGCTCGCCGACCTCCAGACGCTCGAGAAGACGCTGCCGCGCCTCGAGAAGGAGGTCAAGATCAAGAAGGGCGACGCCGCCCTGCTCGCCGCGGCGCAGAAGGCGCAGGCGATCCTCGAGGAGGGCACCACGCTCTTCCAGGGTGCCGCTGCCGCCGGCCTCGACCTCGCCGACGTGGCGAGCCTCCAGCTCCTCACCGCCAAGCCCTTCATCTACGTCTTCAACACCGACGACGCGGGTCTCGCCGACGACGGGATGCAGGAGCGCCTGCGCGCGCTCGTTGCCCCGGCGCAGGCCATCTTCCTCGACGCGAAGTTCGAGTCCGAGCTCGTCGAGCTCGAGCCCGAGGAGGCGCGCGAGATGCTCGCCGAGAGCGGTCAGGCCGAGGCTGGTCTGGACCAGCTCGCGCACGTCGGGTTCGACACCCTCGGGCTCCAGACGTACCTGACGGCCGGGCCGAAGGAGGCCCGCGCGTGGACGATCCGCAAGGGCTGGACCGCCCCGCAGGCGGCGGGCGTCATCCACACCGACTTCGAGCGCGGGTTCATCAAGGCCGAGGTCGTCTCGTTCGAGGACCTCGTCGAGACGGGCTCGGTGCAGGCCGCGCGCGCCGCGGGGAAGGCGCGCGTCGAGGGCAAGGACTACGTGATGGCCGACGGCGACGTCGTGGAGTTCCGCTTCAACGTCTAGTCGCCCGAACGCGCTCCTCGGGCGGTCGGGGCCCCGGCCCGGCAGCCGTGCGTGCAGTGGTGCAGGTCACAGGCTTGCCGGTGCTGTTCCCGGTCTGTTTCCGGTCGATTTCGGCCCCGGGTCGCGCCCGTACCGACCAGTATCAACTCGGTAACGATCACCTCCGGCAACCAGGCGATCCGGACAACCCGCGCAACTTGGTAGGTAGCGTTTCCCGAAACCGTGGTGGGCGTCACTCGACCCATGCACGCCGGCTCGTCCGGGCGGTGCTGGTCGAGGCGGCCTGGGCGAGCTGACGTCCGGGGCGTGCCCACCATCCCCTGGAGGAGGAACATTGAAGATCAGGCGCACGAGCGCTGCCATCGCGGTGGCAGCCACCGGTGCACTGCTGTTCTCAGCGTGCACGAGCCCCGCGGGCAACGATGACGAGCCCGACTCGAACGAGGGCACGACGGCTGCGGCGGAGATCGACGCGGACGACCCCTGCAAGCAGGACCCGGGCGTCTCCGAGACGCAGGACGGCAACGTGTCGTTCTCCGTCGGTGAGGACGAGTTCCTCGGTTACAACACGGTGACCCCCGAGACGTACTCGACGTACAACAGCGTCGTGACCGAGCGCATCCTCGGCGGGTTCTGGTACTTCGGCACCGACGGCACGATCTGCCACGACGAGACCTTCGGCACCTACGAGGTGACGAACGAGGACCCGCTGCAGGTCACGTACACCATCGCCGACGACGCGAAGTGGTCGGACGGGACCGACATCACGGTGGCCGACTTCGTCCTCAGCTGGGCCGCCCAGGCGATCCCCACGGAGGCCGACCCGGAGACCCCGCTGTTCAACCACGTCTCGGGCATGACCTACGGCGAGTACGTGCCGGAGGGCCCGCAGGGCGAGGCGACCGGCAAGGAGTTCGTCCTCGACTACCCGACGGTCTACGCCGACTGGGAGATCCAGGTCGAGGCGCCGATGCCGGCGCATGTCGCCGCCGAGCAGGCCGGCATGACGACCGAGGAGATGGTCGCCGCCGTCCGCGACCGCGACTACAGCAAGCTCACGCCGCTCGCGGAGTTCTGGAACACCGGCTGGCTGTCGCAGACGCCGGGCGAGCTGCCCGACCCGGCGCTCGTGCCGTCGTCCGGGCCGTACACGTTCAAGGACAACGGCTGGACCGCCGGCCAGTCCCTCACGCTCACGGCGAACGAGGAGTTCTGGGGCGCGCCGCCCGCGACGCAGGAGCTGACGTTCCGCTTCACCGCGGCCGACACGCACGTCCAGGCGCTGCAGAACGGTGACCTCGACGTCATCGAGCCGCAGGCGACGGTGGACACGCTCGGCCAGCTCGAGGCGATCGGTGACACGGTCACGGTCGAGACGGGCTCGTCGCTCACGTGGGAGCACCTCGACTTCAACTTCCGCGAGGGCAACGTGTTCGCCGACAACCTGGCGCTGCGCGAGGCGTTCGCGCTGTGCGTGCCGCGTCAGCAGATCATCGACAACCTCATCGCGCCGATCAACCCCGACGGTGAGGTCATGAACGCCCGTGAGGTGTTCCCCTTCCAGGAGAACTACGACGAGGTCGTCGAGGCCTCGTACGACGGTCGGTACGACGAGGTGGACATCGAGGCCGCGACGGCCAAGATCGCCGAGGCGGGCGTCGAGACGCCGGTCACGGTCCGCATCGGCTACTCCGCGCCGAACCCGCGCCGCAGCGACGAGGTCGCCCTCATCAAGTCCAGCTGCGACCAGGCGGGCTTCCAGATCCAGGACGTCGGCGCGGAGGACTTCTTCGACAACATCCTGCCGAACGGTGACTACGAGGTCGCGCTCTTCGCGTGGGCCGGCTCCGGCCAGAAGGCCTCGGGCCAGAACATCTACGCGACGGGCCAGCCGCAGAACTACGGCGAGTACAGCGACCCCGTCGTCGACGAGGCGTGGAACACCCTCGCGTCGTCGGTCGACCCCGAGGTGCACCTCGAGCAGACCAAGGTCATCGAGAAGCAGCTCTGGGACACGCTGTTCGGCATCCCGCTGTTCGCCCACCCGGGCGTCGTGGCCTACAACTCCAACCTCCAGAACGTCCGCGACACCGCGACGCAGAGCACGGTCGTCTGGAACGCGGAGCAGTGGTACGAGGCTCAGTGACCCTGAGCCGCTCCCGGTAGCACACGCTCCGTGAGCACGTCCTGACGGGCACCCTGTGGGGCAGGAGGCGCCGCCTCCTGCCCCACAGGGGTGCCTGGCCAGGAACGATGCAGGAGTTCGTCGTCCGGTGGCATACAGTGACCTGCTGTCCCACACGGAGCAGGCGCCCGACCGGCGCCAGGCTTGAAGGGTAGACCCGTGCTCAGATTCATCCTGCGGCGCATCGGGATCTCGTTCCTGGTGCTTCTCAGCGCGTCGTTCCTGCTGTACATCATGGTGATCAACTCGGGTGACCCCCTCGAGGACCTCCGTGAGTCGAACGCGGAGAACCGCCAACAGCTCATCGATGCACGCGAGCAGTTCATGGGTCTGAACGACCCGTGGTACCTGCGGTACTGGAACTGGCTGCGCGGCGTCGCCGGCTGCGTGACGCTGAACTGCGACCTCGGCGTCGACCGGACCAACCGCGACGTCGGTGCACTCCTCGGCCAGGCGGCGGGCTCGACGCTGCGCCTCGTCGTCATCGCCACGGTCCTCGCGATCATCGTCGGAGTCGCGCTCGGCATCCTCACCGCGATCCGCCAGTACTCCGGCTTCGACTACACCGTCACGTTCGGTGCCTTCCTCTTCTTCTCGCTCCCGGTCTTCTGGGCCGCGGTGCTGCTCAAGGAGTACGGCGCGATCCGGTACAACGACTGGATCGCTACCGGGTGGGTCAGTCCACCGGCCATCCTCCTGATCGCCGCGCTGCTCGCCTTCATCGTCCAGGCGGTGCTGGGTGGCGACGCGCGTCGGCGCCTGCTCACGGCCGGCGCGACGTTCGTCTTCGTCACCGTCGCGATGTTCGTGTTCAACGCGCTCGACTGGTACCGCAACCCGTTCATGGGCCCCGTCGTCGTGACCCTCGTCGGCGCCGGTGCAGCCGTGCTGGTCACGTCGCTGGTCACGGGCCTGGCGAACCGGCGCGTGCTCTACGCGACGCTGACGACCGTCGCGGTGGGGCTCGTCTCCTACTTCGCCTTCGCGGGGATCCTCGTGGAGCCGAGCGGCTGGCTCGTCCTCATCGGGCTGTTCGTCCTCGCGATCGCCCTGTCGATGCTCGTGGGCTACCTGTGGGGCGGCTACTCCCGCCGGCAGGCGATGTTCGCCTCGACCATCACGGGCGTGATCATGAGCATGCTCATCGTCGCGGACATCGCGATGGCGCACTTCTCGAGCTTCCTCGACCTCAAGTCGCGCCCGATCTCCACGATCGGCGCCGGGACGCCGAACTTCACCGGCGGGTTCTGGGAGTCGTTCCTCGACAAGGGCGCGCAGCTGATCCTGCCGACCATCCTCCTCACGCTCATCTCGGTGGCGTCGTACAGCCGCTACACGCGCTCGTCGATGCTCGAGGTCATGGGGCAGGACTACGTGCGGACCGCACGGTCGAAGGGTCTGTCGGAGCGTGCGGTCATCACCAAGCACGCGTTCCGCAACGCGCTCATCCCCATCACGACGATCGTCGCGTTCGACTTCGCCGGCCTCATCGGCGGTGCGGTCATCACCGAGACGGTCTTCGGCTGGAAGGGCATGGGGGAGCTGTTCCGCACGGGCCTGGACAACGTCGACCCGAACCCGGTGATGGCGTTCTTCCTCATCACCGGCATCGCGGCGATCGTGATGAACATGCTCGCGGACATCGCCTACGCCTACCTCGACCCGCGGATCCGGCGGTGACCGCGGTGGCGCACCAGACCGGGGCGACGGCGCCCCAGCCGGCACCGGCCGGCACGCAGACATCGACGAGCGGGCGCACGACCTGCACGACCCGCGCAGCGACCCCCGGAGGCCGGGATGAGTGACGACGACCAGCGCGCACGGCGCGCTCAGCAGGGCGACGAGTCCTTCGAGCCGATCGTGGGCGTCTCCGGGACCGACGCGATCGGTGCGAAGTCCACGGCGATCGCCATCGACGAGGAGCCGCACGACGGCAAGTCGTACAGCCAGGGTCAGCTCGTGCGCCGCCGGTTCTTCCGGCACAAGGGCGCGATGGCCTCGCTCGTCGTCCTCGCGGTGATCACGATCGTCGCGTTCACGTCCATCGGCATCGGCCCCATCCCGGGTTGGTGGCCGCACGACTACACGCTCGCGGGCCAGGTCGTCAACGGTGGCCGCCCCTCCTGGGAGCACCCGTTCGGCCAGGACACCATCGGCAAGGACTACTTCGCGCTCGTCATGCGCGGCACGCAGCAGTCGCTGATCATCGCACTCGGCGTCGGACTCATCTCGACGTTCCTCGGGACGCTGATCGGTGCGCTGGCCGGCTTCTACCGCGGCTGGATCGAGGCGCTGCTCATGCGTCTGACCGACCTGTTCATCATCATCCCGCTGCTCGTCTTCGCCGCCGTCCTCGGGGCGATCGCGCGCGACTGGGGCATCTGGGGCCTGACGCTCGTCCTCGGCGCGGTGACGTGGACCGGTCTCGCACGCCTCGTGCGCGGCGAGGTGCTCTCGCTGCGCGAGCGCGAGTTCGTCACGGCGGCCCGCGCCGTGGGCACGGGCGCCGGCCGCATCATCACCAAGCACATCCTGCCGAACGCGATCGGCGTGATCATCGTCTCGGCGACGCTCGCGATCGCGCAGGCGATCCTGCTCGAGACGTCCCTGTCGTACCTCGGCTTCGGCGTGCAGGCCCCGAGCACCTCGCTCGGCCTGCTGATCTCCGACTACCAGAACGCGTTCACCACCCGCCCGTGGCTGTTCTGGTGGCCCGGCATCATGATCCTCGCGATCGCCCTCGCGGTGAACTTCCTCGGTGACGGTCTGCGCGACGCGTTCGACCCCCGCCAGAACAGGAGCAAGGCCTGATGACGACCCTCGACATCACCACCGAGGACGGGGTCGGCTACCGCACGGACGCCGTGCTGTCCTTCGAGGACCTCGACGTCCGGTTCGGCACCGAGTTCGGGACCGTGCACGCGGTCAAGGGCATAACGCTCGACGTGCGCCCGGGCGAGGTCGTCGCGCTCGTCGGCGAGTCCGGCTCGGGCAAGTCGGTGACCTCCATGACGGCGCTCGGGCTGCTGCCGAAGAACGCGCAGGTCTCGGGCACCGTCCGCGTCGGGGACAAGGTCCTCAGCGACCTCGACCTGCGGGGCCTGCGTCGCCTGCGCGGCAACGACGTGGCCATGGTGTTCCAGGAGCCCATGACCGCGCTCAACCCCGTGCTGACGATCGGCGACCAGCTCACCGAGGCGCTCCAGCTCCACGGCATCGCGTTCGGCAAGCAGGCCGACGCGCGCGCCGCCGAGCTGCTGCGCATGGTCGGCATCCCCGAGCCGGAGCGGCGCCTCAAGCAGTACCCGCACGAGCTGTCGGGCGGCCAGCGCCAGCGCGTCGTCATCGCGCTCGCGATCAGCTGCGACCCGAAGGTGATCATCGCCGACGAGCCCACCACGGCGCTCGACGTCACCGTCCAGGCCGAGATCCTCGACCTGCTGCGCTCGCTCAAGGACAAGCTCGACACGGGCATCCTGCTCATCACCCACAACATGGGCGTGGTGGCCGACATGGCCGACCGCGTCGCCGTGATGCTCAAGGGCGACCTCGTCGAGATGGGTACGGCGGAGCAGGTGCTCACGCGCCCGCAGCACGAGTACACCAAGCGGCTGCTCGGCTCCGTGCCGCACCTCGGGTCCGGCCCGGGCCAGTTCGGCACGGCCGCCGAGGACGTCATCGACCACCCCGACCTGTCCGACGCACCCGCGCTCGACCTGAGCAACCTCGTCATCGAGTACCAGCGTCTCGGCAAGGCGCCGTTCCGGGCCGTCGACGACGTGTCGTTCCAGGTGCGCAAGGGCGAGATCGTCGGACTCGTCGGCGAGTCGGGGTCCGGCAAGTCGACGATCGCGCGCTGCGCGCTCGGCCTCATCCCCGCGGAGAGCGGGTCCGTGTCGATCTTCGGCGAGGACTTCGGACGGATGCGCAAGCGCGAGCTCAAGGAGCTGCGCAAGCGCATCGGCGTCGTCTTCCAGGACCCGGCGGCGTCCCTCAACCCGCGCATGCCCGTCGGCGACTGCATCGCCGAGCCTCTCGTCGTCCACCAGATCGGCGACGCACGGTCCCAGCAGGAGCGTGTGTACGAGCTGCTCGACGCGGTCGAGCTGCCGCGCACCGCGTTCAACCGGTACCCGCACGAGCTGTCCGGGGGTCAGCGCCAGCGCGTGAGCATCGCCCGCGCGCTCACGCTCGACCCCGAGCTGCTCGTCGCGGATGAGCCGACGTCGGCGCTCGACGTGTCGGTCCAGGCGAGCGTCCTGCAGATGTTCACGCACCTGCAGGAGCGGTACCAGTTCGCGTGCCTGTTCGTCAGCCACGACCTCGCGGTCATCGACCTGCTCGCGCACCGCGTCGTCGTCCTGCAGAACGGCCGGATCGTCGAGCAGGGCCTGCGCTCCGACGTGCTGCACGACCCGCGCGAGGAGTACACGCGCCGGCTGATCGCCGCGGCCCCGGTGCCGAACCCGGACGAGCAGCGCCGTCGCCGCGAGGCGCGGTACGCGCTCCTGGCCGAGCTCGGCGACCAGCGCAGCGAGCTGCGCGACCCGGTCACTCCGTTCGACCCGCTGCGGCCGAGCGCCAACCCGGAGGGCAACGGGTCGCTGCGCGGCGGCACCATGGGCGGACTCTAGGAGCGACGGTCGCCGGCCGGTCGCGTCGACGTCGACGTCACGAGGAAGGTGTCGCACGTGAGAGCGACCGCGCTGGCCGCCCGGCGGTCGCGTGCGCAGCTGGGCCTGCTCGCGACGGTCGTGCTCCTCGCGGCGCTCATCGTCGCGACCGTCGGGGCGACCGTCGGCTACGTCCAGTCCGCCGCGACCGCGGGCGCGCGCGACGCCCTCGCCGGCGCGCCGCCCGCGGCGCGCGGCGTCCAGGTGCAGACGCGCCTCGCGGACGACGCGACGGCACAGGACGTGCGCGTCCGCGAGGTGGTCGAGACCGACCTCGCGGGCGTGCCGCTCGCCGTCGACCGCACGGTGCGCACCGAGCCGCTGCCGCTCGCGGCACCCTCGGGCTCGCCCGGGGGCGACGACACGGACCGGGCGGGGGGCGGGCTCGCCGCCGACCGCGCCGTCCTCGAGGTCGACCCCGCGCTGCCCGACGTCGCAGCGGTGACGGGGGAGTGGCCGTCGGCCCCGGGCGAGACCGCGCTGCACGGCGCGGCGGCCGAGACCCTGGGTCTCGGCCCCGGCGACGTCGTGGTGGTCGACCGCTCCGACACGGACCCGCAGTCCGAGCCCGGCACCGAGCTCACCGTCGTCGGGACGTGGCGCCCCCTCGACGCGGAGCACCCCCGCTGGTTCGACGACCCCCTGGCCGTCTCGGGAGTGGACGGCTCCGTCGCCGGGCCCTTCGTCGTGACCCCGGAGACGCTCGACGGCCTCGGCACGACCCCGCTCGTGCGCTGGACCGTCGTGCCGGACGCGTCGCGCGTCGTGCCCGCCGACCTCGCCGCGGCGGCCGCGGGGGCGTCGTCGCTGCGCGACCGCCTGCGCGAGGACGACGCGGTCGCCGTGCGCGGCCTCACCGTCACCGGTGCGCTCGGCGCGACGGCGGCCGAGGCCCGTGCCGCGCTGGCCGCGGCGGGTGCCGTGACGCTCGTGCCCGTCGCGCTCCTCGTCGTCGTGAGCGTCGTGGCGCTGGTCCAGGTGGCGCGCCTGCTCGCGCAGACCCGGGCGACCGACGTCGGCCTGCTCGTCGCACGCGGCGCCTCCACGCGTCAGCTCGTGGCGCTCTCCGCGGCGGAGGCCGTGGCGGCGGTCGGCGCGGGTGCGCTGCTCGGTACGGGCGGTGCCCTGCTCGCCCTGCGCGCGAGCCCCGACGCCGGTGCCGCGCACGCCGCCCCGTGGCTCGTCGCCGTGCTCGGCGCCGTCGTCGGCTCCGCGCTCGTCACCGGCGTCGCCTGGCTCCAGGCGCGCTCCGTCGCCCGCCGGCACGAGGCTGACCGGTCCGGACGCGTCCGCGCCGCCGCGGCTGCCGGCACGCTCGTGCTCACCGTCGTGGTCGCCGGACTGTGCCTGTGGCAGCTCCTGCGCTACGGCTCGCCGGTCGTGCCGACCGGCACCACCACCGAGGTCGACCCCCTCGCCGTGCTCGCCCCGGCCGCGGTGCTGGTCGCGCTGGCCGTCGTGGGCGCCGCGGTGCTCGGTCCGTTCACCGCCCTCGCGGAGCGTGTCGCGGCGCGAGGGCTCGGGCTCACGGTGCCGCTGGCCGCGCGCCAGGTCGCGCGGCGGCTCGTCGTCGTCGCGGTGCCCGTCGTCCTCGTCGTGCTGGCCGCCGGGTCGGGCACGCTCGCGGGGACCTACGCCGGCACGACGCAGTCGCTGCGCACCACGCTCGCCGAGCTGCGCACGGGGGCCGACGTGCGTGTGGCGACGGGTGGCCCCGCGACGGTCGCCGGGACCGGCAACCCGCCCGTCGTCGCGGAGTACGCCGCGCTCGACGGCGCGACCGGCGCCTCGAGCGTGCTCGAGCTCCCGGGCGTCGTGGGCGAGGACCCGCTCACGCTCGTGGCCCTCGGTGCCGACGCGGCGCCCGACGTGCTGAGCCTCCCGCCGGGCACGGGCGACGCCGGTCCCGCCGCAGGGCTCCGCGACGCCGCCGCCGACCTCGGCGTGCCGCTCCCGGGCGACGCGACGGGACTGACGGTGGACCTCACCGCGTCGGTCGCCGTCTCCGTCGACGTCACGGCCGACCTGCCCTGGTACTGGGCCGACGTCCACCAGCGCCGGTCCCTGCGCGCGACGGCGTGGGTCGCGGACGCGGCCGGAGCCCTCAGCCAGGTCCCGCTCGGGGAGGTCGAGGTGTCGTACGCCCCGGACGGCGCCGACGTCGCGGACGCCGTCGGTGCGCAGCCCGCGGCGCGCACGCTGTCCGGGGACCTGCCCGGTCCCGGCCGCTGGCGGCTCGTCGCGGTCGACCTGCTCGTCGGCACCCCGGCGATGCCCGCGCGCGCGTCCGTCGTGCTCGACCGCGTGGCGGCGACCGCCCCGTCCGGCGACGACGAGCTCGCGCTCGGGGACGCCTGGGCGCCGGCGACCTCCCTCGTGCGCGACGAGCTCGCCGTCGTCGAGCCCGCGGGCGCCGCGGGCTTCGCCGCGGAGCTCGGCGGGTACGGACTGCCCCTGCCCGTCCGTGTGCTGCCCGGCGGCGACGACGCCCTGGCGCCGCTGCCGGTCACGCTCCCGGCGCCGGTCGCGGAGCGCTACGACCTCGTGCCCGGCGACGAGTCGGTCGTGACCGTCTCGGGCACCGACCTGCCGGTGCGGGTCACGCGCGTCGTGGACGTGCTG
This sequence comes from Cellulosimicrobium sp. NPDC057127, assembly GCF_042670945.1. Classification (NCBI taxonomy): domain Bacteria; kingdom Bacillati; phylum Actinomycetota; class Actinomycetes; order Micrococcales; family Promicromonosporaceae; genus Cellulosimicrobium; species Cellulosimicrobium sp. NPDC057127. The sequence continues at coordinate 73,025 of NZ_JBHUUP010000013.1, forward strand.
CCCGGTGCGGTCGACCGGGCCGCGGTGCTCGCCGACCAGGGCACGCTGCTCCAGCACCTCGTCCGCGCCGGGCAGTCCGTGCCGCGGCCGGGGGAGGTCTGGCTCGGTGCCGCGGACGACGCAGGGCGGGCGCCGCTCGCCACCGCGGCGGAGGCCCTCGCGCGCGAGCGCGGGGCGCGTGACGTCGTGGTGGCGGTCGCGGGCGCCGACGCCGGCCCCGACGTCTCGGCGCCCGTGCGGGTGGCGTTCTGGCTCGCCGCCGCGGGGGCGCTCGTGCTGTCCCTCGCCGGGGTCCTCGCGGTCGCGGCCGCGCTGCTCGGAGTGCGCCGCGCCGAGGTCGCGGTGCTGCGGGCGCTCGGGATGCCACCCGGTGCCCAGGCGCGCGGCCGGGCGCTCGAGATCGGGGCCGTGACCGGCGCCTCGCTCGTGCTGGGCGTGCTCGCGGGGTGGGCCGTCGCGACCCTCACCGTGCCCGCGCTCGCCCGCGCCACGCTCGGCGCCGCCGCACAGGTGCTGCCCGTCCCGCTCGACGTGGCCGTGGTGCCCACCGTGCTGCTGCTCGGCGTGCTCGCCACGGGCCTCGGCGCCGTCGCGGCGGTCGTCGCCGCGCGCGTGCGCGCCCAGGCGCTCGACGGCGAGTACCGGGAGGAGATCCGATGAGGCTCGGCCGCCTGACGTGGCGCCAGTTCACGGCGTACCGCGCGGTGTCGCTCGCCCTCGCCGTCGTCGTCCTGCTCGTCGCGTTCGTCGTCACCGCGTGGCCTCGCGCGGTCACCGCCACGGACACCGCCCAGGTCGCGCACGAGCTCGACCGGTCGACGCCCCTGCAGCGCGACGTCGTCGCGGTGAACCAGCTCCTGCCCGACCGCGGCCCGGCCGCAGCACCCGGGACCACGGGGCTCGACCCCGCCGTCGAGGACCTGTGGGGTGCGTTCGACGAAGGGCTCGTGACGCTGCGCGACGCCCAGCCGGAGCCGCTGCGCTCGGCGCTGGGCGACCCGCGGTTCACCGTCGAGGACGACGCGCGCGACCTGCCCGCCGTGCCGGGCAACGACGTGCGGTTCCCGTCGGGCGTGCTCAAGGTCGACCCGCGCCTCGCCGAGCACGTGAGCCTGGTCGAGGGCGTGTGGCCCGGTCCGGTCGAGCTCCCGGAGCCGGCGCCCGGCGACTCCGAGCCGGCGGACGCGTCCGGCGCGGTGCGCACCGTCGGCCCGCAGGTCCTCGAGGTCGTCGTCGCGGCCGAGTCCGCCGACGTGCTGGGCTGGTCGGTCGGTGAGGAGCGCGCGCTCGACGCCGCCACGTCGGTCCGCCTCACCGGGACGTTCACGGCGGACGACCCGGCCGAGGACTACTGGCAGCACAACCCGTACTCCGCAGCACCGCTCGTCGTGGACGACCTCAACCTGGGGCGCTCGGCGCGCACCGCGATGTACCTCGACCCCGCGACCGCGGACCGCGCGTTCTTCCTCAGCCCGACGACGCGCGTCTGGTACCCCGTCGCGGGCGACGCGGTCGAGGCCGACGAGGTCGCGCCGCTGCTCGCGCAGCTGCGCGGCTTCACCGCCTCCCCGTACCCGGTGGTCGAGTCGGGGGCGTTCACCCTCACGCCCGCGAGCGAGCTGGGCGACGTGCTCGCCGCGCTGCTCGCCCAGCAGCGGGCGTCGGCGGCGATCCTCGCGGTCGTGGCCGTCGGCCCGCTCGGCGTGACCGTCGCGGTCCTGCTCCTCGGCGCGCGGCTCGTGGTGTCCCGCCGCCGGCCGTCGCTCGCGCTGCTGCGAGCCCGCGGCGCCTCGGGCGTCCAGCTGCGCGGTCTCATGGCCGCCGAGGGGCTCGCGCTCGCCCTGCCCGCCGCCTCGCTCGGCGCCGCGGCGGCGGTCGTCGCCGTCCCGCCCGCCTCGGGCGGCGGCGCCGTCGGGCTCGGCACGGTCGTCCCCGCCCTGCTCGTCGCGCTCACGCCGGCGGTGCTCCTCGCCGCCACGACGTCGCCCGCGGGACTGCGCGAGACCCGTGCCGACCTCGGGACCGCACCCAGCCGCGGGCGCACGCTCGTCGACGTGCTCGTGGTCGCCGCGGCCGCCGTCTCCGTCGTGCTGCTCCTGCGGCGCGGCGTCGTCGTCGGCGGTGCGGACGGCGAACCCGCGACGGCCGGGACAGGTCCGGGGGCTGCCGGCGGCGGCGTCGACCCGCTCCTCGCTGCCGCGCCGCTCCTGCTGGCGCTCGCGACGTGCGTCGTGGTGCTGCGCGTCTACCCGCTGCCCGTGCGTGCCCTCGAACGAGCCTTCCGCACGCGACGCGACCTCGTGCCGTTCCTCGGCGCCGCGCGCACCGTGCGCGACCCGGCCGGCGGCGTCGTGCCCGCGCTCGCCCTGGTCGTCGGCGTCGCGGTCGCGATGTCCTCGGGCGTGCTCTACTCGACCGTGCGGTCGGGTGTGGAGACCATCGCCTGGGGCGAGGCGGGCGCCGACGTGCGCGTCAGCGGCCCTGTCGTCGACGAGGACGTCGCCGACCGGCTGCGCGCGGTCGACGGGGTGGCCGAGGTCGCGACCGTGACCGACGCCGGCGAGCTGCCGTTGCGCCTCGGCGTCTCCGGCGAGCGCGTCACCGTGCTCGCCGTGGACACCGCGGCGCTCGCCGCCGTCCAGGCCGACGTCCCGGGTGCGCGCCCGCTGCCGGCCGGCCTCTCGGAGCCCGGCGACCGGCTCCCCGCCGTCGTGTCCGACGCGCTCGACGTGCCGGTCGGGACCGGCGACGTGACCCTCGTCGCGTCGTCGAGCACCCCGGTCGACGTGGTCGCGACGACGGGACCCCTCCCGGGCGTGCCGGCGCGCACCTTCGTCGTCGTCGACCGCCACCTCGCCGCGCAGGCGCTCGACGAGACCTTCCGCCCGCGGGTGGCCCTGCTCTCGCTGGACGACGGGGCGGACCCTGCCGCCGTGCGCGCCGCCGTCGCCGACGTGCTGCCGCAGTCGGCGATCACGAGCCCCGACCTCGTCTCGGCGGACCTGCTCGACTCGCCCGCGGCCGACGGGATGAACCGCGCGTTCGTCGTCGCCGTCGCGCTGTCCGGGCTGCTGTGCGCGGCCGCGGTCGTCATGACGCTCATGATCGGGGCGCCGGGGCGCGACCGGCTGGTCGCCGTGCTCCGCACGCTCGGGCTCGAGCGGCGCGGGACGCGCGGCCTCGTCGCGTGGGAGCTCGGCCCGTGGGTGCTCGCGGCCGTCGTCGTGGGGGCCGGGCTGGGTGTCGCGATCCCCGCCCTGGTGCTCGCGACGGTCGACCTGACACCGTTCACGGGCGGCGACGCCCGACCCCCGCTCACCGTCGACCCCGTCCTGCTCGGGATCGTCGTCGGCGGGTTCGTCCTCGTGGTCGCGGCAGCGGTCGTGGTCTCCACGGCGCTCAGCCGGCGCACGAACCTCGCGGCCCAGCTGCGCATCGGTGAGGAGAGATGACATGACGACCTGGACCGGGATCGACGAGCCGGACGCCGGGGTGGACCTCGGCGCGCGACCCGGCTCGCGAGGCGCACCGGGCGCGCCCGTGGAGCCGGACATCCTCTGCCAGGACCTCGTGCGGATCTTCTCCGCGGACGGTGTCGAGGTCCAGGCGCTGCAGGGGCTCAACCTGCGCGTCGACCCGGGGGAGCTCGTCGCGATCGTCGGCGCCTCCGGCTCGGGCAAGTCGACGCTGCTGACCATCCTCTCCGGTCTCGACCGGCCGACGGGCGGGTCCGCCGTCGTCGCCGGCACCGACCTGCTGACCATGGGCCGGCGCGAGCGCGTGCGCTACCAGCGGCACAGCGTGGGCTTCGTGTGGCAGCAGACGAGCCGCAACCTCCTGCCGTACCTCACCGCGGCGGAGAACGTCGCGGTGCCGCTCGCGCTCGCGGGCGACCTCCCGGGCCGGGACCGCCCGGCGCGCGTCGACACGCTGCTCGAGCTGCTCGAGATCGGGCAGGTGCGCGACCGTCGTCCGGACCAGATGTCGGGCGGGGAGCAGCAGCGCACGGCGCTCGCGGTCGCGGTCGCCAACGCGCCGCGCGTCCTGCTCGCCGACGAGCCCACGGGCGAGCTCGACGAGTCGACGTCCGTCGAGGTGCTCGAGGCGATGCGCGGCGTCAACGCCGAGCTGGGGGTGACGACGCTCATCGTCACGCACGACCCCACGGTCTCCGACCACGTGCTGCGCACGGTGCAGATCCGCGACGGTCGCACGTCCACCGAGGTGCTGCGGCGCACGGAGGTCGACGAGCACGGCTCCGAGCGGCACGTCGCCGAGGAGTTCGCCGTGCTGGACCGCGTCGGCCGGCTCCAGCTCCCGCCGGACTTCGTCGCGAGCCTGGACCTGCGCGACCGGGTCCGCCTCGCGCTCGAGACGGACCACGTCGGCGTCTGGCCCGACGCGCGCGGTGGCGACGAGGGGAGGCGGGCGTGATCGAGACGGCGGTGCGACCGGCGGCCGGGAGGGCGCCGGCGCCGGCGCTGCGGGCCGACGGCGTGGGGCGGGTGTTCGGGCGCGGGGCGAACGAGGTGCACGCCCTGACGGACGTGAGCCTGGTCGTGCACCCGGGCGAGCTCCTCGTGGTGCGCGGCCCGTCCGGCTCGGGGAAGACGACGCTGCTGAACATCCTCGGCGGGCTCGACCGCCCCACGAGCGGTGCGGTCGTGCTCGCCGGGGACCGCACGCTGTCGGCCCTGCGCGAGCGCGACGTCCTCGAGGTCCGCCGGCGGGAGATCGGCTACGTGTTCCAGTCCTTCGGCCTCGTGCCCGTGCTGTCCGCGGCCGAGAACGTCGAGGTCCCGCTGCGCCTGCAGGGCGTCGAGCCCCGGGAGCGTGCGGACCGTGTCGCGCGGGCGCTCGCGCTCGTGGGCCTCGAGGAGCACGCCGCGCAGCGGCCCTACGAGCTGTCCGGGGGGCAGCAACAGCGCGTCGGGATCGCGCGGGCGCTCGTCGCCGAGCCGGCCGTCCTCGTCGCGGACGAGCCGACCGGCCAGCTCGACTCCGGCACGGCCGCGACGGTGATGGACCTGGTCCGCGACGTCGTGCACGACCGCGGGGTCGCGGCGGTCGTCTCCACCCACGACCCGCTGCTCATGCAGCGCGCGGACCGCGTCGTCGAGCTGCACGACGGGCGCGTGGTGCAGACGGGCTGACCGCCGCGGGTCCTTCCCGGTTGCCACCCGGGCGGCGCACCGGAAGCCTGGGCACATGAGCAGCACGCACGACTCCTCCAGCACGAGCGCGGGACACGGTCCGGACGGGTCTCTCGCCGGCACCGCCGCAGAGACGACGACGGCGGCGCCGTCGGCCGAGGGAGGTGCGGCGCTGCCACCACCACCGGCGGGCGACGACGACGCGCGGACCGGGCGTCCCGACCCCCGGGTCTTCTACCCGGCGGCGGGGATCATCCTCCTGTTCGTGCTGCTCACGGTGTTCTTCGCGGACGCGATGACCACCGCGATGAGCACGCTGCAGAGCGACGTCATCGGCGTGTTCGGCTGGTACTACGTCCTCATCGTCGCCGCGTTCGTCGTGTTCTCGCTCTGGATGGGGCTGAGCCGGTTCGGCGACATCGTGCTGGGCAAGGACGAGGAGGAGGCCCAGTTCGCGCTGCCCGTGTGGTTCGCCATGCTCTTCGCGACCGGCATGGGCATCGGCCTGGTGTACTGGGGAGCGGCCGAACCGCTGTCGCACTACATCGCGCCGAAACCGGGGGTGGAGGGCAGCGACCCCGCGCTCGCGCAGGCCGCGATGGGCCAGAGCTACCTGCACTGGGGCATCCACGCCTGGGCGATCTACGTCGTCGCGGGACTCGCGCTCGCGTACTCCATCCACCGCAAGGGCCGCCCCGTCTCGATCCGCTGGGCGCTCGAGCCCATCCTCGGCGACCGCGTCAAGGGCTGGCTCGGGAACGCCATCGACGTCGTCGCGATCGTGGGCACGGTCTTCGGCGTGGCCACCTCGCTGGGCTTCGGCGTGATGCAGATCGCCGCGGGCCTCGGCTTCCTCGACGTCGCCGACCCCAGCCTGGGGCTGGAGATCGGGCTCATCGCCGCCATCACGGTCATCGCCACGTTCTCGGTGGTCTCCGGGCTGGGCAAGGGCATCAAGTGGCTGTCGAACGGCAACATGGTGCTCGCCGGTGTGGTCGCGGTGCTGGTGCTGCTGCTCGGCCCGACGCTCTTCCTGCTGCGCGAGTGGGTCCAGTCCCTCGGCTTCTACCTGCAGAACATGCTGCGCCTGACCTTCGACACGACGGCGTTCCAGGGCGCGGTCGGGCTCGAGTGGCAGTCGTCGTGGACGATCTTCTACTGGGGCTGGTGGATCTCCTGGGCGCCCTTCGTCGGCGTGTTCATCGCGCGCATCTCCCGCGGGCGGACCGTCCGGGAGTTCGTGCTCGGCACCCTGTTCGTGCCGACGATCGTGACGACGCTGTGGTTCGCGATCTTCGGCGGTTCGAGCCTCTACCGCGAGCTCACGGTGCCCGGCAGCATGCTCGAGGACGGCGCGGTCAACCAGGACACCGTCCTGTTCCAGCTGCTCGCCGACCTCCCGCTGTCCACCGTGCTGTCCGTCGCGGCGATCATCCTCATCGTCGTCTTCTTCGTCACGTCGTCCGACTCCGGCTCGCTCGTGGTGGACATGCTCGCCTCCGGGGGCAACCCCAACCCGCCCACGTGGAGCCGGATCTTCTGGGCGGTGCTCGAGGGCCTGCTCGCCATCGCGCTCCTGCTCGCCGGTGGTCTGCAGGCGTTGCAGACGGCGGCGATCCTCATCGCGCTGCCGTTCTCGCTCGTGATGATCGGCATGGCCGTCGCGACGATCAAGGCGCTGCGGGTGGAGCACGCCGCGATCATGCGCGTCGAGCGGCGACAGGCGCGCGCGGCGCTCACCGAGCACGTGACGACGCGCGTCACCGAGTCGATCTCTGAGCAGTGGGAGGAGCTCTACCCGGACCGGCCCAACCGCTGGCGCGGGCTCGTCCGCAGGCCCGGGGGAAGGTCGCCGCGCTCCTCCTGAGGACCCGGCCCGTCCCGCCTCCCGCACCGGCGTCGCGGCCGCGGGAGGCGGTGCGCCGTCGGCCGGGGACGACGGCGCGTGTGTAACGGTGTGATGACGAACACGTCTCGAAAGGGCGTCGGACCCCGGTCTCCGGTACCGCCCCCGCGACCCCCGGGGGAGGATCGGCGACCAGGCGGGTGTACCGGCAACGGCGCCGCGTACGCTCGCCCCACGGTCCCCGGCTCACGCGTCGTCCGGGGACGTCGCCCGGGGACCGTCGCGCGCTGAGGGGCCCGGAGCGGCGACCGCGGGACGACCCGGTACCATAGCCGTGCCCGGGTGAGTGCCCGTGCGCCCTCCCCACGCCGCGGCCCAGCCGGCCGGACCGGTCCAGGAGCGGCGTCGAGCGTCCGTCGCCCCCGTCGACCCCACGAAATGAGAACCGTAGATGTCTGTGCGCTCCGACCTGCGCAACGTGGCGATCGTCGCCCACGTCGACCACGGCAAGACGACGCTCGTCGACGCCATGCTGCGTCAGTCCGGCGCCTTCTCGGCCCACCAGCAGGTCGACGACCGCGTCATGGACTCCGGTGACCTCGAGCGCGAGAAGGGCATCACCATCCTCGCGAAGAACACCGCGGTCCGGTACGCCGGTCCTGCGGCGGCCGCGGCGGGCGAGCCCGACGGGATCACGATCAACGTCATCGACACCCCCGGCCACGCCGACTTCGGCGGCGAGGTCGAGCGCGGCCTGTCGATGGTCGACGGCGTCGTCCTGCTCGTCGACGCGAGCGAGGGCCCGCTGCCCCAGACGCGCTTCGTGCTCCGCAAGGCGCTCGCCGCGAAGCTGCCGGTCATCGTGGTCGTCAACAAGGTCGACCGCCCCGACTCGCGCATCACGGACGTCGTCGCCGAGACGACCGACCTCCTGCTCGGCCTCGCGAGCGACCTGTCCGACGAGGTGCCCGACCTCGACGTCGACGCCGTCCTCGACGTGCCCGTCGTCTACGCGTCCGCGAAGGCGGGGCGCGCGTCCCTCGACCAGCCGATCGACGGCGAGCTCCCCGCGAACGAGGACCTCGAGCCGCTGTTCACCACGATCCTCTCGACCATCCCCGCACCGACCTACGACGAGGGCGCGCCCCTCCAGGCGCACGTGACGAACCTCGACGCGTCGCCCTTCCTCGGCCGCCTCGCGCTGCTGCGCGTCTTCAACGGCACGCTGCGCAAGGGCCAGGTCGTCGCGTGGGCGCGCCAGGACGGCACGCTGCAGAACGTCAAGATCACCGAGCTCCTCGAGACCAAGGCGCTCGACCGCGTCCCGACCGAGTCCGCCGGCCCGGGCGACATCGTCGCCGTCGCCGGCATCGCCGACATCACGATCGGCGAGACGCTCACCGACGCCGACGACCCGCGCCCGCTGCCGCTCATCACGGTCGACGACCCGGCGATCTCCATGACGATCGGCATCAACACCTCCCCGCTGGCCGGCAAGGGCGGCAAGGGCCACAAGGTCACCGCGCGCCAGGTCAAGGACCGCCTCGACGCCGAGCTCGTCGGCAACGTCTCGCTGCGCGTCCTGCCGACGGACCGCCCCGACGCGTGGGAGGTCCAGGGCCGCGGCGAGCTCGCGCTCGCGATCCTCGTCGAGCAGATGCGCCGCGAGGGCTTCGAGCTCACCGTCGGCAAGCCGCAGGTCGTGACGCGCACCATCGACGGCAAGACGCAGGAGCCGATGGAGCGCATGACCATCGACGTCCCCGAGGAGTACCTCGGCGCCGTCACGCAGCTCATGGCGCAGCGCAAGGGCCGCATGGAGACCATGTCGAACCACGGGACCGGCTGGATCCGCATGGAGTTCATGGTCCCGGCGCGCGGGCTCATCGGCTTCCGCACGCGCTTCCTCACCGAGACGCGCGGCACCGGCATCGCGTCGTCGATCTCCGAGGGCTACGAGCCGTGGGCCGGGGCGATCGAGACGCGCACCACGGGGTCGCTCGTCGCCGACCGCGCCGGCAAGGTGACGCCGTTCGCGATGATCAACCTCCAGGAGCGCGGCTCGTTCTTCGTCGACCCCACGCAGGAGGTCTACGAGGGCATGATCGTCGGCGAGAACTCGCGCAACGAGGACATGGACGTGAACATCACCAAGGAGAAGAAGCTCACGAACATGCGGTCCTCGACGGCCGACAACTTCGAGAACCTCATCCCGCCGCGCCACCTCACGCTCGAGGAGTCGCTCGAGTTCGCGCGCGAGGACGAGTGCGTCGAGGTCACGCCCGAGGTCGTGCGCATCCGCAAGGTGATCCTCGACCAGACCGAGCGCGCCCGCGCCACGTCGCGGGCCAAGCGCGCCTGACGGTGTCCGGTCGGGCCGAGGGGGCGGGCGCCCCGGCGGGTGCCCGTCCCGTCGTGCCCGACGGCGGGCTCGTCGCCGTGCACGCGCACCCCGACGACGAGACGCTCGCCACGGGCGCGCTGCTCGCGACGTGGGCGGCCGCGGGCGAGCGCGTCACCGTCGTCACCTGCACGCGCGGCGAGCGCGGCGAGGTCATCGACACGCCGGAGCACCCCACCGGCGTCGGGCACCTCGAGGGGGACGGCCCGGCGCTCGCGGCGCACCGGGAGGACGAGCTCGCGCACGCGCTCACGGCGCTGGGCGTGCACGACCACGTCTTCCTCGACGCCGTGGCGCGCGGGACCGGGCCGACGGCCGACGGCGAGACGGAGGCGTCGTCGCACGGCGCACCGCCCGCGCGGTACACGGACTCGGGCATGGCCTGGGCCGCCCCCGGCATCGCTCGGGCTGCCGCGGAGGCGCAGCTCCCGGCCGGGGCGTTCGTCGCCGTGCCGCTCGACGAGGCGGCGTCGCGCCTCGTCACGGTCCTGCGCGAACGCCGGCCCGCCGTCGTCGTCACGTACGAGGCGGGGGGCGGGTACGGCCATCCCGACCATGTGCGCGCCCACGAGGTGACGGTGCGTGCCCTCGAGCTGCTCGCGTCCTCGGGCGACGCCGTGCCCTCGCTCTGGCAGGTGGTCGCCCCCGAGTCCGCGGTGCGCGCCGCGCGGCGCGCGCTCGCCGACCGGCCGGCGGTGCAGCCCTTGCTCACCGGACCGGGTCGCGTCACGCTGCCCGACCCCGACGAGACCCTGCCGCCCCTCGCGGTGCCCGATGCCCGCCTCGGCGACGCGTCACCGCTCGTCGCGGTCCCCGTCGCGCCGGTCCTGACGGCGGTGCTCGCCGCGATGCGGGCGCACGCGACGCAGGTCCGGCTCGCGAGCGCGTCCGACGCCGGACCCTTCGGTCCGACGCCGGAACCGCTCGTCGGGTGGTACGCACTCAGCAACGACGTGCTGGCGCCCGTCCCTTCACACGAGTTCTACGCGCCCTCCCGCGCCGCTCTGCGGACCCTGCCGGAACCCGGCGCGGACGACCGATAGCCTCTCTGCTGTGGACACGAGCACGGGACGCCTCGTCGGTCGCGCGCTGGCGTGCGCGCTGATCGGAGCGATCGTCGGGCTCGTCGGCACGATCGCGCACCGCGCGCCCGTGGTCGACGTCCCGGCGCTGCACCTCGGGCTCGTGCTCGCCCTGCTCGCGGTGCTCGCCGCGAGCGTGCTCTCCCGGGCGTGGGGCGGCTACACGGGACTCGTCGGGTTCGGCGTCGGCTGGGTCGCGGTCGTGCAGGTCCTCGCGATCGAAGGACCCGGGGGCGACGTGCTCGTGCCCAGCCAGGCCGTCGGCTACGTGTGGATCTACGGCGGCATGCTGGTGGTGGCGGTCGCCGCGTTCCTGCCCCGGTCGTGGTTCAGCGAGCGGCCACTTCGGCCCGCGCTGCACGAACGCCCTTCCGGGCACAACGGACATCGGGCGTAGACCGGCCCGGATAGAATCTGCCGTGCGGGAGACCGCACACCCCTCGTCGTCGCGCGGACGCCGCGCGCCTTTCGTCACGGAGACAGTGGATGGGTCAGCCGACCGAGCGAGACGAAGCTCTCGAGACGCCCGAGGACGGCGCGACGACCTCGCGCACGCCGTCGACCGCGCACACGCCGTCGACCGCGCACGGGACCGCCGCCGACGCCCCTCGAGACCCCGCCGGCACCCAGGAGGCGCCGGTCACGGAGCCTGCGCTCGAGGACGACGACACCCCCTACGTCCCCCGGGTGTTCGCGTTCGACCCCGACGCCCCGGCGGCCCAGGACGCGCCGTCCGCGGACACCGGCCCGCAGGCCGAGCCCGCGGACGCCGCTGGAGCCGACGTCGAGGCCGTCGTCGAGGCCGCTGACGACGCCGGAGCCGAGAACGACGCCGACGCCGCGGTGGGAGGCTCCGGGGAGCCCGCACCCGCGGAGCCCACGTCTGCGGAGCCCACGGCTGCAGAGCCGACGGCCGCGGATGCCGGCACCCCAGGTTCCACGGCCGAGACGTCCGTGCCCGCCGAGCCCGTCGACTCGCCGTCGGCGTCCGCGGCGAGCGAGCCCGTCGGGCCCGGACCGGTGACCGACGAGACTCCCGACGAGGCCGAGCCCGACGGAGCCGCGCCGGACCCGACGGGCACCACGCCGGACACGACGTCGGACCCGACCCAGAACGCGACGGACACCGAGCCGTCGGGCGCCTCCGCGCACGCCGACCGGCGTGGACCCGGGCCCGAGGAGGCGACCGCGGTGGCGGCCGCTCCGGAGGGCGACGAGACCCGGGTCGTGCCGGTCGTCGACGAGGCGTCCGCGCCGTCGGCGCTCGGGACGGCGGCTGCGGCCGACGCGACCCAGGTCCTCCCGCCGGTCGAGCCGTGGGAGCGCCCGGGGCCGGTGCGCACGTCGGTGCTCTCCGCGGCCGTGTCCGCCGGTGCGACCGACGGGTCCGCCGACCACGGCGCCGACGCCGGGTCCTCCGACCCGGACCTCTCCGACGCCGGTACGGACGCCGGCGGTGCGACCGCGGTGGTCCCGCCGCACGGCGGCGCGGGAGGCGCGGATCCTGCGGACGCTGCGGCGCCCGGTGGCGGATCCGAGGCGGCCGGGGCGGCCGGGCCGTTCGGGCCCGTCCCTCCGGACGAGGAGCGCGTCACCTCGCCGTTCGACGGGTTCGAGGAGGACGCGCCGCGGCGCGGGTGGGTCCGCGGGCTGCTGTGGACGGGGATCGCCGTGCTCGTGCTCGGCGGCGTGTACGCCGCCGCGCAGTGGTACTTCTCGGACAAGGTGCCGAGCGGCACCACGGTCGCCGGCGTGGACGTCGGCGGACTGTCGCGCGGCGCCGCGCAGGACGAGCTGGAGGCGTCGCTCGCTCCGCGCGCCGCGGAACCGGTGACGCTCGCCGCGGGCGACGCGACGACCACGATGGACCCCGCGGCCGCCGGGCTGACCTTCGACGCGGAGGCGACCGCCGAGGAGCTCACCGCGTTCTCGATGAACCCCGTCCGGCTGTGGGACCACCTCGTGGGCGGGGGCGAGGAGGAGCCGGTCGTGCGCGTCGACGAGACGGCGCTCGACGCCCAGGTCGAGGCGCTGCGCGGCAGTCTCGAGGTCGAGCCGGTCGACGGCACCGTGCTGTTCGTGGACGGTGCGCCCACCGCGACGCCGGCCGCCGACGGGACCGAGCTCGTGGCCGACGCGGCCGCGCAGAGCATCGCGGACCGCTGGCTCGTCACGGACGGCCCGATCGAGCTCGAGACCGAGCCGGTCGGTCCGGACGTCACGCAGGAGGAGACCGACGCGGCTCTCGCGCAGGCGCAGCAGGTCGTCTCGGCACCCGTCGTCGTGGCGGTCAGCGACCAGTCGCCGGAGCTCCCCGTCGAGGTGCTGGCGAGCGCTGCGTCCTTCACGCCGACGGACGGCGACCTCGTCCTCACCTTCGACGGCGCGCGCCTCGTCGAGGCGGTCGTGGAGCGCACGAACGACCTGCTCACCGCGGCGGACGACGCCCACTTCGAGTTCGTGGACGGCGTCCCGGTCGTCGCGGGCGGCGAGCCCGGCACGACGATCGACCCCCAGGCGATCTCCGACGCGGTCGCGACCGCGGCGACGTCGTCGGACCGCACCGCCACCGTCGAGCTCGTCCAGAGCGACCCGGCGCAGTCCGTGGCGGCGCTCGAGGCGCTGGGCGTCAAGGAGAAGGTGGCGGAGTTCTCCACGCCGCTGACGAACAACGCCCTGCGCACGGAGAACCTGCGCGTGGGGGCGAGCAAGGTGAACGGGCAGCTCGTGCTGCCCGGGGAGACGTTCTCGCTCACGGAGGCGTTGTCGCCCATCACGATCGCCGGCGGCTACCACTCGGCGGGCATCGTCGAGAACGGCCGGCACATCGACGGCGTGGGCGGCGGGCTGTCGCAGATGGCGACGACCGTGTACAACGCCGCGTTCTTCGCCGGGCTGGAGGACGTGGAGCACCGTCAGCACAGCTACTGGTTCTCGCGGTACCCGGCGGGGCGCGAGGCGACGATCTACGTCGGTGCCCTGGACCTGAAGTTCAAGAACGACACGCCGCACGGCGTGCTCATGCAGTCCTGGGTGGGCGGCGGCGAGCTCCATGTCGCCGTCTGGAGCACGAAGTACTACGAGGTCGAGACGAGCGCCAGCGGGCGGTCGAACGTCGTCCCGCCCACGACGGTGACGCAGACGGGCCCGGACTGCGCCCCGACGCCCCCGGGCAACCCGGGCTTCACGATCACGAACTACCGCAAGGTCTACCACGACGGCGAGCTCGTCAAGGACGAGGCGGACCGCTGGACGTACAAGCCGGACAACGAGGTGGTCTGCGCTCCCTGAGCGCGACCGGACGAGGAGTAGGCATGCTCGGACGCAGCGAACGGGAGTCGGGACCCCACGCCCTGCTCGCGGCGAGCGCCGCCGGCTGGGTCGACGGCGACCCGGCCGAGGCGGAGGCCCTGCTGGACCTCGGCTCGACGTCCGCGACGCTGTCGACGGTCGCGAGCATCGACGGGCTGTCGGCCGTGGTGCACCTGGGGCACCCTGCCCAGCCGTCGCACGAGCTCGAGCGAGCGCTGCTCGCCGCTCCGCCGTCGCTCGTGCTCACGTCGGCGGTCGCCGTGCCGGCGCAGTGGGTGTGGGTGGGGCGCGCGGCGCGCGCCGAGGAGGCGGCAGGCCCCGTCGTCGTGGACGAGGCGGGCATGCGCGACCGCCGTCACGCGCTGCGCGCGATGGGCGTGACGCCACAGCTCGTGCCGACGCGCATGCCGCTCGAGCAGCGCGTCGCGCTCGCCGGGGCGGACGGCACGCTCGTGCTCGAGCGGTCGGTCGCGGCTGCCGCGCCCGCCGGCCTCGGCTTCGTCGAGCTGCCGGGCAGCGAGCGCCTGACGCAGGGGGCGCCCGTCTGGTACGGGCTGCTCGAGTCGCGCGACACCGCGCCGCGCCCCGAGGGGACGGCGCAGGTGTGGCTGGCGTTCGGCCCGCACGACGACCACCGCGGCTCCCTGCAGCAGACGCTCGCGCTCGTCGCCGCGGCAGGCATCGACCTCCAGCACCTGCGCAGCCACCGCTCGCAGGCGGGACCGCACATCTTCTTCTCCGCGTTCTCCTGCCCGGACGCGCAGGTGCTGTCCGAGCTCGTGCGCGACTTCGACGACCGCGGCGTGTCCCACCGCGTCCTCGCGGTCCTGCCCGGGCACGAGTTCGTCCCCGGACCCGACGCGCTCGAGCCGCGCTGGAGCGCGTCGGCGGTCACCGGCGACGCCGTCGAGCACGCCCCAGCGTGAGCGGCGTCGGCTACCTCGGCCCGGAAGGGTCGTTCACGCACCAGGCCGCGGTCGGGTGGGCGGAGGGCCACGGAGCGGCTCCGCTCGTCGCCCGCGGCACGGTCGGCGAGGTGTTCGCCGCGGTCGCCGGCGGGGACGACGCGCGCGGGGTCGTCGCGATCGAGAACACGGTCGAGGGGTACGTCGTGCCGTCGCTCGACGCGATCGTCGGCAGCCCGGACGTCGTCGCCGTCGACGAGGTGGTCCTCGACATCGAGTTCGACGCGTTCGTGCGTCACGATCACGGCGAGCTCACCGAGGTCAGTGCGCACCCGCACGGTCTCGCGCAGTGCCAGGGCTTCGTGGCCCGCACCGGTCTGCGGACCGTGGCCGCGGCGTCGAACGCGGCGGCGTGCCGCGACGCGGCGCCGCACCAGGTGGCGCTCGGGCCGCGCATCTGCGGCGAGCTCTACGACCTGCGGACGCTCGAGCGCGGGGTCGAGGACTTCGCGGGGGCACGGACCCGGTTCCTCGTCCTCGCGACGCGCACCGAGGCCCCGGCCGTCCTCGCCCGTGCGCGCGACAGGCACGCCGGGGCGTGGCGGACCATGCTCGCCGTGACGCCCGTGGTCACCGGCCCGGGCGTGCTCGCACGCATCACCCGTTCGTTCGGCGAGCGGGGCGTGAACCTGTCGAGCCTCGTGACCCGGCCGCTCAAGCACGTGCACCGCGTCGCCGGCGCGTACGTCTTCGTCCTCACCGTCGACGGCGCCCCCTGGGACGAGCCGGTCCGCGCGGTGCTCGGGGACCTGCTCCGCGCGGGCGACTCGCTGAAGACCCTCGGCGTGGTCCCGGCGCGCGGCGAGCTCGACGACGGCGTGCACGCGGACGTCGACGCCGCGCACGTCCCGGTGGGCAGCGTCGGGCCGGGCACGTCCGCGCCCGCGCTCGCGAGCGGGCTGCTGTGGTGAGCGACGCGACGGCAGGTCCGCAGGCGCGGGGGAGCGCTGCCGATGGTGGTGGCGGCTCCGCGCCCCCCTCCGTGGCGGTCGTCGGGCTCGGGCTCGTGGGCGGCTCGGTGGCGCGCCTGCTGCATGCCCGCGGGGTCGCGGTCTCCGGGTTCGACACGACACCGCGGACCCGCGACGCCGCCGTCCAGGCCGGGCTGCGTGTCGCGCCCGGGCTGGACGCGCTGTGCGCCGACGAGCCCGACGTGCTGGTGCTCGCGGTACCGCTGCGCGCCATGCGCGCCGTCGCGGCCGAGGTGGCCCGGCACGTGCGCGGGAGGACGGTCGTCACCGACGTCGGCAGCGTGAAGGGTGCGGTGCGCGACGCCGTGGGGGCCGCCGGTCTCGGCTCGCGGTACGTCGGTGCGCACCCGATGGCGGGCACGGAGCGGTCCGGCTTCGAGGCGTCCGACGCGGACCTGCTCGACGGCGCGCGCTGGGCCGTGACGGTCGACGCGTCGACACGGGCGGACGCGCTGGCGACCGTGCTCCGGCTGGTCACCGGGCCGCTCGGCGGGACGGCTCACGTGGTGACCGACGACGTGCACGACGAGTCGGCCGCCCTCGTCAGCCACGTCCCGCACGTCCTCGCCACCGAGCTCCTCGGGGTCGTCGCGGACGCGCCGGTGCGCGACGTCGCGCTGGGGCTCGCCGCGGGCAGCTTCCGGGACGGGACCCGCGTGGGGCGCACCGACCCGCGCCGCACCGAGGCGATGGTGACCGACAACGCGGCGTGGGTCGCGTCCGCGCTGCGCGTCGTCGTGCGGGACCTCGAGCAGCTCGTGCAGGCGCTGGAGTCGAACGCACCGGTCGGGGAGTTCTTCGACCGCCCCGACGCCGTGCGGGCGCTCCTGGGCGCCCGCGACGAGCCCCGCGAGCCCGAGCGGGTCGAGCTCGACGCCGCCGGCCGCTGGCGGGCGACGCTGCCCGCGCTGGGTGCGGCCGGTCACGTGGTCGTGGCCGTCGAGGGCTCGGCCGTCGTCGTGCGCTGAGCCGGTGGACGGGCGCTCGCCGGGGGTCAGGCCGGGCGGCGCGGCGGCCGTGGCGGGACGACCTTGCCGGCGACGACGGCGTCCCGGCGGACGACGACGAGCACCGGTGCGGGGTCGTGCGGGCCGTGGCCCCGGTGCGGGGGGCCCCCGCCGGCGTCCTCGCGCAGCGTGACGGCCTCCGGGGTGACGTCCACCACGACGCCGATGACGTCCGTGAGGGGCGTGCCCGAGGCGCCGGCCTCGTCGTCCTCGAGCCGTCGGCGCACGACGACGCGCGTGCCGGGGACCCAGGTGTCCCACGGGACCGCGTCCGCCGCTCCGGCCGCCGACGAGCCCTCTCGCTGGTCGTGGGTCATGTCACGTCCGTCCACTGGCTGGTCCGTGGCGGGCGACCACCGCCCGACCTGAGCGATACTAGACACGCATGCCCTCCGTGACCGCGCGCGGCCAGGACGGTGCCCCGTGCTCACGGGACGCCGCAGCCGATCTCCCCGCGGTCCGCCGTCGCCAGAAAGGTTCCCCGGTCGTGACCTACGTGATCGCCCAGCCGTGCGTCGACGTCAAGGACAAGGCGTGCATCGAGGAGTGTCCCGTGGACTGCATCTACGAGGGCAAGCGGTCGCTGTACATCCACCCCGACGAGTGCGTCGACTGCGGCGCGTGCGAGCCGGTGTGCCCGGTCGAGGCGATCTACTACGAGGACGACGTCCCCACGGAGTGGAGCGACTACTACCGCGCCAACGTCGAGTTCTTCGACGAGCTCGGTTCGCCCGGGGGAGCGGCCAAGATGGGTCTCATCGAGAAGGACGACCCGATGATCGCGGCGCTCCCGCCGCAGGCCTGACGCGGCCGCGTTCGTCGGTCATGGGACTCGCCGACCTCTCCGGCCTGGCCTACCCGTGGGACACGCTCGGCCCGTACGTCGAGCGGGCGCGGGCGCACCCGCGCGGTCTCGTGGACCTGTCGATCGGCACGCCGGTCGACCCGACGCCGGTCGTCGTCCGTGAGGCGCTCGCCCGTGCCGCGGACGCGCCCGGCTATCCCACGACGCACGGCACCCCCGCCCTGCGGGAGGCCGTGTCCGCGTGGTTCGCCCGCCGTCGCGGCGTGCCCGACCTCGACCCGGCGGCCGTCCTGCCGACGATCGGCAGCAAGGAGCTCGTCGGCCTCCTGCCGTCGCTGCTGCGCCTCGGGCCGGGCGACGTCGTCGTGCACCCGCGCACCGCGTACCCCACGTACGACGTCGGGGCGCGCCTGGCGGGCGCGACGCCGCTCGCGACCGACGACGTCGAGGAGTGGGCCGGCCGGCCGGACGTGCGGCTGGTGTGGGTCAACTCGCCGAGCAACCCCACGGGCCGGGTGCTCGACGCCGCTCACCTCGCGCGCGTCGTCGCCGCGGCGCGCGAGATCGGCGCCGTCGTGGCGAGCGACGAGTGCTACGCCGAGCTCGCGTGGACCGAGCCGTACGCGTCGGGCGGCGTGCCGAGTCTGCTCGAACCGGCGGTGGCCGGCGGCTCGCACGACGGCCTGCTCGTCGCCTACTCCCTGTCGAAGCAGTCGAACCTCGCGGGGTACCGGGCGGCGTTCGTCGCGGGGGACGCGCGGCTCGTCGCCGACCTGCTCGCCACGCGCAAGCACCTCGGCATGATCGTGCCCGCGCCCGTGCAGGCGGCGACGGTCGCCGCGCTGTCCGACGACGCCCACGTCGCCGCCCAGCGCGAGACCTACGCCCGCCGGCGGGACCTGCTGCTCGGCGCGCTCGGCGCGAGCGGGCTCGTGACCGACCACTCGGAGGCCGGCCTGTACCTGTGGGCGCGGCGCGCGGGGGGCGGCGCCACGGACTGCTGGGAGACGGTGTCGGCGCTGGCCGACCTCGGCATCCTCGTCGGGCCGGGCGCGTTCTACGGGGACGCCGGCGCGCGGCACGTGCGCGTCGCCCTCACCGCCTCCGACGAGCGCGTGGCCGAGGCCGCCGCGAGACTCACGGACGGCGGAACCATGGTGTGACCTGGCTCACGGTAGTGTGACGATCGTGTGTCCGTCCTGGATTGGTCACGTGCCGCGCGAGCGGGGTACGGTCGACCGCGCGGCAACGGCGCGAGCAGCAGCAGGAAGGAAACCATGACCACCACCCAGCAGGCGACGGTCCGCCTCCTCGTCGACGACCAGGCGCAGGACCTGCCCGTGGTCGCGGCGTCCGAGGGCAACGACGGGATCGTCGTGTCCTCCTTGCTCAGGTCCACGGGTCTCGTCACGGTCGACCCGGGCTTCATGAACACCGCCTCGTGCGAGTCGAGCGTCACGTACATCGACGGCGAGGCAGGCATCCTGCGCTACCGCGGCTACCCCATCGAGCAGCTGGCCGAGCGGTCGAGCTTCCTCGAGGTCGCCTACCTGCTCATCCACGGCGAGCTGCCCGACGCCGCGACGCTCGACGCCTTCGTCGAGCGCGTCAACCGCCACACGTTCGTGCACGAGGACTTCCGCACGTTCATGGGGACGTTCCCGCGCGACGGCCATCCGATGGCGGTGCTCTCGTCGGCGATCAACGCGCTGTCGACGTTCTACCCGGAGTCGCTCGACCCGTTCGACGACGAGACGGTCGAGCTCGCGACCGTCCTGCTGCTCGCCAAGACCCGCACGATCACGTCGTACCTGCACCGCCGTCGCGTCGGTGAGCCGCTGCTCTACCCCGACTACTCGCGCGGCTACGTCGACGACTTCCTGCGCATGACGTTCGCGACGCCGTACCAGCAGTACGAGGCCGACCCGGTCGTCGTCGACGCTCTCGACAAGCTCCTCATCCTGCACGCCGACCACGAGCAGAACTGCTCGACGTCGACCGTGCGGATCGTCGGCTCGTCGCACGCGAACCTGTACTCGTCGGTCGCCGCCGGCGTCAACGCGCTCTCGGGCCCGCTGCACGGCGGGGCCAACGAGGCCGTGCTGTCGATGCTCGACAAGATCGCGAACGCCGAGTACGACGTCGACACCTTCATGCGCAAGGTGAAGGACAAGGAGGACGGCGTCCGCCTCATGGGCTTCGGGCACCGGGTCTACAAGAACTACGACCCGCGCGCCGCGATCGTCAAGAAGTCCGCCGATGCGGTGCTGTCCACGCTCGGCAAGAAGGACGACCTCCTCGACATCGCCATGCGCCTCGAGGAGATCGCGCTCAACGACGACTACTTCATCGAGCGCAAGCTCTACCCGAACGTCGACTTCTACACCGGCCTCATCTACAAGGCGATGGGCTTCTCGCCTGCCATGTTCACGCCGCTGTTCGCGCTCGGCCGCATGCCCGGCTGGATCGCCCAGTGGCGCGAGATGATGAAGGACCCGCAGACGAAGATCGGCCGGCCCCGCCAGGTCTACACGGGCGCGACCGAGCGCGACTACGTCGCCGTCGCGGACCGCTGACGCCCGCTCCCGCTCCGTTCGGACGCCGCGCACCTCGTCGGGGTGCGCGGCGTCCCTGCTCCGGGCTCGTGGCGTCCGCGCTCCGGGCTCAGGAGGGCGGCGTCGCGACGGTGAGGCGGACGGTGCCCGGGGACGGCGCGGGCGTGGCGTCCGCCGCGCGGTCCACGACCTCCCACGTCGGTTCGGCGCGCGTCCAGCGCCGGTCGGCGACGTCGACGGCGACGAGGTGCGTCGCGTCCGCCGACGCGACGGCCCACTGCGCGACCGCCCACGCGGCCCGCTCGGCGCCGCCGTCGCCCGCGGCCGCGGGCAAGGACGTGGTCTCGACCGTGACGACTCCTGGGGCGGTGTCGCCGGCGGAGACCGCGGGCAGGTCGCCGAGGTCGCGCGCGACGCGTGCGAGGAGCGGCGCGGTCGGGTCCGCGTGCGTCGCGGCGATCTCGTCGGCGGACACGGCCGCGAGCTCGCACGTGAGCGTCGCGGGGGAGTAGCCGGTCAGCGACGACGCCCACGCGCGCGAACGCGGCTCGTGCTGGGCGTAGGCGTCGGGGAACGCGGACCGCTGCACCGTCTGCGCGGCGACGGTGATCTCCATGTCCTCGTAGCCGTCGACGGTCTCGAGCACGTCGTAGAACGCGTTCGTCGAGTACACCGGGTCCATGATCTGCTCGACCGATCCCCAGCCCTGGGACGGGCGCTGCTGGAAGAGCCCGACCGAGTCGCGGTCGCCGTAGTCGATGTTGACGAGGCGCGACTCCTGCAGGGCGGTGGCGATGCCGATGGTCGCGGCCCGGGCCGGCAGCCCTCGCCGCAACGACGTCCCGGTGACCAGGGCGGCGTTGTCGGCCTGCGCGACGGACAGGTACCACGACCGCTCTCCGGCCGTGGCCGCGCAGCGCTCCGCGACGGGGGTGCTGTCGTCCAGCCGGTTCAGCGCGACGACCACGGCACCCGCCCCCACCGCGGTCACCGTCAGCAGCGTGACCGCGGCGCGCAGCGGACGGTGCCCGGACGCGCGCCCCTTCCGGCGGCGCGTGCTGCGTCGGGAAGCCATCGGGATCGCCGCGAGCGGGACGTCAGTTGGCGTGCAGCGCCGCGTTGAGCTCGACGCCGGACCCCGTGCGGGACACGGCCTCGACGCCCCCCGTCACCGAGTTGCGGCGGAACAGCAGCCCGGAGCGTCCGGCGAGGTCGCGCGCCTTGACGACGAGCGGTCCACCGTCCGGGCCGGGCTGCCCGACGACCGTGACCTTCGTGCCCGCGGTGACGTACAGCCCGGACTCCACGACGCAGTCGTCGCCGAGCGGGATGCCGAGCCCGGCGTTCGCGCCGAGCAGGGACCGCTGGCCGACGGAGATGACCTCGCGCCCGCCGCCGGAGAGCGTCCCCATGATGGAGGCGCCGCCGCCGATGTCGGACCCGTCGCCCACGACCACGCCCGCGGAGATGCGGCCCTCGACCATCGACGCCCCGAGCGTGCCGGCGTTGAAGTTCACGAAGCCCTCGTGCATGACCGTCGTGCCCGCCGCGAGGTGGGCGCCGAGCCGCACCCGGTCGGCGTCCGCGATGCGCACCCCGGCGGGGACGACGTAGTCGACCATGCGGGGGAACTTGTCGACCCCGTGGACGGTGACCGGCTGGCCCGTGGCGCGCAGGCGCAGGCGGGTCTCTTCGAAGCCGGCGGTCGCGCACGGCCCGTGGCTCGTCCACACGACGTTGGCGAGCACGCCGAAGATCCCGTCGAGCGACAGCCCGTGCGGCGCGACGAGCCGGTGCGAGAGCAGGTGCAGGCGCAGGTACGCGTCCGCGGTGTCGGCGGGCGGGGCGTCGAGGTCGATCACCGTGCGCACGACGCGCACGTCCACCCGGCGCACCTCGTCGCGCTCCGCGAGCGCCTCGAGGGAGGCCGGCACGGACGTGTCGGCGGGCGCGTCGCCCAGGGCGGGGGAGGGGTACCAGACGTCGAGCACGGTGCCGTCGTCGGCCACGGTCGCGAGGCCGTGGCCCCACGCCGCGCGCGGTGCGGAGGCAGCCGTCGGGGAGCCGGTCGCCGGGGTCGCAGAAGTCATGCGGACCACCCTATCGGCGCCGGTAGGGTGCTGGGGTGAGCCCGACCGCCGACCGCCACGCCGACGCTCCCACGACCGGTCCGAGGCCCGTCCTCGACCTCACCGGGGACCTGCTGACGCTCCTCCGCGCCGTGTGCGACATCCCGTCGGTGAGCGGCGACGAGCGCGCGCTCGCGGACGCGATCGAGACGGCGCTGCGCGCGTGCGCGCACCTCGAGGTCACGCGCGACGGAGACGCGGTCGTCGCCCGTACGACGCTCGGGCGCGACCGTCGCGTCGTCGTCGCGGGCCACATCGACACGGTGCCCCTCACGGACCCGCCGAACCTGCCCACGCGCGTCGTCGGCGAGGGCGAGGGCGCCGAGGTCTGGGGTCGTGGCACGGTCGACATGAAGGGCGGCGTCGCGGTCCAGCTCGCGCTCGCGGCCGAGCTCGACACCCCGGCGCAGGACGTCACGTGGATCTTCTACGACCACGAGGAGGTCTCGGCCGAGCTCAACGGCCTCGGCCGGCTCGCCCGCAACCGCCCCGACCTGCTCGCCGCCGACTTCGCGGTCCTGGGCGAGCCCACGTCGGCCGGCCTCGAGGGCGGGTGCAACGGCACCCTGCGCGTCGACGTGCGCGTGCCGGGGGTCGCCGCGCACTCCGCGCGCGCGTGGACCGGCTCGAACGCGATCCACGCGGCGCACGAGGTCCTCGACCGGCTCGCGGCGTACGTGCCGCGCGACGTGGAGGTCGACGGGCTGGTGTACCGCGAGGGCATGAACGCCGTGGGCGTCCGTGGCGGCGTCGCGGGCAACGTCGTGCCCGACGAGTGCGTCGTCACCGTGAACTACCGGTTCGCGCCCGCGCGGTCCGTGAAAGAGGCGACGCAGCACGTGGCGGAGCTGTTCGACGGGTTCGAGGTCGTCGTCACCGACGCTGCGCCCGGAGCGCGCCCCGGCCTCGACGACCCCCTGGCCGCCGACTTCGCCGCCAGCGTGCTGGCCGTCACGGGCGGCGCGCCGGCCCCGAAGTACGGCTGGACCGACGTCGCGCGGTTCGCCGAGCTCGGGGTGCCCGCGGTGAACTTCGGCCCGGGCGACCCGCTGCTCGCGCACACGGACGACGAGCGCTGCCCCGTCCGCCAGCTCGACCTGTGCCGACGCGCGCTGCGTGCGTGGCTCGCCGGGGGCGTCGCGGCTTAGGCTCGTGCGCATGAGCGACACGATCCGCGACGAGGGTTCCGACGAGGGGATGCCGGAGAGCGGGACCGGCTACCGCAAGGGGCCCGTGCTCCTGCGGGGCAGCCAGATCCCCCGCCAGACGACGGACCAGCGCCTGCTGGACTCGAGCCAGAGCGCGGACTGGGTGCACAGCGACCCGTGGCGCGTGATGCGGATCCAGAGCGAGTTCGTCGAGGGCTTCGGCGCCCTCGCGGAGCTCGGGCCGGCCGTGTCCGTGTTCGGCTCCGCGCGCACGAGCACCGACCACCCCGACTACGCGCTCGCGGAGGACGTCGGCCGCCGCCTCGTGGCGGAGGGGTACGCCGTCATCACCGGTGGCGGGCCCGGGATCATGGAGGCCGCGAACAAGGGCGCGGCCGAGGCGGGCGGGACCTCGGTCGGTCTCGGCATCGAGCTGCCGTTCGAGCAGGGCATGAACCCGTGGGTCAACGTCGGCGTGAACTTCCGCTACTTCTTCGCGCGCAAGACCATGTTCGTCAAGTACGCGCAGGGCTTCGTGGTGCTCCCCGGAGGGTTCGGCACGTTCGACGAGCTGTTCGAGGCGCTCACGCTCGTGCAGACGCACAAGATCACCGAGTTCCCGCTCGCGCTCATCGGCTCGGACTACTGGGGCGGGCTCCTGGAGTGGGCGCGCACGGCCGTCGTGGACCGCGGCATGATCAGCCCCGCCGACCTCGACCTCGTCCACCTGTGCGACGACCCGGCCGAGGCCGTCGACTACGTCTGCGAGCGCGGCGCGCTGCTGCGCGCCGAGGAGCGGGAGGCCACCGCCGCGATGGCGGCCGACCAGCGTCGCGCCGCCGGAGCGCGCTGACGACGGTGGGCGCCGACGAGCAGCCCGCGCTCGGCGTGGCCCCGCTCGACGTGCCTCCGCTGGACCTCCCCCCGCGCGGCAGCGCGCTCGTGCTGCGCGGCCGCGCGCTGGACCGCCCCGCGGTCATGGCGATCGTCAACCGCACCGACGACTCGTTCTGGGCGGGGGCGCGCCAGCTCGACGACGGCGCCGCGCTCGCCGCGGTCGCCCGGGCCGCCGACGAGGGCGCCGAGATCGTCGACGTGGGGGGCGTGCGCGCCGGCACGGGCCCGGAGGTCACGGTCGCGGAGGAGGTGCGGCGCGTCGTGCCGTTCGTCGCGCGCGTGCGCGCCGACTTCCCCGATCTGCTCGTCAGCGTCGACACGTGGCGCTCGGAGGTCGCGCGCGAGGCCGTGGCCGCGGGCGCCGACCTGCTCAACGACACCTGGGCGGGACACGACCCGAGGCTCGTCGAGGTCGCGGGGGAGCACGGCGTCGGCGTCGTGTGCTCCCACACGGGCGGCGCCGCGCCCCGCACCGACCCGGTCCGTGTCACGTACCCGGCACGACCGGGTGCGTCCGACCCGCGCGACGGCGTGGTCCAGGACGTCGTCGCGACCCTGCGCGGCGCGGCCGAGCGTGCCGTCGCGTGCGGCGTGCCGCGTGCGTCCGTCCTCGTGGACCCCACGCACGACTTCGGCAAGAACACGTGGCACTCCCTGCACCTGCTGCGCCGCACGCAGGTGCTCGCGAGCCTCGGCTTCCCGCTGCTCATGGCCCTGTCGCGCAAGGACTTCGTGGGGGAGACGCTCGACCTGCCGGCCGACGACCGGCTCGAGGGCACCCTCGCGGCGACGGCGCTCGCGGCATGGCTCGGTGCGCGCGTCTTCCGCGCGCACGACGTCGCGGCCACGCGCCGTGTCCTCGACATGGTCGCCGCGGTGCGCGACGAGCAGCCCCCGGCCGCGGCGGTCCGAGGGCTCGCGTGACGACCACCGGCGTCACCGGCCGCGCGCCGGTCCGCAGCACGTCGCGCCGCACCACCCTGCGCCCCACCCTGCGCCCCACCCAGCACCGCGCGCCGCGGCGCGCGCTGCGGCCCGCGACCTGGCCGTGGTGGGTGCAGGCCCTGGCCGTCCACGCCCTCGCGCGCGCCGTCAGCGCGGTGCTTCTCGTCGTCGTCGCGCGCTCCCAGGAGGCCAACCCGTGGACGGACGCCGCGCCGTCGTACGGCGCGTACGTCGGCCGCATGTGGGACGCGAGCTGGTACCGCGAGATCTTCGAGACCGGCTACCCCGACGTGCTGCCCGTCGGCGCCGACGGTGCCGTGCTGCAGAACCCGTGGGCGTTCTTCCCGCTCTTCCCGACGCTCGTGCGGGGCCTGCACGCGCTGACCGGCGCGGGCTGGGACGTCCTCGCGCCGACGCTCGCCCTCCTGTGCGGGGCCGCCGCCGCCGTCGTGATCCACCGGCTCGTCGCGACGGCGGGCGCCGCGGCGGTGGAGCGCCGCCCCGGCCTCCCGCTGGCGACCGTCCTCCTCGTCGGCGTGTTCCCGTCCAGCCCGGTCCTGCAGGTCGCGTACACCGAGTCGCTCGCGCTGCTGCTGGTCGCCGGCGCGTTGCTGCTCCTGGCCCGTCGGCGCTACGGGTGGACGGCGCTCGTGGTCGTGCTCCTGGGCCTCACGCGCGCCGTCGCGCTGCCCGTGGCGGCCGTCGTGCTGTGGCACGGCCTGGCGCGGTGGCGACGCGGCGACCTGCGCGGGCCCGACGCCGCGCGCCTCGGCGGACTGCTCGGGGTCGCCGTCGTGAGCGGCCTGCTGTGGCCGTTGGTGTGCCGGTACGTGACCGGCGTCCCCGGGGCGTACTTCCGCACCCAGGAGGCCTGGCGGGGCGGTGCGGACGTCGTGCCGTTCGTCCCGTGGGTCGACGTCTCGCGGTGGCTGTTCGCCGATGCCGGGCCGTGGCTCCTCGCCGTCCTGCTGGTGCTCGTGGCGGCGCTCGTGCTGAACCCGGTCGCAGCGCGGCTCGGCCCGGAGATGCACGCGTGGTCCGGCGCGTACCTGGCCTACCTTGTCGCGACGGTGCAGCCGGGGACGTCGCTCGTCCGGTTCCTCCTGCTGGCCTTCCCGCTGGCCGCCGTGACGGCGGGCTGGACGCGGTCGCGTACGTGGCTCGCCGGCGTGGCCCTGGCGTTCGTCGCCGGGCAGGCGTGGTGGCTGTGGCAGCTGTGGCGCCTGGTCCCGCCGTCGGGCTGGCCCCCGTGATGCCCGAGATGTCGGTGCGCGTGAACTAGACTGTGCCGCGGGCGTCGTCGGAGGTCGGGCGCGCGTCCCGGGTGCGCCGGACGGCTGCCCGGGCGTCGCGACGGACCGCGGTGGCGCCCCGCCCCCGCGCACGCGGGGCGGACCGGGACGACGAAATGGAGAGCCACCAATGGCTGCGATGAAGCCACGGACGGGTGACGGCCCGCTGGAGGTCACCAAGGAAGGGCGGGGCATCGTCATGCGCGTCCCGCTCGAGGGCGGGGGGCGGCTCGTGGTGGAGCTCAACGCGACCGAGGCCAGCGAGCTCGGTGACGCGCTCCAGGCCGTGGTGGGCTGATTGGTCGCTCGTGACCGCGGCGCCGTGACGACCGCGGGCACCGACGTCCCCCGTCCGCTGCCCGACGTGGTCGCGGCGCGCGGCAGCGTGCGCGAGTCGCCGCTCCTCGCGGACGACGACGTCGCGGCGGTCGTCGTCGCGGTCGCTCCGGCCCACGAGGACGGCGAGGGGCTCCAGCCCCGCGCCGGCACGGTGGACGCCGCGGTGCGCTACGGCGTCGACCTGGCCGAGCTCGCGGAGCGGTCCGGGGGACCGGCATTCCGCGGCGCCGCCGGGGACGTCGTCCGCGTCGACCTGCCGCGCGCCCACGTGGGGTCGACCACGCGGCTGCCCTGGGCCGGTCTGCCGACACGCCTCGTGCTCCTCGGCGTCGGCCGTGGCGACGCCGCGTCCCTGCGCCGCGCGGGTGCCGCGCTCGCGCGGACGACCCGCGGCCTGGAGCGCGTCGTCAGCGCGGCGACGGCGGACGCGGGCGCGGAGGGCGTACGCGCCTTCGTCGAGGGCTACCTCCTGGCGGCCTACCGGCAGCCGCGCCGTGCCCAGCAGGCCGCCTCCGGCGCGCGCGGGAGCGACGCGCCCGCCGAGCAGCTGGTGCTGCTGGCCCCCGACGGACGGCCGGACCAGGAGCCCGCGATCGAGGCGGCGCGTCGCAGTGCGCGCGCCACGTGGCTCGTGCGCGACCTCGCGAACACGCCCGCCGACGTCAAGGGGCCCGAGTGGCTCGCGGACCGTGCCCGTCGGCTGGCCCAGGAGCACGGGCTGGACGTCTCCGTCCGCGGCCCCCGCGAGCTCGCGGCCGAGGGATTCGGCGCGCTGCTCGCGGTCGGCGCGGGCTCCGCGCGGCCACCGCGGCTCGTCACGGTCTCGTACGACCCGCGGGACCACGGCGTCCTCGCCGAGGGAGCGGACGCGCGGCACGTCGTCGTGGTGGGCAAGGGCATCACCTACGACACGGGCGGCCTGTCGATCAAGCCGCGCGAGGCCATGGTGCCGATGAAGACGGACATGGCGGGCGCCGCCGTCGCGCTCGCGGCCGTCCTCGGCGCGGCGCAGGCCCGGCTCGACCGCCGCGTGACCGCGGTGCTGCCGCTCGCCGAGAACCACGTCGGCGCGGCCTCCTACCGTCCGGGGGACGTGCTGCGGACGTTCTCGGGCCGCACCGTCGAGGTGGCGAACACCGACGCCGAGGGGCGGCTCGTCCTGGCCGACGCCCTCGGCTTCGCCGCGAGCCGGCTCGCGCCCGACGTGCTCGTCGACGTCGCGACCCTCACCGGCGCGGCGACGCTCGGCCTCGGTCGTGGGCACGGCGCGCTGTACGCCACGGACGAGGCCGTCGCGGCGGCGCTCGAGGCCGCGGGCCGCGCCACGGGCGAGGCCGTGTGGCGCATGCCGCTGGTCGAGGACTACGCCGGCGCGCTGCGCTCCGACGTCGCCGACCTGCGCCACGTGCCGCTGGAGAGCCCGGGCGGCGGCTCGATCACCGCGGCGCTGTTCCTGCGGGAGTTCGTCGGCCCCGTGCCGTGGGCGCACCTCGACGTCGCCGGGCCGGCGCGCTCGGGGACGGAGCGCCACGAGGTCGTCGAGGGAGCGACCGGGTACGGCGCGCGCCTCCTGCTCGCGGCGCTCGACCAGCTCTGACCGGAGGCGACGCCCCGGTCAGCGCCGCACTGCCAGGAGCAGCCCGTCGCCGCTCGGCAGGAGCGCCGGCAGGACGCGTTCGTCGGTGCGCAGCGCGCGGCCGACCTCGCGGACGACGGTGGTGACCTCGTCACGCCGGGCCGGGTCGGCCACGCGGTCCTGGTGCAGCGCCCCGTCCACGGCCAGCACCCCACCCGGTCGCAGGAGCCGCAGACCCTGCTCGACGTACTCGGGGTAGCCGAGCTCGTCACCCCCGACGAGGACGAGGTCGTAGGCGCCGTCGGTGAGGCGGGGGAGCACGTCGCTCGCCCGGCCGGGGATCGTGCGCGTACGCGTCGGCGCGACGCCCTCCTCGGCGAACGCCTCCTTCGCGGCCCGCTGGTGCTCGACCTCGACGTCGATGGTCGTCAGGACGCCGTCGACGGGCATGCCGCGCAGGAGCCACAGCGACGCCACACCGGTGCCGGTGCCGATCTCCACCACCGCCCGGGCGGCGAGCGCCGCCGCGAGGACACGGAGCAGCGCGCCCGCACCGGGCAGGATCGCGGGGCAGCCGAGCTCCGCGGCGCGGTCGCGGGCACGCAGCAGCACCTCGTCCTCGGGGACGAAGTCCTCGCAGTACACCCAGCCGGCGGCCTTGGCGCTGCGGTTCGTGCCGACGTCGTTCGTGATCGGGTCCTCCGTGTGCTCGTGGTCCAGGTCGCCGCCCGCGACGCCGCCGGCGCACGGGCCCGGCGCGGTGCGCCGCCTGCTCCCGGATCGTACCCGGACCCGCTCGCGCAGGCGCGGACGCGCGCCGCCCGACGAGGGAGCGGGTGCGCACGTCGGGTGGAGGTCCGGCGCACGTCCCCGCAGGCGCAGGGAACACGCCGCCGCCGACGGGCGTTGTTCTGGGACGATGGACGGTGTGAGCGACAGACGACCGACGGTGCCCGTACGCCCGCAGGACGACCCGGCGGCGTGGGTGGCGCCCTCCTGGGACGAGATCGTCCGGGAGCACTCGGCGCGCGTGTACCGGCTCGCGTACCGCCTCACGGGCGACCGGCACGACGCCGAGGACCTCACCCAGGAGACGTTCGTCCGCGTGTTCCGCTCGCTGTCGAGCTACACGCCCGGGACGTTCGAGGGCTGGCTCCACCGCATTACGACCAACCTCTTCCTCGACCAGGTGCGGCGCAAGCAGCGCATCCGCATGGAGTCGATGGGTGACGACGACGCGCTCTACCCGGCGAGAGGCGACCTCGCGGAGCCCGAGCGGGGCTACGAGCACGCGAACCTCGACCACGACGTGCAGCGCGCGCTCGACGCGCTGTCGCCCGAGTACCGCGCCGCCGTCGTGCTGTGCGACATCGAGGGGCTGTCCTACGAGGAGATCGCCGTGACGCTCGGGATCAAGCTGGGCACGGTGCGGTCCCGCATCCACCGCGCGCGCTCCCAGCTGCGCGCGGCGCTGCCGCACCGCGACCCGGCCGAGCGTCCCGCCGCAGCCGAGCGCGCCCCGCAGGAGGTCGCGTGACGCACCTCGGGTCACGGCTCTCCGCGCTCGTCGACGGCCAGCTCTCGCCCGCCGAGGGCGAGCGCGTCCTCGAGCACGTCGCCGGCTGCCCGCAGTGCGCCGAGGAGCTCGCCGCGGCCCGCGCGGCGCGCCGCACGCTGTGCGCCGCGGCGGACGTCGAGCCCGCTCCCGACCTGACGGCCCGCCTGCTCGCGCTCTCGGCGCAGATCCCGTCGAGCGACGACGACCCGCTGAGGCGGCCGCCCGCCGCCGTCGACCCGTGGGCCACGCCCGGCGCGCCCGCCGTCCTCCCGCGCGGGGAGTGGCGGGGTGAGGTGCGCGAGCGCACGATCCGTCGCCGGCTGGCAGCGCTCGTCGTCGGCGGCGTCGGTGCCGCCGCCGTCGGGCTGTTCGCGCTGGGGCAGACCCCGACCATCACGCCGAGCCTGCACCGCAGCGACCCGCTCACCGTGCTCGCGCAGGCCCCTTCGGGAGCGTCGGCCGCAGGCGTCGGCGCGAGCGGGCAGGGCAGCGGCACGACGGAGCTCTCCGCGCTCGCCGCCCGCGGGTGGACGCGCCCCACCGCGCTGCCCGACGACGTCACCGTCGTCGCGGTGCGCGACGAGCGGGACCTGCTCGAGATCGACCTGCGCACGCCGGGCGGGGAGGCCGTCGTGCGCGAGCGGGTCGGCGTCCTCGACAGCGCGGCGCTCGCGGGCGTCGGCACGTGGGACGTCGACGGCCGGACCGTCCACGTGCTGTCCGAGGAGCCGTGGCACGTGGTGTGGCAGTCCGGCGACACGGTCGTCGACGTGGTGGCCGACACCGGGCAGGACGACCTCGCCGACCTCGTGGCGAGCTTCCCGGCGCGTGACTACGATGCCGGGGTCCCGGCGCGCATCTCCCGGGGCTGGACGACCATGACAGGAGCGATCGGCACCCCATGACCGACCCCTCGAACGGCGGGGGCGCCCCGGGGCGCCCCGACCACGCCTCGCCCAACCCCTTCGCCCCGCCGTCGGCCTACCGCCCCGCGGCGCCGTTGCCGCCCCGGTCCCCGCAGGGCGCGCCGACGCAGGACGTCCCACCGCCCCCGCCCCCGCAGGCTGGCGGCGCGTCGGGCACCGGCTGGTACGCGAGTCCTGACGGCCACGTCCCGCCGGCGCCGCCGAGCGCCCCTGCGGGGTACGTCCGTCCGACCGTCGACCCGACGCTCGTCGCGCCACCGGCGCGGCCGGGTCGACGCTCGCGCGGCGTGCGCCCGGCCGGCGTGGTCGGGCTCGTCGCCCTCGCCCTCGTGGCGGGCGCGGCGGGCGGTGTCACGGCGGACCGCGTCCTCGAGCCCGCGCAGGGCGCCGTCGTGGGCCTGCCCGCGGCGAGCGTCGAGGGCCGGGACCTCGACCGGCCGGCCGGGTCCGTCGCGGACATCGCGTCCACCGTCCTGCCGAGCGTCGTGTCGCTGCAGGTGCGCGGGACCGGCGGCGTCGCGACCGGCTCCGGCTTCGTGCTGCGCGAGGACGGCTACATCCTGACGAACAACCACGTCGTGGCGGGCGCCGCGGAGGGTGGCGAGGTCGTCGTGCTCTTCGCCGACGGCCACGAGAGCCCGGCCGAGCTCGTGGGCCGCACCGTCGACTACGACCTCGCCGTCGTGAAGGTCCCGGACACCGGGCTGACACCGCTCGCCCTGGCGGACTCCGACGGTGTCGTCGTCGGCGACCCGGTCGTGGCGATCGGCGCGCCGCTCGGCCTCAACGGGACGGTGACGACCGGCATCGTCAGCGCGCTGAACCGGCCCGTCCAGGCCGGGGAGGCGGCCGAGACGGCGTTCATCAACGCGATCCAGACCGACGCGGCGATCAACCCGGGCAACTCCGGCGGACCGCTCGTCAACGGCAGCGGCGAGGTCGTCGGCATCAACTCCGCGATCGCCCAGCCGCCGGGAGCGATGGCAGCCACCGGGAGCATCGGCCTCGGCTTCTCCATCCCCTCGAACCAGGCGCGGCGCACGGCCGAGCAGCTCATCGCCGACGGCGTCGCGACCTACCCCGTGATCGGCGTCCTGCTGGACCAGCGCTACCAGGGCGAGGGCGTGCAGGTCTCCACGGAGGACCAGCAGGGGCAGCAGGCGGTGACGCCGGACGGTCCCGCCGACGCCGCGGGCATCCGTCCCGGCGACGTCATCCTGGCGATCGACGGGCGTCCGGTGACGGAGTCGGACGAGCTCATCGTCGCGATCCGCGCCAAGGCGCCGGGCGAGACCGTGGTGCTGCGCGTCCGCACGGGCGACCAGGAGCGGGACGTGCGCGTCGTCCTGGACGAGGCCACGAGCGAGTAGTCTGACGGCGTGTTCGGGATCAACGGGGCCGAGTTCGTCGTGCTCCTCGTCGTCGCGGTCCTCGTGATCGGCCCCGAGCGCCTTCCGCACTACGCCGAGCAGCTCGGCGGTTTCGTCCGGACCGCGCGCGGGTACCTGCGCGACGCCAAGGCACGCGTCGACGCGGAGATCGGCGCCGAGGTCGGCGACGTCGACTGGTCGAAGCTGGACCCGCGCCAGTACGACCCGCGCCGGATCGTCCGCGAGGCGCTCCTCGAGGACGACGACGACCCGCGGCCGTCCCGGACGGCGCCCCCGCCCCCGCCCGCTCCGGTCGTCCCGGCGACCGGCGGGACCGCCCCGTTCGACGACGAGGCGACCTGACGCGACCGGTCCGCTCGGCGTCCCGCGGCGGGCCCGGACGACGGTCGCGATTCGGCCGGGCGGCCGGCGACCTGTCAGAATGGGGCAATGTCCATCGAGGCGACTGAGGTCGAGGCGGCACCCGGACCGGTGGCCGCGCAGCGGTCCGCGCACGGCGCGACGGGCGGCACGACGCCCCGCATCCTGTCGGGGATGCAGCCCACGGAGGACTCCCTCCACCTGGGCAACTACATCGGTGCGCTGTCGCAGTGGGTGGCGCTCCAGGACTCCTACGACGCGCTTTACTGCGTGGTCGACCTGCACGCGCTGACGGTGAACCCCGACCCGGAGCGGCTGCGCGAGCGCACCCGCCGCACGGCCGCCCAGTACCTCGCAGGCGGTGTCGACCCCGACCGGTCGGCGCTCTTCGTCCAGTCGCACGTGCCGCAGCACGCCGAGCTGTCGTGGGTCCTGTCGTGCCAGACGGGGTTCGGCGAGGCCGGTCGCATGACGCAGTTCAAGGACAAGTCGGCCAAGCAGGGCAGCGAGGGCACGACGGTCGGTCTGTTCACCTACCCCGTGCTCATGGCGGCGGACATCCTGCTGTACGACGCCGCCCTCGTCCCGGTCGGCGAGGACCAGCGCCAGCACCTCGAGCTCGCGCGCAACCTCGCGGAACGGCTCAACGCCCGCTTCGGTGCGGGGACGGCCGTCGTCCCGGAGCCGCACATCGTGCGCTCGGTCGCGAAGATCTACGACCTCCAGGAGCCCACGGCGAAGATGAGCAAGTCGTCGTCGGGCGGCAAGGGCGTCGTCTGGCTCCTCGACGAGCCGAAGGCGGCGGCGAAGCGCATCCGGTCGGCGGCCACGGACTCCGAGACCGAGGTCCGCTACGACCCCGTCGCGAAGCCGGGCGTCTCGAACCTCCTGACGATCTACTCCGCCCTCACGGGCCGCGGCGTCGAGGAGATCGCCGCGGAGTACGACGGGCAGGGGTACGGACGGCTGAAGGTCGACCTGGCGGACGTCGTCGTCGAGGTCCTCACGCCGTTCCAGGAGCGTGCCAACAGCTACCTCGCGGACCCGGCGGAGCTGGACGCCGTGCTGGCCCGGGGCGCCGAGAAGGCGCGGGAGATCGCCGCGGGCACGCTGGCCCGGGTGTACGACCGCGTGGGACTGCTGCCGCCGGGGGGGACCGCGAGGTGAACCTCCCGGAGCGCGGGCCCGGACAGGTGCGGATCGGCGTCGCGATCGAGGTCCCCGAGCCCTTCGCGACCGAGCTGCAGTCTGCCCGGGCGCGCTTCGGCGACCCGCTGGCGTCGGCGATCCCGCCGCACATCACCTTGCTCGGCCCGACCGTGCTCGACCCGGACGCCCTCGACGCGGCGCACGCGCACCTCGAGCGCGTCGCTGCCGCGGCGGCGCCGTTCCGCCTCCACCTGCGCGGCAGCGCGACGTTCCGTCCGGTGTCGCCCGTCGTGTTCGTGCAGGTGGTCGAGGGCATCGCGGAGTGCGAGCACCTCGAGCAGGCGGTGCGCAGCGGCCCGCTCACGCAGGAGCTCCGCTTCAACTACCACCCGCACGTCACGGTCGCCCACGAGGTCGGCGACCCGGACCTCGACCGTGCCTTCGACGAGATGGCCACGTACGAGGCGCGGTTCGACGTGCAGGGCTTCCACCTGTACGAGCACGGCGACGACGGCGTGTGGCGGCCGCGCCGGCCGTACCTGCTCGACGACGCGGCGGTGCTCCCGCCCGACGGCGCCCCCGGAGGAGTCGCCGGAGGTGTGGCGCGCGGGAGCCGCCCGTAGGGTCGTGGCGTGACCAGCGCCGATACCGCGGCGGGGGAGACCCGTACGCAGGACCGACCGTCCTTCGTCGACCGGGTGAAGGCGCTCGTGGCGTGGTGGAAGTCGTCACGCCCGGGACGGGCGTTCGCCTGGTACAACGCCCAGCACGGGCCGCTGCTGTGCGGCGGCATGGCCTACGCCGCGCTGTTCTCCCTGTTCGCCGCCCTGGCGATCGGGTGGACCGTCTTCATGGCCGTGCTCGGCTCGCGCACCGAGCTCCAGGACGCGGTCCTCGAGCAGATCGACACGTGGTTGCCCGGACTCGTCGGCACGGACGGCACCGCGGTCCTCTCGCCCGACGACCTGGTGCTCGACAACCCGGTCACCGTGACGAGCGTCGTGGCGTCAGGGGTGCTCGTCGTCAGCGCGGTCGCCTTCATGGCCGCGCTGCGCACGTCGGTGCAGGCCATGTTCGACGTGCCGCCGACGGCCCAGAACCCGGTGGTCGCGAAGGCGCGCGAGCTCGGTGGCTTCGTCCTGCTCGGCACCGGGATCCTCGTGAGCGCCACGGCGAGCGTGGTCGTCTCGGGCGTCGGCGCCTGGCTCGCCGACCTCCTCGGCGGATCGTCCGCGCTCACGGTCGTCGTCGGGGCCGTCGGCGTCGGCCTCGGGCTCCTCGTCGACGCCGTGGTCGTGGCCCTCGTCGTGCTCCTCGTGGGCGGCGTGCGCCCCGCGCGGCGCGACCTCTTCCTCGGCTCGGTCGTCGCGGCGGTCGTCTTCGGCGGCCTGCGCTACCTCGGGACGAGCATCGTCGTCGCGTCCGCGAACCGCAACGCCCTCCTGGCGTCGTTCGCGGTGGCCGTGACCCTGCTCGTGCTGGTGAACTTCGTCGCGCGCGTGCTGCTCATGGTGTGCGCGTGGATGGCGGACCCGCCGGAGCTCGCGGAGGACCCCGAGCACGAGGACGTGGACGAGGGCACGAGGACGCGCGACGGCGAGGACGGACGGCGACCGGTGCCGCGCGGCGGCGACGACGCCGTGGCCGGGCGGGCGCGCTGGTCGACCGAGGAGCGCGTGCGGGCGGGCCAAGGTCGTGGCCGGCCGTGGAGCCCCGTCGTGCGGGGTGTCCGTCGCGGTCGGCTCGCCGGGCACTGAGGAGCTCTCGCCCCCGGGCGAGGACGACGGCGGCGCCCCACCCGGACCGGGTGGGACGCCGCCGCCGTCGGACGCGTCGCGACGTCTCAGAACGCGCGCGTGATCATCGCGCGCTTGACCTCCTGGATGGCCTTCGTGACCTCGATGCCGCGCGGGCAGGCCTCGGTGCAGTTGAAGGTCGTGCGGCAGCGCCACACGCCCTCCTTGTCGTTGAGGATCTCCAGGCGCTGCGTGGCGCCCTCGTCACGGCTGTCGAAGATGAAGCGGTGCGCGTTGACGATCGCCGCGGGCCCGAAGTACTGACCGTCGGTCCAGAACACAGGGCAGGACGACGTGCACGCGGCGCACAGGATGCACTTGGTGGTGTCGTCGAACCGCTCGCGCTGCTCGGCCGACTGCAGGCGCTCCTTGCTCGGCTCGTTCCCGGACGTGATGAGGAACGGCATGATCTCGCGGTAGGACGCGAAGAACGGCTCCATGTCCACGACGAGGTCCTTGACCACGGGCAGGCCCTTGATGGGCTCGACCGTGATGGGCTTGTCGGGGTTGACGTCCTTGAGCAGCGTCTTGCACGCGAGCCGGTTGCGGCCGTTGATGCGCATCGCGTCGGACCCGCACACGCCGTGGGCGCACGAGCGACGGAAGGTCAGCGAGCCGTCGTGCTCCCACTTGATCTTGTGCAGGGCGTCGAGCACGCGGTCCGTGCCGTGGGCCAGGACCGTGAACTCGTCCCAGTACGTGTCCTCGCCGTGCGTGGACTCGGGGGAGTAGCGGCGGATCCGGAGGGTCACCTCGAACGAGGGGATCTCACCGGCCTTCGCCTCGGGCGCGGCCGTGCTCTCGAGTGTGGCAGTCATCAGTACTTCCGCTCCATGGGCTCGTAGCGGGTCTGGGTGACGGGCTTGGAGCCCAGGGCGACCTTGTAGCCGTCGAAGTGCTCGACGTGGTCGAAGTAGCCCGCCACGTGTCCGTCGACCTGACCGTCGTCGACCGTCCCCGCCGTGGTCGGGCGGCGGTAGGCCATCGTGTGCAGCATGTAGTTGGCGTCGTCGCGGCTCGGGTAGTCCTCGCGGTAGTGCCCACCGCGCGACTCCTTGCGGTTGAGCGCCGCGACGACCGTGACCTCGGCGATGTCGAGCAGGAAGCCGAGCTCGATCGCCTCGAGGAGGTCGGTGTTGAACAGCCGGCCCTTGTCCTGGACGGACACGTCCCGGTAGCGCTTCTGGAGGTCGCGGATGTCCGCGAGGGCCTGGTTGAGCGACTCGCCGGTGCGGAACACCTGGGCGTTGGCGTCCATCGTCTCCTGGAGCGCCTTGCGTACGTCGGCGACGCGCTCGCCGTCGGGGCGGTTGCGCATCTCCTCGAGCTGGGCGATCACGGTCGCCGCGGGGTTCTCCGGGAGCTCGGTGTACGACGCGGTCGCGGCGTAGGCCGCCGCGGTGCGCCCGGCACGCTTGCCGAACACGTTGATGTCGAGCAGCGAGTTGGTGCCCAGGCGGTTGGAGCCGTGCACGCTGACGCACGCGACCTCGCCGGCCGCGTAGAGGCCCTTGACGACGTGGTTGCTGTCGCGCAGCACCTCGGCGTCCACGTTGGTCGGGATGCCGCCCATCGCGTAGTGCGCGGTCGGGTACACGGGGACGGGCTCGGTGTACGGCTCGATGCCGAGGTACGTCCGCGCGAACTCGGTGATGTCCGGGAGCTTGGCGTCGATGTGCGCCGGCTCGAGGTGGGTGAGGTCGAGCAGGACGTAGTCCTTGTTCGGACCGGCGCCGCGACCCTCGCGCACCTCGTTCGCCATCGACCGGGCGACGATGTCGCGCGGGGCGAGGTCCTTGATCGTCGGGGCGTAGCGCTCCATGAAGCGCTCGCCGTCGGCGTTGCGCAGGATGCCGCCCTCGCCACGGGCCGCCTCCGACAGGAGGATGCCGAGCCCGGCGAGGCCCGTCGGGTGGAACTGGAAGAACTCCATGTCCTCGAGGGGCAGGCCGCGCCGGTAGGCGAGCGCCATGCCGTCGCCGGTGAGCGTGTGCGCGTTCGAGGTGGTCTTGAAGATCTTCCCCGCGCCGCCGGTGGCGAAGATGATCGCCTTCGCCTGGAAGACGTGGATCTCGCCGGTCGCGAGGTCGTAGGCGACGACGCCGGTCGCGGTGACCGTCTCGCCCTCCGGCACCTCGCCCGCCGACAGGTCGTGGTCGGTGATGAGGTCGAGCACGTAGAACTCGTTGAAGAACTCGACGTCCTGCTTGACGCACTGCTGGTAGAGCGTCTGGAGGATCATGTGACCCGTGCGGTCCGCGGCGTAGCAGGAGCGGCGCACGGCGGCCTCGCCGTGGTTGCGGGTGTGGCCGCCGAACCGGCGCTGGTCGATGCGGCCCTCAGGCGTGCGGTTGAACGGCAGGCCCATGCGCTCGAGGTCGAGGACGGCGTCGATGGCCTCCTTGGCCATGATCTCCGCGGCGTCCTGGTCGACGAGGTAGTCACCGCCCTTGACGGTGTCGAACGTGTGCCACTCCCAGTTGTCCTCCTCGACGTTGGCGAGTGCGGCGCACATGCCGCCCTGCGCCGCGCCCGTGTGGGAGCGCGTCGGGTACAGCTTGGAGATGACGGCGGTGCGGACCGTGCCGGAGGACTCCAGCGCCGCGCGCATCCCGGCGCCGCCGGCGCCGACGATGACGACGTCGTACTGATGGGTTTGCATCGGGTCCGATGCCTCCTGGGGAGAGAGCGGGGGGGGTGGGGCGGCTCCGGCGACGGCCGGGGGTGGGTCAGGCGGTGCAGAACGACGCGAGCAGGTCGGCCGGCGCGCCCGCGGGGCACGGGTCGAACGTGAAGATCACGAGCGTGCCGAGCACGGTGACGACCGTGAACGCGAGGTAGAGCGCGAGCTTGAGCACGAGGCGCGTGCCGTCGCGCTCGGCGTAGTCGTTGATGATCGTGCGCACCCCGTTGGTGCCGTGGAACATCGCGAGCCACAGCATGAGCAGGTCCCAGATCTGCCAGAACGGCGACGCCCACTTGCCGGCGACGAAGCCGAAGTCGATGGCGTGCACGCCCTCGCCGACCATGAGGTTGACGAAGAGGTGGCCGAAGATCAGGACGATCAGCACGACGCCCGAGGCGCGCATGAAGATCCAGCTGTAGAGCTCGTAGTTGCTGCGCGTGGCCTTGCGGCGCTGGTACGGGTCGCGCGGCGCCGCGACCTCCACCGTGGGTGCGGCGGCCATCAGTGCCCCCCTCCGAAGACGTTCATGAGGTGACGTGGCAGGAAGCCCGCCATCGTCACGACGAACAGACCGACGACGACCCACAGCATCGCCCGCTGGTAGCGCGGGCCCTTCGCCCAGAAGTCGACGAGGATGATGCGGACGCCGTTGAACGCGTGGAACACGATCGCGGCGACCAGACCCGCCTCGCCGAGGCCCATGATCGGCGTCTGGTACGTGCTGATGACGGCGTTGTAGGCCTCGGGGGAGACGCGCACCAGCGCCGTGTCGAGCACGTGGACGAGCAGGAAGAAGAAGATGAGGACGCCGGTCACGCGGTGCGCGACCCACGACCACATGCCTTCGCGGCCGCGGTAGAGCGTGCCGGCAGGTGCACTGGGCACTTTGGGGGCCTCCTGTGGCGAGGTCAGGGGAGAGATGCCGGGGTGATCCCGGAGCCGGCCCGGACCGGGGCGGGGCCGTCGTCGGCTTCGGTCTCTGGGAATCACCATAGAACCTCGACGTCGTGTCCCGGACGCCGCCGGGCCGTCCGCGCAGGTCTGGGCGGGCGATTGTGAGGGATCCCACAGGCGACGGGGGAACCGGCCCCCTCATTATGCTGCGGACATGGCCCCTTCTCCGACACGCACCGCGTCCGCCCCGATCCCCGGGTTCCACGCCGTCGTCCCCGCCGGAGGGGCGGGCACCCGGCTCTGGCCGCTGTCGCGCGCGGGGTCGCCGAAGTTCCTGCTCGACGTCACCGGCTCCGGGCGCACGCTCCTGCAGGCGACCGTCGAGCGCCTGACGCCGCTCACCGGCGCCGACGGCGTCGTGCTCGTCACGGGCGACCGGCACGTGGCCGCGGCGCGCACCCAGCTCCCGGACCTGCCGGCGACCAACGTGCTCGCCGAGCCGTCGCCGCGCGACTCGATGGCCGCGATCGGCCTCGCCGCGGCCGTCCTCGAGCGGCGGCACGGCGACGTGGTCGTGGGCTCCTTCGCGGCCGACCAGGTCATCACGGGCAGGGACGCGTTCGAGTCGTCGGTGCGCGAGGCCGTCGAGGCGGCGCGCGCCGGCTACGTCGTGACGATCGGCATCGCGGCGTCGCGGCCCTCCACCGCGTTCGGGTACGTGCACAGCGGCGACGCGCTCGGCGTCGCCGGGGCGCCGTCGGCCCTCCACGTGCGCGGGTTCACCGAGAAGCCCGACGCGACCACCGCCCAGCG
This sequence comes from Cellulosimicrobium sp. NPDC057127, assembly GCF_042670945.1. Taxonomy (NCBI): domain Bacteria; kingdom Bacillati; phylum Actinomycetota; class Actinomycetes; order Micrococcales; family Promicromonosporaceae; genus Cellulosimicrobium; species Cellulosimicrobium sp. NPDC057127. The sequence goes on from NZ_JBHUUP010000013.1 coordinate 113,021, forward strand.
GTACCTCGCATCGGGGGAGTACCGCTGGAACGCGGGGATGTTCATCGTGCGCAGCTCGGTCCTGCTCGGCCACCTCGCGGACCAGCGGCCCGAGCTGCACGACGGCCTGCGGGCTGTCGCCGCCGCCTGGGACACGCCCGAGCGCGACCGCGTCCTGGCCAAGACGTGGCCCGCGCTCGAGCGGATCGCCATCGACCACGCCGTCGCCGAGCCGGTCGCCGCGGTGGGCGGCGTCGCCGTCGTGCCCGGGACGTTCGGCTGGGACGACGTCGGCGACTTCAACTCCCTCGCGGCGCTGCTGCCGTCGGTGGACGGTGCGGGCTCGAAGGTGCTCGGCGACACGGGGCGGGTCGTGCGCCGCGACAGCGCGGGGTCGGTCGTCGTGCCGGCGGGCGACCGCACCGTGGCGGTCCTCGGCCTGGACGACGTCGTCGTCGTGGACACCCCGGACGCGCTGCTCGTGACGACGCGGGCCCGCGCGCAGCAGGTGAAGTCCATGGTGGAGACCGTGCGCGAGCTCGGCCTGGACGAGCTCCTGTGAGCGGGCAGCGGACGGTGACGACCGACCTGCTCGCCCGGTCGGCGGCGCGCTACGCCGACGAGCTGGTCGCGGTGCGCCGCGACATCCACGCCCACCCGGAGGTCTCGCGCGCCGAGACCCGCACGACGGCGTTGCTCGCGCAGCGGCTCGAGCGCGCCGGGCTCGAGCCCCGGCTGCTGCCCGGCACGGGTCTCGTGTGCGACCTCGGGCCCGCGCCGGGCGTGCCCGTCGCCGGCGGCGCGACCGCGCCGGGCCGGGTCGCGCTGCGCGCCGACATCGACGCGCTGCCGCTCCAGGATCGCTGCGCGCTGCCGTGGGCGTCGACCGTGAGCGGGGTGGCGCACGCGTGCGGCCACGACGTGCACACGGCGGTCGTGCTCGGTGCGGGACTGGTGCTCGCCGACCTGCACGTCCAGGGCCGGCTGCGCCGTGGCGTCCGGCTGATCTTCCAGCCCGCGGAGGAGGTGCAGCCGGGCGGGTCGCTCGACGTGATCGCGGCCGGCGGGCTCGACGAGGTGGACGAGATCTACGGCGTGCACTGCGACCCGAAGACCGACGTCGGCACCGTCGGGACGCGCATCGGTCCCATCACGTCCGCCTCGGACGAGGTGTCGGTGACGATCGCGTCCCCGGGCGGGCACACGTCGCGCCCGCACCTGACGGGCGACGTCGTCTACGCGCTCGGGCAGGTCATCACCCAGGTCCCCGCCGTCCTCGGGCGTCGCCTGGACCCGCGGTCCGGCGTGAACCTCACCTGGGGCGCCGTGCACGCCGGGTCGGCGCACAACGCCATCCCGAGCACCGGCACGGTCCGCGGGACGCTGCGCTGCCTGGACGTGCGCGCGTGGGAGTTCGCCGGCCAGGTGCTGCACGACGCCGTCGAGCAGGTCGTGGCGCCGTACGAGGTGGAGGTGACGGTGCACCACACGCGCGGCGTGCCGCCCGTCGAGAACGACGCGCGCTGCACGGGCCTGCTCGAGGCCGCCGCCCGCGACGTGCTCGGACCGGACGCGGTGACGCTGACGGAGCAGTCGCTCGGCGGCGAGGACTTCGCGTGGTACCTGACGAAGGTGCCAGGCGCGATGGCGCGGCTCGGTACGCGCACGCCGGGCGGACGCTCGTACGACCTGCACCAGGGCGACCTCCAGGTCGACGAGCGCGCGATCGACGCCGGGGCGCGCCTCCTCGCGCGGGTCGCGCTGGGCAGCACCGTGCCCGGCTCCGCGGGCGCGGGCGACGCCGACGACGAGGGCGACGCCTGACGGTCCGCCACGTGGACGCGGGCCGCGCCGGCCTGAGACGGGCGATGACGCTTGCATAACGAAGTGGCGGCGTTACCGCTACGTAACGTGCGGGGCGCGTCGGGCTGGTTAGTGTTCCGTCTCATGGAGGCCGACGACCGGTCCTCCCGTGCAACGGCGCGCGGGGAGTCCTGGGGGTCCATCCCCGCGCGGCCCGTGACGACGACAGCGACAGGAGCAAGAGGGTGAAGAGAGCGACTCAGGTCACCGCGCTCGCGGCGGTCGCCGCGCTCGCGCTCGCGGCGTGCGGTGCGGCGCCGGAGGAGGACGAGACCACGGGCGGTGGCGGCGACGCGGCCGGGGGCAACTCCGACTTCTCCGCGTGCATGGTCTCCGACCAGGGCGGCTTCGACGACCAGTCCTTCAACCAGGCCGGGTACGAGGGGCTGGAGCAGGCGGAGGAGGAGCTGGGGATCACGGTCCGCGAGGTCGAGTCCCAGGCCGACACCGACTACGGCCCCAACATCGACAACCTCGTCCAGCAGGGCTGCAACCTCGTCATCGGCGTGGGCTTCCTCCTCGAGGACCCGATCCAGTCCGCCGCCGAGGCCAACCCGGACACGAACTTCGCGCTCATCGACTCGTCGTTCTCCGACACCGAGCAGAACCCGGTCGAGCTCGAGAACGCCAAGCCGATCCTGTTCAACACGGCCGAGGCCGCGTTCCTCGCGGGCTACCTCGCCGCGGGCATGAGCGAGACCGGCACCGTGGCGACGTTCGGCGGCATCCAGATCCCGTCCGTGGCGATCTTCATGGACGGCTTCGCGGACGGCGTCGCGAAGTACAACGAGGACAACGGCACCGACGTCACGCTCCTCGGCTGGGACAAGGAGGCCCAGACGGGCACCTTCACCGGCGACTTCGAGAACCAGGCGAACGGCCAGAACGTCACGCAGGGCTTCATCGACCAGGGCGCGGACATCATCATGCCGGTCGCAGGCCCCGTGGGCCTCGGCGCGGCGGCGGCCGCGGAGGGCGCCGGCGCGAAGCTGATCTGGGTCGACTCGGACGGCTTCCTCACGACCGACTACGGCAGCATCATCATCACCTCGGTGATGAAGCAGATCGGCCCGGCGGTCTTCGACACCGTCAGCGAGGCCGCCGAGGACAGCTTCACGAACGAGCCGTACGTCGGCACGCTCGAGAACGAGGGCGTCGGCCTCGCTCCGTTCCACGACTTCGAGGACGCGGTGCCGGTCGAGCTGCAGGACAAGCTCGCCGAGTACCAGGAGCAGATCATCGCGGGCGACCTGGTGGTGGAGTCCCCGAACGCTCCGTGACCTTCGGTCACGAGCACGTACGCGGCCGGGCCGGAGCGTTCCGGCC
>NZ_JBHUUP010000014.1:0-111047 GCF_042670945.1 Cellulosimicrobium sp. NPDC057127
TGGGGCGGGGGGTCCCGCACGTCATGGCCTTGCTGGGGGCCTGGGGGGCGCGCCCCCCCCCCCCCCCGGGCGGGGGAGGGGGCACCCCCGCCGTCGGCCCCCCCTCGCCGCTTTTCGTCGTACAGCGTTCCCGGGCCGTCGAGCCAGGACGTGCGAAGGGCCCGGCCGGTCGGCCGGGCCCTTCGTCGCGCGGGACCGCGCTGTGACGTACGCCTCGCGGTCCGGAGGACCGGGGCAGGCTAGCTCGTGCTGACGTGCACGTGGTCGAAGTGGTTCGCGGTCGCTCCGCCGCGGTCCTCCATGCCTGCCCACGCGCCGGCGGGATCGCCGGCCATCCAGATCTGCTGCTCGTAGATGATGTAGCTGATCCCGAGGGAGCCGGCGTTGGCCTGCAGGTAGCGGGCGATGTCCCAGCCGGTCTCGCCGGAGACCATGACGTCGACCGCGCGGCCCGTGCCGTGGTCGCCACCGTCGCCGGGGCGCAGGCCGCCGTAGGAGGAGACCTGGGGGAACGCCGCGCACACCGATCGGTAGACGGCGATCGCGTTGCTCTGCAGCCCTGACTCGATGCCGGAGCTGACGCCGCACGCGGCGCTCGACGTCCCGGCGGCACCCGCCGACGCGGACGCGGACGCCGACGCGGGCGCCGAGACCGGGGCGGGCGCCGGCTCGGTCTCGGAGAGGTAGCGGGAGCTCACCCAGGCGGCGGCGCCCTCCCAGACGACCTGGCTCCAGCCGTCCTGCGTGGCGCCGGTCACGTCGACGACCGTCGCGGCGGCCGCGGTGGTCACCTGGGCGGCGTCGACCGAGGGCCCGGTCCGCACGTTGACGGCGGCAGTCGTCCAGAGCTGACCCGTGACGGCGGGGACCGGCTCGGGCGCGGGCTCGACGGCGGGCTGGGCGGCGGGTTCCGGGGCCGGGACGACGGTGGGGGTCGGCATGGGCGTCGGCGCGGGGGGTGCGTCGCGCTCGGGGCTCAGCGCCTCGCGCTCGGTCGAGCGGCTGGCGGCGGAGCTGCTGCGCTCGGCGGACGGCGACGCGCTCGACGCGACGGGCTCGACGCCGTCGGCCGTCGGCTGCGGACCGGAGCCGAGCGCGCCGGCTCCGAGCAGCGTGACCAGCGCGAGGGCCGGGAGGCGCAGCGAGCGCGCAGGGGCGGTGAGCACGGCGCGGTGGCGGCCGTGGGACATGGTGCGCTCCGAAGATCGGTGTGCAGGACGCGCCAGTGTAACCAAACTGTTATCTACAAAGTCCAACCCGTGCCGACCCGCACCCGGCCGCCACGGCTGCGGCAGCGCCTCCCGGCGCCGCGCGGTCGGCCGCGTCGTCCCCTCGTCGAGCGGCGCGGAGTCGTCGAGCCCCGGAGCCGGGTGACGGGTCCCGAAGTCGTCCGCGGGTCGGACGGCGCAGACGGTCTGCCCGGGCCGGCCGTTCGCGGCAGGGCGTACGCGAGCCGGCCGTACGAGGTGCGGGGCGCCAGGTGCGGTGCCTGGGCGCAGGTGCCCACGGCGAGCTGTCGCCGTCGTCCGGTTGACAGACACCTGAAGTTCTCTTCATGCTTGGTCCACGCGAAGGGGAGTATCCCTCGGCGACGCGTCGTCAGTCCGGCGGTTCGGCAACGGCCCGGCGCGTCGGGCCGGCGGGCCGGGAGAGACCTTCGGTCGGCACCACCGACGGAGGTTCGCTCATGGACGTCACCCTGGGAGTCTGGACGGCGTCGATCGGCGCCATCGTGGCCATGCTGCTGGTCGACCTGGTCGCCCACCGGCGCGCGCACGTCATCGGCGTGCGCGAGGCGGCGGCGTGGTCGGCGGCGTGGATCGCGATCGGCGTGACGTTCGGCGTCGTGGTCTGGCAGGTCTACGGCGCCACCGCGGGCCAGGCCTACTTCGCCGGCTATCTCATCGAGAAGTCGCTCGCCGTCGACAACGTCTTCGTGTGGGCGATCATCTTCAGCTACTTCGCCGTGCCCCGGCAGTACCAGCACCGGGTGCTGTTCCTCGGCGTCCTCGGCGCGCTCGTGCTGCGCGGAGGGTTCATCGCCGCCGGGGCCGTGCTCATCGAGCGCTTCAGCTGGATCCTGTACGTCTTCGCCGCGTTCCTCCTGTTCACGGGGTACCGGATGCTGCGGCAGCGCGACGAGCACCTCGACCCCGAGCGGTCCCGTGCGCTGCGCCTCTTCCGCCGCTACGTGCCCATGACCGACGCCTTCCACGGCCAGCGCCTGCTCGTGCGCAGCCGTGGCGTCGTGCTCGCCACGCCGCTGCTCGCGGTGCTCGTGCTCGTCGAGGTGACGGACCTCGTGTTCGCGGTCGACTCCATCCCGGCGATCTTCGCGGTGACGGACGAGCCGTTCCTGGTCTTCACCGCCAACGCGTTCGCGCTGCTCGGGCTGCGCGCGATGTACTTCCTGCTCGCCGACCTGATCCACCGCTTCGTCTACCTCAAGATCGGCCTGGCGCTCGTGCTCGTCTGGGTGGGGCTGAAGATGCTCGTCAAGATCGACCTGTACTACGTGCCGACCGCGCTGTCCCTGGCCGTGGTCGCGACGATCCTCGCGACGTCGGTCGTCGCGAGCCTCGTCGCCACGCGGGGGCAGGGCCGGCGGTCCCTGCCCGCGCCGCAGGACCCGCCGTTCCGGCTCGCCACCGACGAGGAGACCGCGCGGCTCGAGCCGTTGCTGCGCCGCCGTGCGAGAGCGAGGACACGATGACGTCGCGATCGGTACCCCCCGCCTGGACCTTCCTCACGAACCACGCGCACGTCCTGCTCGCGGTGGCGGGCGAGCCGGACGTACGCGTGGCGGACGTCGCAGCCACCGTCGGCATCAGCGAGCGAGCTGCCCTGTCGATCCTGCGCGACCTCGAGGATGCCGGGTACCTGCGGCGCGAGCGCGTCGGCCGTCGCACGCACTACACGGTGCTCGAGCACCGCCCCTTCCGGCACCCGCAGACCCGAGAGCGCGACGTCGACGAGCTCCTCGCGATCTTCGCCGCGCGGCCCGGTGCCACCGACGCCCGGCGGGGGGAGTGACATGGCGGGGATGTGTCCTGGGTCGCGCACCGTCACCGGCTTCCTCGTGCACGTCTTCCTCGTGGTGCACGGGGGGCCGGCGCACGAGGCTCCGCCGGACGTCGGGCCGGTCAGACGTCGAGCCGGTCAGTCCCCGAGCCGGTCGAGCCATGCCGCGACCGGGCCGTACGTCAGGAGCCCGCTCCCCGCGCCGGCGACCTCGTCGCGCGCGGGGCCGAGCGCCTTCCGGGCGCGGTCGAGGGACGGCTGGTGGCCGGTCTCGAGCGCGGCCTGCGCGACGACGCACCACAGCGCCTCGAGGAGCAGTCCGGGAGGCGGTGCGACGAGCGCGCCCAGGGCGGTGACCGCGCCGTCGCGATCTCCGGAGCGAGCGAGCACGAGGGGGCGCACCCACGGGGCGTACGGGCCCCAGCCGTCCTCGGGGAGCGGCCGCGCGTCGTCGCGGACGAGGTCCAGGCCCAGCAGCGCGAGCGGGAGCAAGCCGTCCGCGACCCCGGGCATGCCGGCGTCCTCGATCGCGTGCGCGGCGCGCGCGAGACGTTCGGCGGCGTCGGGCGCCCCGGCCTGCGTCGCACGCATCGCGCGGTACCCGGCCACCAGGACCGGGGCGCGCGGCCGCTCGTGCCGCGCGGAGACCGCCTCCAGCTCGTCGGCGAGCGCGTCGCCGTCGTCGGGACGGCCGAGGGCTCCCGAGGCCTGGAGGCGGAGCAGCAGTCCCTGCACCTCGGCCGAGGGGAGGTCGTGGCGGCGTGCGACGTCGACGATCTCGGCGCCGATCCGGTTGCGCTCCGCGGCGAGCCCGGGACGGTCGCACACGTGCAGGGCGAGGGCTCCGAGGGCCGAGCACAGGAGCGCGGGGTCCTGCAGCTCCCGGGCGGTGCGCACGGCCGCCTCGGCGTGCCCGCGGCCCAGCGCACCGTGCTGCCCGCGCGTCTCCACGCCGACGAGCGCGTGCAGCCGGGCGCGGGCGGCGGCGGGAGCGGAACCGGGGATCGCCTCGAGCGTGCGCAGGGCCACGTCGGCGAGCAGCCGGGAGCGCTCGGGGTCGTCGCTGCGCGGCCACACGCTCGGCACGTCGTAGGCGCCGAGGACCCGGGCGGTCACACTCGCGTCGCCGTGCGCCTCGGCCGCCCGTGCCACGGCGAGGAGGTCCTCGTGCGGTGCGGACGGCGCGGGGGCGAACACCGCGAGGCGGCCGAGCATGCTGACGGTCGTCTCGAGCCGCGCCTGCGAACCGGGGCCGAGAGCGCGCACCGAGTCCTGCGCGACGCGCCGGAAGGCGTCGTCCGGTGCGGCGACCCGCGGGTCGTGGCGCAGCAGGTCCGTCTCGAGCGCGGCGAGCGCGGGGGAGGGGTCGAGGCCGAGCTCGCCGCGCAGCGCGGCGCGGGCGCGTCGCAGCGCCTCGAGCGCCTCGGCCTGGCGGCCCGCGCGGTAGAGGGACAGGGCGAGCAGCCGCCAGCCCTCCTCCCGCCACGGGTGCGCCCCGGTGTGCGGCGCGGCGAGCGCCACCGCCTCGTCCGCCCTCCCGGTGTCCGTCAGCGCCCCGACGAGCCGTTCCACCGCGCCGGCGCGCACGGCGCCGAGACGCACACGCTCCGCGGCCGCCCACGGGCGGTGGGCCTGGTCCGGGTAGGCGTCGTCGGGCCAGTCCGCGACGAGGGGCCCGAGCGTGCGGACGACCTGCTCGGCGGGCGCGTGGGTCACGTCCCGCACCGCCGCCTCGGCCCGCCACGCGTCGACGGCGTCGTCGGGGAGGTGGAGCGCGTACCCGGTGCCCTCGGTCACGAGGACGCGCGCCGGCGACCGTGGCGCGCGGCCCGGCTCGAGCGCGGCGCGGAGGTCCGCGACGAACGTGCGGACCGTACCCACGGCCCGCGGCGGCGGCGCGCCGTCCCACAGGTCGTCGACGAGCGTCGCGACGGAGACGCTGCGCCCTCGCGCGGCGACCAGCCGCGCCAGGAGCTCGCGGTGGCGCGGGCCGCGCAGGTCGACCCGGGTGCCGTCGGCGGACCAGGCCGCGGTGGGACCGAGGACGTGGACGCGGACCGCGGGCGCTCCGCCGTCGTCCCGCCCGTCCCCCTGCACGTCGTCAGCCTAGGCCGGTCACTGATCGATCGCTGATCCGGACGGTCGAGGCTGGAGCCGTCCCCACGGAAGGAAGAACCCATGACCCTCGAGATCCCCGGCTTCACCACGCGACGGGTGCCCGTCGCCGACGGCGTCTCGCTCCACGCCGCGGTCGGCGGGCAGGGCGAGCCGCTCGTGCTGCTGCACGGCTTCCCGCAGACGCACCTCATGTGGCGCCACGTCGCCGCCGACCTCGCGCGCGACCGCACCGTGATCTGCCCGGACCTGCGCGGCTACGGCGCGAGCGACAAGCCCCCCGCGACCGGGCCCGAGACGTACGCCAAGCGCACGATGGGCGCCGACGTCGTCGCGCTCGCCCGCGCGCTCGGGTTCGAGCGCTTCGCGCTCGCCGGCCACGACCGCGGCGCGCTCGTCGCGTTCCGCACCGCGCTGGACCACGCGGACGCCGTCACGCACCTCGCGACGCTCGACGTGCTGCCCACCCTCGACATGTGGGACGTCCTGCACGGCGCGGACGCCCAGGTCGCCTGGCACCTCTACCTCATGGCGCAGCCCGCGGGCCTGCCCGAGGCGATGATCGCCGCGACCGCGGACACGTTCTTCGCGTCGTTCCTCGACGGCTGGACCGGCCGCCCGGACGCGATCGTGCCGGACGTGCGCGCCGAGTACCTGCGGGCGTCGCGCGAGGCGGTGCCGTCGATCGTCGCGGACTACCGCGCGTCGGCGGGGATCGACCTCGAGCACGACCGCGCCGACCGGGCGCAGGGACGGACGCTCGACATGCCGACGCTCGTGATCCAGCAGGACTGGGGCGCACGGCTCGGCTACGACGCGCAGGCGCTGTGGGGCGCGTGGGCGACCGACCTCGTGCACCGCACCCTCGCTGTCGGCCACTTCATGGCCGAGGAGTCGCCCGGCACGGTGGCTGCCGAGCTGCGCGCGCTCCTCGCCCGCTGACCGGACGGCACGGCGTCCGGCGCGGGCAGCACGTCGCGGCGGGACGGGCACAGCGGGCGCACAGGGTCACCACAGGCGCGGCCCTCCCCGTCGCGTCACGCTGGGACGCATGGCCCCCGCCCCGCTGCCCGCCCCGCCTCCCGAGCGCCCGCTGCTCACCCGTGCCGACGGCTCGCCCGTGCGCGTGCTGGTGGTCGACGACGAGCCCAACCTCGCCGAGCTCCTGACCTCCGCGCTGCGGTACGAGGGGTGGGACGTCTCGACGGCGCTCGACGGGCGCAGCGCCCTGCGCACCGCGCGGGAGACGGGGCCCGACGTCGTGGTGCTCGACGTCATGCTCCCCGACATGGACGGGCTGACCGTACTGCGGCGGCTGCGCGAGCGCGACGCCGACGTGCCCGTCCTCTTCCTCACCGCGCGCGACGCCGTCGAGGACCGGGTCGCCGGGCTGACCGCGGGCGGCGACGACTACGTGACGAAGCCGTTCAGCCTCGAGGAGGTCGTCGCGCGCCTGCGCGGGCTGCTGCGCCGCGGCGGGGCCTCGGCGGCGCGGACGGACGCGGTGCTCGTCGTCGGCGACCTCGAGCTCGACGAGGACTCGCACGAGGTGCGCCGCGCGGGCGAGGAGGTGCGGCTCACCGCGACGGAGTTCGAGCTGCTGCGGTTCCTCATGCGCAACCCGCGCCGGGTCCTGTCGAAGGCGCAGATCCTCGACCGCGTCTGGAGCTACGACTTCGGCGGCCAGGCCAACATCGTCGAGCTCTACGTGTCGTACCTGCGGCGCAAGATCGACAAGGGCCGGGCGCCGATGATCCACACGCTGCGCGGCGTCGGGTACGTGCTCAAGCCGGGCGCCGACGCCGGCGAGGCGGGCCGTGGCTGACCGCCCCGCCGTGCCCGCCGTGCCCGGGCGTCGGCCGACCGCGCTGCGACGCCGCCTCGTCGTCGTGGTCGTCGGCGTGCTCCTGCTCGTGATCACCGCCCTCGCCGCGACGTCCGCGCTCGCGCTGCGGGGCCAGCTCCTCGCCGAGCTCGACCAGTCGCTCGTCGAGGCCGCCCGCCGCGAGCAGCAGCCCCCGCCCGACGACCGTCCGCCCGGGTCGGACGCCCCTGATCCCTCCGCGACCACGGGCCCGGACGCCCCCGCCGGGGCCGACGGCCCGCAGGGTCTCGACGACCCCGCCCGGTTCCCGTTCGGCGTCGGACCGGGCAGCGTGGTCGTGCGGGCGGACGGGGACGACGTCGTGCTCGCGGGGTACGTGACGTCGGCCGGGGCTTACGCGGCGCTCGACGACGACCAGGTCGAGGCGCTCACCGCCGTGCCGGTGGACGGCGCGGTCCGCGACGTCGACGTGCCGGGCCTCGGCGGCTACCGCGCGGTCGCCACGGAGCGCGAGGACGGTCTCCTCGGCGTCGTCGCGCAGAGCACGGCCGAGGTCGACGACACGGTGCAGCGGTACGTCGTCGTGGAGGTGGTGCTCGGCGTCGTGGGGCTCCTCGGGGCGGCGGCGCTCGGGACGTGGCTCGTGCGGCGCTCGCTGCGCCCGCTCGACGACGTCGCGACCGCGGCCGGCCGGGTCTCGGAGCTCGAGCTCGCGCGCGGGGAGATCGACGCGATCCCGCGCGTGCCGCCGGACCTCACGGACGAGCGCACCGAGGTCGGCCAGGTCGGTGCGGCGCTCAACCGCATGCTCGAGAACGTCGAGACGTCGCTCGTCGCGCGCCACGAGTCCGAGACGCAGGTGCGCCGGTTCGTCGCCGACGCGAGCCACGAGCTGCGCACCCCGCTCGCGTCCATCCGCGGCTACGCCGAGCTCGTGCGCCGGTCGCCCGACGTCGTGCCGCCCGACACGGCGCGGGCGCTCGGGCGCATCGAGTCCGAGGCCGTGCGGATGTCGGGGCTGGTGGAGGACCTGCTGCTGCTCGCGCGCCTCGACGCCGGCCGGCCCCTCGAGCGCGAGCCGGTCGACCTCGCGGTGCTCGCCGTGGACGCGATCACCGACGCCCACGCGGCGGGTCCGGACCACGACTGGGGGCTCGAGCTCCCCGGCGGCGACACGGCACCGGGGCACGACGGCCCCGCGGAGGGCCCCGCGGAGGGGACCGAGCACGGCTTCGGGGACGGTACGGACGAGGGCGCGGACGGCGTCGACCTCGTCGTCACCGGGGACGAGGCGAGCCTGCGGCAGGTGCTCGCGAACCTGCTCGGCAACGCCCGGACCCACACCCCGGCGGGGACCCGCGTCGACGTGCGCCTGCATGCCGAGGACGACGCCGTCGTGCTCGAGGTGGCGGACGCGGGACCGGGCATCGCCCCGGCGCTGCGTCCGGTGCTGTTCCGTCGCTTCGCGCGCGGCGACGACGCGCGCGACCGCACCGGCGGCTCGACCGGCCTCGGCCTCGCGATCGTCGACGCGATCGTGGCGGCGCACGGCGGGGCGATCACCGTGACGTCGCGCACCGACGACGAGCCCGGCCCGACGGGGACGACGGTCGCCGTGCGGCTGCCGGCCGGGAGGTGAGGAGGGCGCGCGTCACGGCGAAGACCGTGTCGAACTGGCCGCCGACGACGTGGAACGAGCTCGGTCGGTCCGGTCCGGCGTCGAGCACCCAGAACCGCACGGTCTCGCCGACGCGGGCCTCGTGCGGGGAGAACCGGTACTGCTCGGCGTACCCGTCGAACACGACGAGGTCCGGGTCCCGCTCGGCTCGACCCCGCCCGGCGGGTCGCTCGTGCTCGTCGTCCCGCACGACCCGCTGCCCCTGCTCCAGCAGGCCCAGGCGATGATGCCCGTCGAGATCGGCTACCTCGAGCGGTCGCCCGGCAGGTCCACGTCCGGATCACGCGGCTGCCCGCCTGACGGGTACCGCGCGTCAGGGCACGGTGTGGCCCGCGGCGCGGAAGAGCTCGTACCACTCGGCGCGCGTGAGCGACACGTCCGAGCCGCGGGCCGCGCCCGCGACGCGCTCGGGCGTCGTCGTGCCGAGCACCACCTGGGTCCGCCCGGGCAGCCGCGTGATCCACGCGGTCGCGATCGCGACCGCCGGCACGTCGTACGCGTCCGCGAGCCGGTCGATCACCGCGTTGAGCTCGGGGTGCTCCGGCGAACCGAGGAACGTCCCGGTGAAGAAGCCTGCCTGGAAGGGCGACCACGCCTGCACGGCGATGTCGTGCAGGCGGCAGTGGTCGAGCGTGCCGACGTCGCGGCTCACCGACTGGTCGAGGGCGGCCATGTTCGACGCGACGCCCTGCGCGACGAGCGGCGCGTGCGTGATCGACAGCTGCAGCTGGTTCGCGACGATCGGCTGGTCGACGTAGCGGCGCAGCAGGTCGATCTGCCCGGGCGTGTGGTTCGAGACGCCGAACGCCCGGACCTTGCCCGCGGCGTGCAGGTCGGAGAAGGCGCGGGCCACCTCCTCCGGCTCGACGAGCGCGTCGGGACGGTGCAGGAGCAGCACGTCGAGGTGGTCGGTGCGCAGCGCCTCGAGCGAGGCGTCCACGGACGCCACGAGGTGCTCGTACGAGAAGTCGAAGTACGGCCCCTCGGGGACGATGCCGGCCTTGGACTGGATCACCCACTCGTCCCGCTCGGCGGGGGAGAGGTCCATCGCCTCGGCGAAGCGGCGCTCGCAGCCGTGCAGGTCGTCGCCGTACACGTCGGCGTGGTCGAGGAACGTGATCCCCGCGTCGCGGGCGGTGCGCACGAGGGTGCGCACCTCGTCGTCGGTCTTGTCCTGGATCCGCATGAGGCCGAGCACGACCTCCGGGACCACGAGGTCCGTGCCGGTCAGCGTGAACGTCTTCACCGGTCCCCTCCTCGGGTGGTGGTGCCCGACGCGCGGGCGCGGGCCGGGGCGACGGTCGTCGCCCCGGCGTGGTGCGGGCTGCCCGGGGTCACGCGGCCGAGAGGCGCGCGACCTCCTCGGCGCTGAGCTCGAGGTCGGCCGCGCCGGCCGAGTCGCGGACGCTCGCCGGGCGCGAGGCGCCCGGGATCGGCACCACGACCGGTGCGAGGGCGAGCTCCCACGCGAGCGTCACCTGGTAGACGCTCACGCCGTGCGCGTCGGCGACGTCCTGGAACGCCGCGTGCGCCGAGCCGAGCTCGGAGGCGTTCGCGATGCCGCCGAGGGGGCTCCACGGCAGGAACGCGACGCCGAGCGACGCGCAGTGCTCGAGCTCGCCCAGGCTCGAGCGGAACCGGGGCGAGAACTGGTTCTGCACCGACACGAGACGGCCGCCGAGCACCTCGTTCGCCTCGTCGATCTGCGCGACGTCGGCGTTCGAGATGCCCGCCATGCGGATGACGCCCTCGTCGAGGAGCTCGGCGAGCGCACCCACGGACTCGGCGTAGGGGACCGCGGGGTCGGGACGGTGGAACTGGTAGAGGCCGATCGCGTCGACGCCGAGCCGCTGGGCCGAGGCCTTCGCCGCCTGCTTGAGGTACGCCGGGTCGCCGTTCTTCGTCCACGTCCCGTCGCCCGGGCGCAGGTGGCCGCCCTTGGTGGCGACGAGGACGCCCGAGGTGTCGCCGCCGTACGAGCGCAGCGCCCGCGCGATCAGCGCCTCGTTGTGGCCGACCTCGTCGGCGTGCAGGTGGTAGGCGTCCGCGGTGTCGATCAGGGTGACGCCGGCGTCGAGCGCGGCGTGGACCGTCGCGACGGAGCGCTCCTCGTCGGGGCGGCCCTCGATCGACATCGGCATGCCGCCGAGACCGATCGCCGAGACGTGCTGCTGTCCGATCGTGCGCTGCTGCATGGAGAGTCCTCTCGCGTCGGCGGGCGCGGCGGTCACCGTCGCCGTCGCGAGCCTAGGAAGCGCTAACCTAGAAGTCCAACGATTGACGGTTGTGCGATCCAGAACTGCGAGTGATCAATGGACCTGCGCCAGATGGAGTACCTCGTCGCGCTCGCGGACGCGCGGCAGTTCACGCGGGCCGCCGCCCTCAGCGGCGTGTCCCAGTCGGGGCTGTCGGCGGCGATCCGCGGCCTCGAGGAGGAGCTCGGCGCGAGCCTGTTCACGCGCACCACCCGCCGCGTCGAGCCGACGGAGGCCGGCCTCGCCCTGCTGCCGCACGCCCGCGCGATGCTCGCGCAGCAGGCAGCGGCGCGTGACGCCGTCGTGCAGGCGACCCACCAGGTGTCGGGCTCGCTGCGCGTCGGGTCCGAGCAGTGCCTCGGCGTCGTCGACGTCGCAGCCCTCCTCGAGCGGTTCCACCGGCGCCACCCGCTCGTCGAGATCCACTTCGTCCAGGCAGGGTCGCACGAGCTCCTCGCGCGCGTGCGCGACGGCGACCTCGACGTCGCGTTCGTGGCGACCACGGACGGGCTCGGGGCGCTGCCCCACACCGTGCTCGGCAGCGAGCCGCTCGTGCTCGTGTGCCCGCCCGAGCACCGCCTCGCCCAGCGTGGGCGCCTCGACTGGTCCGACCTCGTGGGGGAGGACTTCGTCGACTTCGACCCGTCGTGGGGCGCGCGGCCCGTCAACGACGCGACGTGCGCCGCGCACGGTGCGCACCGGCGCGTGCGGTTCACCGTGAACGACGTGCACACGCTCCTCGACCTCGTCGACCGCGGGCTCGGCGTCGCGCTCGTCCCGCAGCACGTGGCCGCCAAGCCGCAGGCGGCGCGCCTCGCCGCGGTCGCGCTGCCGCAGGACGGCGCGCCGAGCTGGGTGGTCTCCGCCGTCACCGGACGCCGCGACCACGGCGTCTCGGCGGCGCCCCGGCTCCTCGAGCTCCTCGCCGACGAGCCCGTGCCGGCGGCGGGCCGGTGACGGCCGGGTCCCGGGACGCCGCACCGCTCTTCCCGCTCCGCAGCGTCGTCCTGGGCGCGTTCGTCCCGACGCTCGTCCTGGAGACCGGGATGGGCGCGATGCTCCCCGTCGTGGCGGTGACCGCGACGGACCGGGGCGCGAGCCTGACCGTCGCCGGCCTCGTCGCCGCGCTCGTGCCGATCGGCAAGATCCTCTTCGACCTCCCCGCGGGCTCGCTCGCCACCCGGCTCGGCGACCGCACGGCGATGCTGCTGGCCGGCGCCGTCGCCGTCGCCGCGTTCACGACGGTCGCGCTCACGACCGGGCTGTGGGGCCTCGCCGCCGGTGTGCTCGCCCTCGGCGCGTCGTCCGCGGTGTTCAACCTCGCTCGCCAGGCGTACCTCACCGAGATCACGCCCCCGCTGCGACGCGCCCGCGTCCTGTCCACGCTCGCCGGAGTGCACCGGATCGGCCTGTTCCTCGGCCCGTTCGCCGGGGCGGCCGTCATCGCGGCGACGTCGGTGCGCGGCGCCTTCTGGTTCGGTGCCGGCGCCGCCCTGCTGTCGGTGGCGATCATCGCCGTCGTGCCGCCCGAGCGCGAGCACGCCCCTCACGCCGGTGCGGGCGCGGTGCCCGCGGGCGGGGCGGCGCGTCCGCGCGTGCGCATCGTCGACGTCGCCCGCGCCCACCGGCGGCTCTTCGGCACGCTCGGCGTGGCGATCCTGCTCATCGCGGCCGTGCGCGGCGCGCGGCAGACCGTGATCCCACTCTGGGGCGAGCACCTCGGGCTCGACGCCGAGGTCACGTCGGTGCTCTTCGGCGTCGCCGGCGCGCTCGACATGCTGCTGTTCTACCCGGCGGGCAAGGTCATGGACCGGTTCGGCCGCCTGTGGGTGGCGATCCCCTCCATGCTGACGATGGCCGCCGCGCTCGCCGTGCTGCCCCTCGCCCAGACGGTGCCCGCCGTCGCGGTGGTCGCCGCGCTGCTGGGTGTCGGCAACGGGATGGGATCCGGGATCGTGATGACGCTCGGGGCCGACGTCGCGCCCGCCGACGTGCGCCCCACGTTCCTCAGCGTGTGGCGGCTGTTCCAGGACACGGGCGACGCCGTGGGGCCGCTCGTGCTCGCCGCGGGCACGGCGCTCGGCTCGCTCGCGGCAGGGATCTGGGCGGCGTCGGCGCTCGGGGTGGCGTCCACCGGGGCGCTGGCCCGCTGGGTGCCGCGGTACTCCGCGCTGGCCGACCTCACCGGCCGCATGCGCGTGCGGCGGCGGTGACGCGTCAGCGCCGTCCGCGGGACGCGCACGCCACGCACGTGCGCGCCGCCGGCCGCGCGAGCAGCCGTTCGCGGGGGATCGGTGCGCCGCAGCGCTCGCACCGCCCGTAGCCGCCGGTCTCGATGCGCGCGAGCGCCGCGTCCACGTCGGCCAGGTGCTCCGTCGCGGCGGCGAGCAGCGCGGACGTCTGGGAGCGCTCGAACGCGATCGTCGACCCCTCCGGGTCGTGCTCGTCGTCGGTCGCGGTGTCCCGTGTCGCCTCGACGATCGTCGTGAAGCTCCGCCCGAGGGACGCGACGACGTCCGCCGTGCGCTCGCGGTCCGCGACGAGCAGCTCGCGGATCTCGGCCAGGTCGGGGCGCACGGTTCCCAGTATGTCGATCAGAGCAGGGTGAGCACCCCGAGCACGCCGACGGCGAGGCCCAGCACGAGCGAGACCCCGATGAGGACGGCGTGCACCGTGAGGAACCGGGTGGCACGGCCGTCGGCGTCGCGCGACCGCGGGTCCTTGGCGATGCGCTGCCAGAAGCGCGGCCAGATGAGCAGGTTCCACAACGCGGTGGCGATCAGCACGATCGACCAGGGAAGGGGGAGGTCCACGGGTCGAGCATGCCAGGTCGCCGGCCGCGGTCCGACCACGTCGCCCGTCCGAGGCGATGGTGAGGGTAGCCTCACCTGCGTCTGGCGGTCGACCGGCCGTCGGCAGGGCCGGGACGGCGCCAATGCCGTGCCCGCGAGAACGAGGAGACCCCGTGGGCAGCTACCGGATGGTCAAGCCGGCCGACGCGCACGTCCTGACGCTGGATGTCGTCGCCACCGAGCGCGTGACGCCGAGCATGGTGCGCGTGACGCTCGGCGGCGAGGGCATGGACCACTTCACGCCCATGGGGTTCGACCAGTGGTTCCGCCTCTTCCTCGCACGCCCCGACCAGGAGTCGCTGCGGCTGCCGACCCGGTCGTCCGGGCTCTGGTACGTCCAGTACCTCGCCACGCCACGGCCGAAGCGCCCCTTCGTGCGCTGCTACACGGTGCGCGCCGTGCGCCCGGAGCTGCGCGAGCTCGACGTCGACTTCGTCGTCCACGGCGACGAGGGGCCGGCGTCGCGGTTCGCGCTGACCGCGCAGCCCGGTGACCGGGTCGGCCTGCTCGACCAGGGCGTCGGGTACAACCCGCGCGTGGAGCACGACTGGACGCTCGTCGTCGCCGACGAGACCGGCCTGCCCGCGGTGGCGGGCGTCTGCGGGTCCCTGCCCGACGACGCGCGCGGCCTCGCGGTCGTGGAGGTGCCGGACGCGGCCGACGTCCAGGACTTCCGCGTCCCCGAGGGCGTCGAGGTGCGCTGGCTCCCGCGCTCCGGCACGGGGGGCGACGCCGCGGCCGGGTGCGACGCCGTCCCCGGCCGCCTCGCCCTCGAGGCGGTCCGTGCCGCGGAGCTGCCGGACGGGCCGGTCTACGCCTACGCGGTCGGGGAGTCGTCGCTCGCGACAGGGGTGCGACGGCACCGCGTCGACGACCGCGGCGTGCCGAAGGCGAACGTCGACTTCGTGGGGTACTGGCGCCACGGCCACGCGGCGTCGTCGTGACGGGCGCTCACCGACCGCGGCCGGAGCGTCAGACCTTGCGCAGCTGGCGGAACATCGGGCAGTCGAACGGGTCCCGCGCGGACAGGCCGACGCGGTTCAGGTAGCGCACCACGATGGCGTACGACTGCACGAGGCTCGTCTCGGTGTAGGGCAGCCCGAGGTGCGCGCAGTGCTCGCGCACGATCTCGCGCGCCCGGGCGAGGTGCGGCCGCGGCATGCTCGGGAAGAGGTGGTGCTCGATCTGGAAGTTCAGACCGCCCATGAGCACGTTCATGAACGCCCCGCCCCGGATGTTGCGCGAGGTGAGCACCTGCTTGGACAGGAAGTCGATCTTGCTGTCCTCGGGGATGACCGCCATGCCCTTGTGGTTCGGCGCGAACGACGCGCCCATGTAGACGCCGAACACGGCGAGCTGCACCCCGAGGAACGCGAACGCCAGTCCGAGCGGCAGGGCCCAGAAGACCACGGTGACGTACGCGGCGAGGCGCACGGTGATGATCGCGAGCTCGGTGACCCGCGTGCGCAGGTCGGCGCGGACCCCGGCACCGGAGAGGAGGCTGCGGTACGCCGTGACGTGCAGGTTGAGACCCTCCAGCGTCAGGAGCGGGAAGAAGAGATAGCCCTGGTAGCGGTTGATCACCGACTTGAAGCCCTTGGCACGGGCCGCGTCCTCGTCCACGAAGACGACGACGTCCGGCTCGATGTCCGGGTCCTTGCCGCGACGGTTGGGGTTCGCGTGGTGGCGCGTGTGCTTGTTCATCCACCACGAGTAGCTGATCCCGACGACGCCGTTGGCGAGGATCTTGCCGACGCGGTCGTTGACAGGGCCCGACGCGAACACCTGGCGGTGCGACGCCTCGTGCGCCACGAAGGCGAACTGCGTGAGGATCAGGCCGAGCGCACCGGCCATGAGGAGCTGGAACCAGGAGTCGCCCAGCAGGACGAACCCGGTCGCCACCCCGCCCAGCGCGAGCGTGAGGAGCCCGAGGGTCCACAGGTAGTAGCCGCTCGCTCGCTCGAGCAGCCCGGCCTCGCGCACGGTGCGCGACAGTGCGCTGTACGTGCTCGTCACGGCACCGGGGTCGTCGGTACGGGGGCGGGTGGCCCGGAAACCCGGGCTTACTGCAGCAGAGGTCACAGGTCCTCGCAGTCGGTGTGGCGGCTTCCCAGCGCGGAGGTGAGCGGGACGCTCGTCGTGCGGATGCCCCTACCCTACGGGTCCGTAGGTTCCGGTGCGGCCTCAGCTCGTGAAGGACCGACGGAGGGTCGCCGCAGGTTCGCCGTCGGCCGGATCCCGCGTCCGCGCCCCACTGCAGGTCAGGCCGCGTGGCGGAACGTGGCGCGGTACTCCGTCGGCGTCACGCCCACGACGCGACGGAAGTGGTGGCGCAGGAGGGCGGCGGATCCGAACCCGCAGCGCCGAGCCACCTCCTCGAGGTCCAGGCGCGTCTCCTCGAGCAGGCCCTGCGCGTGCGCGACGCGCTGCGCGGTGAGCCATGCGAGCGGCGTCGTGCCCGTCTGCGCCACGAACGTGCGCGCGAACGTGCGCTCGGACGAGTGCGCGCGACGCGCGAGGTCGCGCACGGTCAGCGGCTCGTCGAGGTGCTCGGTCATCCAGTCGAGGAGCTCCGCGAACGAGTCCTCCTCGGCCTCCGGGACCGGCTTGCGGACGAACTGGCGCTGGCCGCCCTCGCGCTGCGGCGGCACCACCATGCGACGGGCGATGGCGTTCGCGACGCGCGAGCCGAGCTCGCGCCGCACCAGGTGCAGGCACGCGTCGATGCCCGCGGCGGTGCCCGCGCTCGTGACGA
The DNA here is from genome assembly GCF_042670945.1 of Cellulosimicrobium sp. NPDC057127. NCBI lineage: Bacteria > Bacillati > Actinomycetota > Actinomycetes > Micrococcales > Promicromonosporaceae > Cellulosimicrobium > Cellulosimicrobium sp. NPDC057127. The sequence continues at coordinate 16,502 of NZ_JBHUUP010000014.1, forward strand.
CGTCGCCGTCGTCCACGAACAGCACGTCCGGGTCGATGTCGAGGCTCGGGTGCCGGCGCTGCAGCTCGGCCGCGTGCAGCCAGTGCGTCGTGACGCGCCTGCCGTCGATCACGCCCGCGGCCGCCAGGACGAACACGCCCGAGCAGACGCTGAGCAGCGTCGCGCCCCGGGCGGACGCGCGCCGGACCGTGTCGAGCACGGCCTCGGGGTAGTCGGACCCGATGCGGATCGCCGGCACGACGAGGAGGTCCGCGTCGTCGGCGGCTTCCAGGCCGTGCTCGGGCACGATCTGCGCGCCGACGGACGTGGACACGGGCTGTCCCGCGACCGGCCCGCAGACGCGGAAGTCGAACGGCGGGACGCCGTCCTCGCGGCGGTCGAGGCCGAAGACCTCGCACACGACGCCGAACTCGAACGGGGCCAGGCCGTCGCTCACGACGGCGGCGACGGTGCGCAGCATGTGCTCGAGACTAGACCCGGTGGCAGGAAGTTGTCGATGGGTGTCGGTGCTGCCACTGGTTGTCGGCGCGGCCCGGGACGAGGGTGGTGGCCATGGACATCGTCTGGGGTGTGATCGGGTTGCTCGCCGTCGTCGGCTCCACCGCCGCCGCGCTCGCGGTGCGTCGTGCGGACCCGGCGCGGCCGTGGCGCGCCGCAGGGTCCGACGGTGCGTGGTCACGCCGCCCGGAGGACCCCGAACGGCTCCTCCTCGCCGACCGGGACGCGGCGCGCGCGGCCGTCGAGCTCGCCGCCGCCCGGGCGCGAGGCCGTCGGACGCACGACGGCCCGGACCTCGTCGAGGTCCGGGCCGTCGTCGTGCGGAGCGCTCAGGCGCGCGAGGAGACGGAGTCGAGGTCGGCGTCGCCGGCGAGGCTCTGAAGCTCCTCGGGAGCCCACGGGGCCTGACCGAGGCTCGGGATCATGGTGGCGAGCTGCGGGCGCCACGCCGCGAAGCGCTGCGGGAAGCAGCGCTCGAGCACGTCGATCATCGCCGGCACGGCGGTCGACGCGCCCGGCGAGGCGCCGAGCAGGCCGGCGATGGAGCCGTCGGCCGCCGCGATGACCTCGGTGCCGAACTCGAGGACGCCCTTGCCGTCCGCGTCCTTCTTGATCACCTGGACGCGCTGGCCGGCGGTGATGGTCTCCCAGTCCTTCGGGTGCGCCGAGGGCATGAACCCCTGGAGCGCGGTGAACTTGGTCTCGGGGCTCGCGAGGAGCTGGCCCACGAGGTACTGGGTGAGGTCCATGTTCTTCAGCCCGGCGCCGACCATCGAGCCGAGGTTGTGCAGCCGCAGCGAGGTGAACAGGCCCAGGTACTTGCCCTTCTTGAGGTACTTGGGGCTGAACCCGGCGTACGGGCCGAACATGAGGTAGCTCTTGCCGTCGACCACGCGGGTGTCGAGGTGGGGCACGGACATGGGCGGGGAGCCGACGTCGGCCTTGCCGTACACCTTGGCCTGGTGCCGGGCGACGAGCTCCGGGTCGTCGGTGCGCAGGAACTCGCCGCTGATCGGGAAGCCGCCGTAGCCCTTGGCCTCGGGGATGCCGGCGGCCTGGAGCAGCGGCAGCGCCCCGCCGCCGGCGCCGACGAACACGAAGCGGGCCTCGACGGTCGAACGGCGCTTCGGCGCGTTCCACGAGCGGTCCTTGACCGTCAGGCGCCAGCGGCCGTCCTTCGTGCGGCGCAGGTTCTTGACCTCGTGCTCGAGGTGCAGCTGCGTGCCGTTGGCGACGAGGTGGTCGACGAGCTGCTCCGTGAGCGCGCCGAAGTCGACGTCGGTGCCGCTCGTCGCGCGCGTCGCGGCGACCGGCTCGTCGCCCTCGCGCTCGGCGACGAGCAGAGGCGCCCACTCGGCGATGACCGCCGGGTCGTCCGAGAACTCGAGCTCGCCGAACAGGGGGTGGGAGCGCAGCGTCTCGAAGCGGCGGCGCAGGTAGTCGACGTTCTCCGCGCCGCGCACGAACGTCATGTGCGGCGTGCGGGACAGGAAGCTCGCCGGCTGGGGGAGCGCGCCCGTCGTCAGCAGGTGGTGCCAGAACTCGCGCGACATCTCGAACTGCTCGTTGATCTTCACCGCCTTGGTGATGTCGATCGAGCCGTCCGCCCTCTCGGGCGTGTAGTTGAGCTCGCACAGGGCGGCGTGGCCCGTCCCGGCGTTGTTCCAGGGGTTCGACGACTCCTGCGCGACGGCGTCCAGGCGCTCGTAGACGCGCACTGTCCAGGAGGGCTCCAGGACGTTGATGAGGGCGCCCAGCGTGGCACTCATGATGCCGCCGCCGATGAGGGCTACGTCGATCTGGTCTGCGGTGCTTGCGGGGTTGCTCGCTCGACTCGACACCCCTCGATTCTACGCTTGTGAAAGAGTGCACTAACTGTGCGGTGCGTCACGGGCGTGGGTCACACTCTCGCAGGACGAAGGTCCCGCGTCATGGCCACAGCAGCTGCCGTGACCAGCCCGGACCGGCGCTGCCGGCGTCGTAGCGCAGCCGCGCCTGGCCGCCCGAGGGGACCGACGCCCAGAACTCCACGCTCGTGGCCTCGAGCGCGTAGGCGGTCCAGGTGCCGAGGACGACGTCGGGCTCGACGCGCACGCGTGCGAGCGCCGCGTCCCACGCCTCCCGGTACGCGTCCGCCGACGCGAGCGGGGCGCTCTGCGTGCCGGCGAGAGCCGTCGCGCGCGACTGCTCCGACCGCGCGCGGAAGTCGTCGGCCGACTCCCGCGGGTCCAGCGGCACGACGGGGCCGCGCACGCGCACCTGGCGGCTCCGCTCGCGCCACAGGAACGTGAGCGCGGCGTTCGGGTTCTCGGCGATCGCCCGCCCCTTGGGCGAGTCGGAGCGCGTCGCGAACACCCAGCCGCCGGGGCCGACGTCCTTGAGCAGGAGCGTGCGCGCGTCGACGCGGCCGCTCGCGTCGGCGGTCGAGAGCGTCGCCGCGTGCGGCATCGGCACGCCGGCGTCGATCGCGTCCTCCAGCCACGCGACGAACAGGTCGACGGGGTCCTCGGGCGCGCCGGCGACGTCCAGCCCCGGGCGCTCGGCGTCGAGCACGGGCAGGGTGCGCAGCCGCTCGCGCAGCGTCGTGGGCCGGTCGGTGCGGTCAGGGGTCTCGTCCACGCCATCTCCCTCGTCGTCCTCGGCGCCGAGCATGCCACGGTCCGACCGTGCCGTGGTCGTGCGCGGCCTGCGGTCGTACTGTGATCGCGTGACGGTGCCGCAGCGCGTGCTCGTGGTCGCGATCCTCGCCTCGTTCGTGTCGTTCCTCGACGGGTCCGTGGTGAACGTCGCCCTGCCGGCGATCTCCGACGAGCTCACGACGGGGCCGGTGACCGGCCTCGCGCTGCAGCAGTGGGTCGTCGACGCGTACATGATCACGCTCGGCGCGCTCATCCTGCTCGCGGGCTCGCTCTCGGACGTCCACGGGCGCCGCCGCGTCATGGGCGTCGGGCTCGTCGGCTTCGCGGTGACGTCCGTCGCGTGCGCGGTGGCCCCCGACGGGCTGTTCCTCGTCGTGGCCCGGGCGCTCCAGGGCGTCGCCGGCGCCCTCCTGGTGCCGAGCTCGCTCGCGATGATCATCTCGACGTTCGACGGCGAGCGGCAGTCGCGCGCCATCGGGTCGTGGACCGCCTGGACGAGCACGGCGTCGATCATCGGGCCGCTGCTCGGCGGCGTGCTCGTCGACGCCATCTCGTGGCGGTGGGTGTTCTGGATCAACGTCGTGCCCGTCGCGGTCACGCTCTGGCTGCTCCGCGGCATCCCGGGCGCGGTCGCGGAGGAGGAGGGTGCCGCCGACGCCCGGCGGATCGACGTGCGCGGTGCCGTCCTGGCCGCCGTCGGGCTCGCCGGCACCGTGTTCGCGCTCATCGAGCAGGGCCGCTACGGCTGGGCCAGCCCGCTCGTGTGGGGCACGTTCGCCGGCGGCGCGCTCTGCCTCGTCGCGTTCGTCCTGTGGGAGCGCCGCGCACCCGACCCGATGCTCCCGCCGCGCCTGTTCACCGTCCGCAACTTCGCGTGGGGGAACCTCGCGACCGCGGCGATCTACGGCGCGCTGTACTTCGGCGGCTTCGTCGTGACCCTGTTCCTCCAGCAGGTCGGCGGGTACAGCGCGACGGCGGCCGGGCTCGCCCAGGTCCCGATCACGCTCCTCCTGATCGCCCTCTCGACCCGGTTCGGGGCGCTCGCGGGCCGGTACGGACCGCGCATCTTCATGACCCTCGGCCCGATCGTGGGCGGCGTGGGGTACCTGCTCCTGCTCACGACGTCGCAGGACGCGGTGTACGTCACGCAGGTGCTGCCCGGACTCACGGTCTTCGGCCTCGGCCTCGCGATGACGGTCGCGCCGCTGACGTCCGCGATCCTCGGATCGATCCCCGCGACGGACGCCGGGATCGGCTCGGCGGTGAACAACGCCGTCTCGCGCGTCGCGGGCCTGGTCGTCATCGCGTTCGCCGGCGTGATCGCCGGGGGAGCGCTCGACCTCGACGGCTTCCACCGCTCGCTGCTCGTCACCGCGGCGCTCCTCGTCCTCGGCGGTGTCCTGAGCTGGGTCGGGATCCGCGACGAGCACGTGCGCACCGGTGCGCCGGGCACGTCCGACGCGCAGACCACCGTGTGACCCTCGTCAGCCGACCACCTGCAGGTCGCGCGTCGACGTGTTGAGCCGTCGCGCGCCGTCGGGCACGTCCGGCGGGAACGCGACGACGATGTCCTCGATCCGCACGCCGAAGCGCCCCGGGACGTAGACGCCCGGCTCGATGGAGAAGCACATGCCCGGCTCGATCGGACGATCCTCGCCCTCGACCATGTACGGGGGCTCGTGCGTCGTGGTGCCGATGCCGTGACCGGTGCGGTGCACGAACTGCTCGCCGTACCCGGCGTCGGCGATGACGGCGCGCGCCGCGCGGTCGACGTCCTGGCACGTCGCGCCGGGTCGCACGGCGTCCACCCCGGCCTGCTGCGCACGGCGCACCACGTCGTGGACCGCGCGCTGCTCGGCGAGGACGGCAGGGTCCGCCCCGCCGTCGACGAGCACGGTGCGGCTCGTGTCGGAGCCGTAGCCCGCGCGCAGCCCGCCGAAGTCGAGCACCACGAGATCGCCCGGCTCGATGACCCTGTCCCCGGCCTCGTGGTGCGGGTCCGCGCCGTTCGGCCCCGAGCACACGAGCGTGAAGTCGACCTGCTCGTGCCCGTGCGCCCGCAGGAACCGGTCGAGGTCGGCCGCGACCTCCCGCTCGCGGCGCCCGGCGAACGGCACGCCCAGCACGTCGGCGAACGCGGCGTCGGCGGCCTCGCCCGCGGCGGCGAGGCGCTCCACCTCGGCGGCGTCCTTCACGGCGCGCAGCATCGGCAGCGCGTCGGTGAACGCGACGAGCCGGGAGCCGGGCAGGGCACGCTGCAGCCCGAGGACGTGCAGGGCCCACGTCGCGTCCGAGACGGCCCACGCGCCGTCGGGCCCGAGCAGCCGAGCGGCCACCGCGTGCTCGTCCTCGCCGTCGCGCCACGGCACGATCTCGAGGCCGCCCGTGCCCGCCCCGCGCAGGAGGTCGCCGCGCTCGAGGAGCGGCACGACGACGGCGGTCCGGCCCGCGTCGGCGGCCGGGATCGCGAGGAGCGTCAGGCGCTCGGTGACCGCCGTCGGCGTGTAGCCGGTGAAGTACGCGAGGTCCGGCCCGGGAGACACGAGGAGGCCGGCCAGCCCGGCGTCGCGCGCCTGCGCCGCGGCCCGGGCGCGCCGCCCGGCGTAGACGTCGGGTCCGAAGGCGGCGCTCGCGGACGCCGTCGTGCTGTCGTCGCTGCTCACGCCTCCAGCGTCCCACCACCGACGGCCGGCATCGACTCCTGGCACAGTGGGCGCCATGACCGACGCGCGCAACCTCCTCGCCGCCCTCGACGCGTTCGACGGCCACTGGCAGCCGCATCGTGTCGCGAGCGCGAACGACCACGACGTCAAGGTGGTCAAGGTGCTCGGCGAGTTCGTGTGGCACACGCACCCGGACACCGACGAGCTGTTCCTCGTGCTCTCGGGCGAGCTGACGATCCAGCTCCGTGACGACGACGGCCGGCGAGACGTCGTGCTCGGTCCTCAGGACCTGTTCGTCGTCCCGCGGGGCGTCGAGCACTGCCCGCGCGCCGACGTCGAGACGGCGGCGGTGATCGTCGAACGCCAGGGGACGGTGAACACGGGTGACGCCGGGGGCGACCTCACGTCGGCGCTGCGCGAGCTCCCGCCCGGGTGACCGGGACGCGCCGGGACGGAGACGGGAGCCCGCGGGTCGTCAGACGCGGACGACGACCTTGCCCCGCACGTGACCGGACGCGCTCAGCTCGTGCGCTGCGGCCGTGTCGGCGAGGTCGAAGACCTCGGCGATCTCGGGGCGGAGCTCGCCCGCGTCGCCGAGCCGGGCGAGCTCGGCGAGGTCGGCGGTGTCCGGCCGGACCCACACGTAGTGGCCGCCGAGCTCGTCGCGGGCCCGCGGGTCCGTGACGGAGGCCACCGTGCCGCCGTCGCGCAGGACGTCCGGGACGACGTCGAGCGCGTCGCCGCCCACGTAGTCGAGGACGACGTCGACACCCTCGGGAGCGAGATCCCGCACCCGGCCGGCGAGCCCGTCGCCGTACGCGACGGGCTCGGCGCCGAGCGACCGCAGGAACTCGTGGTTCGACTCCGACGCGGTACCGATCACGCGGGCGCCGAGCGAGCGCGCGATCTGCACGGCGAACGACCCCACGCCGCCGGCCGCGGCCTGGACGAGGACCGTCTGCCCGGCCGAGACGCCGGAGCGCCGGATCGTCTGGTAGGCCGTCAGGCCGGCGAGCGGCACGGCGGCGGCCTCCTCGAACGACCACGCCGCGGGCTTGCGCGCCAGCGTCCGCACGGGAGCCGCGACGAGCTCGGCGAACGTCCCCCCGGCGACGGCACCGCCGACGACGTCCTTGCGCACGTACCCGAACACCTCGTCGCCGACCTGGAGCTCGGGCGTGTCCAGCCCGACCTGCTCGACGACGCCTGCGACGTCCCAGCCGGGGACGACCGGGAAGACGGTGTCCATCAGCGGGTCGAGGTAGCCCTCGCGGACCTTCCAGTCGACCGGGTTGACGCTCGCGGCGCGCACGCGCACGAGCACCGCGTCCGGGCCGACCCTGGGCGTGGGGAGCTCGGTGAGCTTGAGGACCTCGGGGCCGCCGTGGCGGGAGTAGGTGATGGCTCGCATACGGGCGGCAACCGCTCGGGTGGGCGCACGATTCCCGGGCCGTCGACCAGCCCGCCCGCCCGCCCGCCCGCTCGCCGGCCGCCCGTCAGCCCTCGAGCGCGCTCGCGTCCATGTGGAGCACCTCCCACTGGTGGCCGTCCGGGTCGGCGAAGCTGCGCGAGTACATGAAGCCCTCGTCCTGCGGATCCTTGACAGGGGACGCGCCCGCGGTGAGCGCGGCGTCGGCGAGGCGGTCGACGGCGGCCCGGCTGTCGGCCGACAGGGCGTTGATCACCTCGGTGGTGGTCGTCGCGTCGGCGATCGCCTTCGTCGTGAACTGCTTCGCGAAGGGCTCCGTGAGGAGCATGACGTAGATGCTGTCGCTGATCACCACGCACGACGCGTTCTCGTCCGTGAACTGCTCGTCGACCGAGTACCCGATCGCGGTGTAGAACGCCTTCGAGGCGTCGAGGTCCTTGACGGGCAGGTTGACGAAGATCTGCGTGCTCATGGTGGTCCTCCGGTGTCCGGTCCCGGCCGCGCGGCGGTGCGTCGCGACCTCGTGCGGTGTCGCGGGGTAGACGGGGGGACACGGCCGGACTCATCGGTGCGTGCGGATCCGGTCGAGGGGTGTCCACGCGCAGGTCATGACCGGTAGCCTCCGGCGCAGGCGCGGTCGACGGCTGCCGCGCCCCGGCGCGCTCCTGGCGGAAGGGCTGGCGGCATGACGGTCGGTCTCCTCGGGCGGGGCGACGAGCTGGAGCGGCTCCGCGCGGTCGTGGACGAGGCGCGGACGGGCTCCGGCCGTGCGGTCGTGGTGCGCGGCGAACCCGGCATCGGCAAGACCGCGCTGCTCGCCGAGGCCACGCGGTCCCTGCGCGGGGTGCGGCTCGTGCGCGCCGACGGGTACGAGGCGGAGTCGTCGATCGCGTACGCCGCCCTGCACCGGCTGGTCGCTCCCTGGCGCGACGCGACCGACCGCCTGCCGGCACCGCACCGCCAGGCCCTGCGGACCGTCCTCGGGCTCGACGCCGGGCGGGCCCCCGACCGCTTCGGCGTCGGGCTCGGCGTCCTCGAGCTCCTCGCGGCGTTGGGGCGCGACGGGCCGCTCGTCGTCGTGGTCGACGACCTGCACCGGGTCGACGCCGAGTCCGCCGCGGTCCTCGCGTTCGTCGCCCGGCGCCTGGGCGCCGAACCCGTGGCGGTGCTCCTCGCGTGCCGTGACGACCCCCGGCTCGACGCGACGACCGCCGGCATCCCCACGCTGCTCCTCCAGGGTCTCGACGCCGAGTCCGCCGCGCGGCTCCTGGTCTCCCGGTTCGACGAGCACGTGGACCCGCTCGTCGTGGCGCGCGTCGTGCGGGCCACCGGAGGCAACCCGCTCGCGCTCGTCGACCTCGCGCACGACCTCACGGCGCGCGAGCTCCACGAGTCCGGCCTCGCCGAGGAGCCGGTGCCCGTCGGGCGCCACCTCCAGGCGCACTACCTGGCACAGGTCCGCGGCGCAGCCCCGGACGTACGCACCTGGCTGCTCGTCGCCGCCGCGGACTCGACCGGCAACCTCGACCTCGTGCGTCGGGCGTGCACGGGGCTGGGCGTCGCGCCCGGGGCCGCGGAGACCGCGGAGGAGCTCGGGCTCGTGGAGCTCGGCACGACGGCGACGTTCCGCCACCCGCTCGTGCGCGCCGCCGCGTACGGGGCGGCGCCGGGCGGTCAGCGACGCCGGGTGCACGCGGCGCTCGCGGCCGCCGCGCACGCCGACGGCAGCGCGGAGCTCGCCGCCTGGCACGCCGCGCGGGCGACGGTGGGCGTGGACGCCGACGTGGCGGACCGTCTCGAGGCGGTGGCCGACGCGGCCGGCGCGCGCGGCGGATTCGTCTCCCGCGCCCGCGTGCTGGGCCGCGCGGCCGAGCTGACACCTCCGGGGTCGCAGCGCGACCGCCGACGGGTCGCGGCGGCCGAGGCGGCCGTGGCGGCAGGGGCCGCCCGGATCGGGGCGTCGCTCCTCGACGACCTGCCGAGCGGCCTGGCCCGGAACGACGCCGACGCCGACGTCGCGGCCCCGGAGGACGGGAACGGGGAGGCGGCCGGCACGGAGGGTGCCGCCGACCGGGTGCTGCGGGCGCGCGTCGTCGCCGTCCGGGTCGCGCTCGGCCTGTTCACGAGCGACCCGGACGTCGTCACCCGCGCGGCCGCGGACATGCTCGACGCGGCCGCGCTCCTGCACGGCACCGACCCGGCGCGCGAGCAGCACGCGCTCGTGCGGGCGTTCGAGCACGCCGTCGCGGCGGACCGTGCGTTGCGCGGCACCTCGCTGCCCGAGCTCGGCCGGCGCCTCGAGGCGGGCGCCGCGGTCCGGCCCGGGCCGACGTCCGACGTGCTGCGCGCCCTCGGCTCCCTGGTGCTGCAGGACCAGGCCGCCGCGGTCCCGGCGCTGCGGCGCGGCATGGCGGCCCTCGACGCGCTGGACGACCAGCACGTGCTCGCGTACGTCATCGCCGGCGCCGCCGTCGCGACCGCGCTGTGGGACCTGCGCGGGCGGGACGCGTGGCTCGCGCGGGTGACGCGCGCCGCGCGCGACGCGGGCTCGTTGCAGGCCCTGGACACGTGCCTGTGGGTCTCGTCGCTCGCGGAGCTCACGGGCGGGACGCCGCGACGCGCCGCCCAGCATCTCCAGCAGGTGCGCGAGCTGCGGCACGCCATCGGCCACGACGGCGAGCACGTCGTCGACGTCGCCCGTCTCGCGTGGGCGGACGCGCCGCGGGACCAGGTGCTGCGGGCGGCGGCGGACGCGCGGCGCGCAGGCTTCGGCGGGGTGGAGGCGTCCGCGCTCGCGGCGCTCGCCGTCCACGACCTCGCCGAGGGACGCTACCGCGACGCGTACGCGACGCTCGCGCCGCTCGTCGACGAGCCGTCCCTCCGGCTCACGCCGCTGCAGGTGCCGGACCTCGTCGAGGCGGCGGTGCGGTCCGGGCGCGCCCAGGAGACGGGGCGGCACGTCGACCGGCTCGAGGCGGTCGCGCGGGCCAACGGGTCACCGTGGGCCCGCGGGACGGCGCTGCGCTGCCGGGCGCTCCTGAGCGAGGGCGAGGAGGCAGGGGAGCGCTTCGCGGCGTCGGCGCGCGCCCTCGACGAGGCGGGCGCCGTCGTGGACGCCGCGCGCTCGCGGCTCCTGCACGGCGAGCTGCTGCGCCGTCGACGTCGTCGCGCTGAGGCGCGCGAGCTGCTCCGCGCCGCCGAGGACGTGTTCGACGCGGCGGGCGCGACGGCGTTCGGCCGGCGGGCCCGCGCGGAGCTCACGGCGACCGGGGCTGGACCGGGCGACGCGCGGGCGTCCCGCCGCTCGCCGCTCACCGCGCGCGAGGAGACCGTGGCGCGCCTCGCGGCCGACGGCGGCACGAACGTCGAGATCGGCGCGACGCTCTTCATCAGCGCGCACACGGTCGACTACCACCTGCGCAAGGTGTTCCACAAGCTCGACGTCTCGTCGCGGCGCCAGCTCCGCGAGCGCCTCGCGGACGGCACGCCCTGAGGGACTACGCGCGACGCGTGGTTCGGGCGCACCCCTTCGTCGAGGACCCTGCGAGGGTCCAGCACCGGCGGAAAGGGAAGCGCCATGACCGACACCGAACGCCCCGCGACACCCATCGGCGCGCCCGGCGGCGCGGCGCCCGACACCGTCGTCCTCGTCCACGGGCTGTGGATGACCCCCCGCAGCTGGGAGGCCTGGGTCCCGTACCTCGAGGCGAAGGGGATGCGGGTGCTCACGCCCGGCTACCCGGGCTTCGAGATCGAGGTGGAGGCGCTGCGCGAGAACCCGCAGGTCATCGCCGACCTCACGGTCCCCGAGACGGTCGACCACCTCGCGGGCGTGGTCGAGGCCCTCGACGCGCCGCCGGTCATCATCGGCCACTCGTTCGGCGGCACGCTCACGCAGCTGCTCCTCGCGCGCGGTCTCGGGGCCGCGGGGGTCGCCATCGACTCGGCACCGCCCGAGGGCGTGCGGGTGACCCCGCCGTCGCAGGCCCGCTCGCTGCTCCCCGCGCTGCGCAACCCGGCGAACCGGCACCGCGCCGTGGGCTTCACGCCCGACGAGTTCCACTACGCGTTCACCAACACGCTCTCCGCGGAGGACTCGCGCGCGGTGTGGGAGCGGTACGCGATCCCGGCACCCGGCGCGTGGATCTGGGACTACGGTCTGCTCGCGAACTTCACGCCGGGCCGTCAGGAGACGTGGGTGGACTTCTCCGTCGACCGTGCGCCGCTGCTGTTCATCGCCGGGGAGAAGGACCACATCATGCCGCCGGCGGTGAACCGCTCGAACGCGAAGCACTGGGAGAGGTCGCCGGCGCTGACCGAGTACGTCGAGCTGCCCGGCCGCGACCACTGGACGTGCGCCGCCCCGGGCTGGGAGGCCGTGGCGGACCGCGCGCTCGAGTGGGCGCTCGCGCACGCGAGGGCGCCGCAGGCACCCGCCGCCTGACCGGACGTCACCCGGCGGGCTGCTCGACGACCACCTCGCCGGGTGACTTGTCCCGCCGCCAGCCCTTCCACACCGGGTGGCGCAGCTTGCCGAGCGGGGTGTCGCCGGGCCCGTCGTCGTCGCCGTCGTCCGGCGGTCCCGTCCACTCGCCGTACGCCACCTCGGCCACGCGGCGCGGCGACACCCACCGCGCGTCCGCCGCGTCCTCGCGCGGCACGCCGACCGCGGCCGGCGTCGAGCGCTCGATCCGGCCCAGCTCGGCGACGAGGTCGCGCCGCTCCGCGTCGCTGAAGCCCGACCCGACGCGTCCCACGTACAGCAGCCGGTCGCCGTCGGGCACGGCCAGCAGCAGGGACCCCACGAGGTGCGTGCGCTCCCCGTGCCCCGGCCTCCAGCCCACGACGACGACCTCCTGCGACTGCGCGTGCTTGAGCTTGAGCCACTGCTGCGACCGGCGGCCGGCGAGGTACGTGCTGTCGCGCCGCTTCGCCACGACGCCCTCGAGCCCCAGCTGCCGCGACGTCGACATCGCCGCGTCGAGGTCGCCGTCGAACGCGGGCGGCACGTGCAGCGGGGCCCGCGCGCCGCCGAGGATCTCCTCGAGGACCTCCCGCCGTTCGTCGTAGGTCCGCCGCGCGAGCGACCGGCCGCCCGTCTCGAGCACGTCGAACACCATGAGGTCGACCTGGACCTTGCGCCGCGCCGCCGCGACGTCCGCCGGCTTGGCGATGTTCGCCCGCTGCTGCAACCGCCGGAAGCTGGGGCGCCCCCGCGCGTCGAGGGCGACGATCTCCCCGTCGAGCACGAGCGGCAGCGCGTCGTCGGGCACCTGCTCGGCGACGGCCTGCAGCTCCGGGTACGTCACCGTCATGTCCTTGCCCGACCGGCTCACCAGCCGCACCGAGCCCGCCGACACCTCCGCGAGCGTGCGGAACCCGTCCCACTTCATCTCGAACGCCCACGCGTCGTCGCCGCCCGCGAAGTCCGACGGCCGCCCCGCGGACGCGAGCATCGGCCGCCAGTCCGTGCGGGCGCGCGTCGCGGATGGTAGACCCGGCGCCCCCTCCTCGGCCTCCGCGTCCCGACCACGATGCGGCCGACCCGACCCCGCAGGCGCCATGAGGTGGATCAGCCAGTTGTTCTCCTCGCCGGAGCCGCCGCGGCCGCGCGTGTGGATGAGCGCGAGGCGGCGGGTGCCGTGCTTCTCGCCGTGCAGCGTGACGATGACCTCCTCGTCGTCGCGCCACTTCTCCAGCTCGTACGTGCCGGCGTCCCAGATGGTCACCTCGCCCGCGCCGTACTCGCCCTGCGGGATGGTGCCCTCGAACGAGCCGTAGGCGAGGGGGTGGTCCTCCGTCTGGACGGCGAGGTGGTTCTTCTTCGGGTCCGTCGGCTCGCCGCGCGGCAGCGCCCAGCTGACGAGGACGCCGTCGTGCTCGAGCCGGAAGTCCCAGTGCAGGCGCCGGGCGTGGTGCTCCTGGATGACGAAGCTCATGCCGTCGCTGGGCGGGGGAGCGTCGTCCGGCACGGGCTCGGGCGTCTTCGCGGCGTCCCGCATGGACCGGTACGTGGCGAGCCGGTCGAACGTCGCCATCCGCTCCGGGGTGGGTTCGAGCGCCGCGAGGTGGCCCGCGGTCAGGGCGGCGAGCGGGTCGCCGATCGTCCGCACCCGCTCGAGCACCTCGTCGGCGTCGAGGTGGCGCAGGTCCCGGTCGTCGAGCTCGTCCCAGGTGCGCGGCGCCGCGACCATGGGGCGCTCGCGGCCGCGCAGCGAGTACGGCGCGATCGTCGTCTTGTTGGCGTTGTTCTGGCTCCAGTCGACGAGCACCTTGCCGCCGCGCAGCGACTTCTTCATGTCGCTGACGACGAGGTCCGGGTGCTCCGACTCGAGGTAGCGCGCGAGCTCGTGCGCGACGGCGGACACGGCGGCCGAGTCCTGCTTGCCGTCGAGCGCGGCGTACAGGTGGATGCCCTTGGAGCCGCTCGTCACCGGGAGCGGGTCCAGGCCCATGCCGAGCAGGATGCGGCGCGCGAGCCGCGCGACCTCGGCGCACTCGGCGAGCCCCGCGCCGGGACCGGGGTCGAGGTCGAGCACGAGCCGGTCGGGGTTCAGGTGCACGCCCGTGCGACCGAACTGCCACTGCGGCACGTGCAGCTCGAGCGAGCCCGTCTGCCCGAGCCAGGTCAGGGTCGCGAGGTCGTTGACGAGCACGTAGTCGTTCGCGCTGCTCTTGTGCTGGATGCGCCGCGTGCGCACCCACGACGGCACGCCCTGGCCGGCGTTCTTCTGGAAGAAGACCTGCCCGTCCGTACCGTCCGGCCACCGCTTGCGCGTCGCGGGCCGGTTCGCGCAGTGCGGCAGCATGACCTCGGCGACGGCGGCGAGGTAGGCGAGCACGTCGCCCTTCGTCGTACCGGTCGCGGGGTAGAGGACCTTGTCGAGGTTCGTCAGCTTGAGCCGGTGGCCCTCGACGCTCACCGTCTGGCCCGACGACCCGCCGGGCGGGCGGGACGTCGTCGAGGACCGGGCGGCGGGCATGGGGCCATCGTGGCGCGCGCGACGGGCGTCCGCGCGCCGGGAACTTCGCGGCCGTGCTGCTCGTGGGACAGTGAGGAGGCGCGGACGACGGACGCGCCGCAGGCGAGGGCCTGGCGGACGAGAGGGAACGACGTGACGCACACGACGGCCGACCGGCCGCTGCCGCCCGACGTGCGGGCGCAGGTCCAGGAGTTCCGCCGCCTGATGATGACGTACAAGTTCGCGATCGACGAGGTGATGACGAAGATCACCGTCCTGCGCGACGAGTTCCGCCACGTCCACGACGACAACCCGATCGAGCACCTCGGCTCGCGGCTGAAGTCGTTCGAGTCGATCGTGGCGAAGGCGCGGCGCAAGGGCGTGCCGCTCACCCCGGAGGCGGTGCGTGACAACCTGTGCGACATCGCGGGCGTGCGTGTGACGTGCAGCTTCGTCTCGGACATCTACCGGGTGCGCGACATGCTCGTCGGGCAGCGCGACATCACCGTCGTCGAGGAGCGCGACTACATCGCGTACCCCAAGGCGAACGGGTACAAGAGCCTGCACCTCATCGTCGAGGTCCCGGTGTTCCTCTCGGACGGCGTCGAGGACGTCGTCGTCGAGATCCAGCTGCGCACGATCGCCATGGACTTCTGGGCGAGCCTCGAGCACAAGATCTACTACAAGTACGAGCGCGAGGTGCCCAGCCACCTCACCGACGCGCTCAAGCTCGCGGCCGACGTCGCCGCGACGCTCGACACCACCATGGAGCGCATCCACGACGAGGTGCGCGGGCTCGACGGCGGCCGCTCGACGGCGCCCGAGGCGAGCGACACGCTCGCGACCCCGCGGGAGATGATCGAGTCGTTCCTGCGGACGGCGGTCGTCATGGACGACGCGCTGCACGAGCGCCGGCACGACGGCTGACCGTCAGCCGTGGGCGCCGTGCCCGGCGTCCCGGCCGACGCGCGGCCCGCTCCCGGGCTCGAACCCGGGCGCCTCGTCGTGCGACCCCTCCGGCGTCGTGATCTCTCCCGCGGTCCCGCCGGGTTCCACGACGACGAGCTGGCCCATCATCCCCTCGTCCTCGTGGCGGAGCATGTGGCAGTGGAACATGTACGGCACGTCCGGGTCGGTGTAGTCGTCGAACCGCAGCACGAGGCGGTACGTGCGGCCCGGCTCCAGGTAGATCGTGTCCTTGGGCCCGGCGAGCTGTGGGGGTGGCGGCTCGCCGTCGACGTCGAGCACGCGGAACTGCACGTCGTGGACGTGGAAGCTGTGCGGCACGGGGTGCGCGTTGCGGACGCTCCAGACCTCCGTCTCGCCGACCGTGACGACCTCGTCGATGCGGTCCATGTCCATGCGCCGGCCGTTGATCTCCCGGTCCGCGAGCTCGAACGTGCGCTCGACGGTCACGTCGTCGGCGTCCAGGGCGTCGTCGGCGGCATGGACCGACGGCCCCCACGACGGCGCGGGCGAGGCCGCGAGATCGTCGGCGGCGCGCAGCTCGAGCACGTCGAACGCCTCCTTGCCGCCCATCGCGAACGAGGCCGAGACGCGGCCCAGGTCGGCGGCGAACGAGTGGAGGCGCGTCGTCTCGCCCGGCGCCATCTCGACGACGACCTCGGCGCGCTCGCCCGGCGCGAGGCGCACGCGGTCGGTGCGCACCGGGCCGTCGAGGAGCCCGCCGTCGGTCGCGACGAGGTCCATCTCGCGATCGCGGAACCCGAGCGCGTACGTCCGCGCCGTCGACCCGTTGAGCAGCCGGAGCCGCACGCGCTCGGTCGTCACCTCGTGGTACGCGCCGACGGTCCCGTTGGTCATGACGACGTCGCCGAGGAACCCGGGCTCGCCGCCGTCGTCGGGCAGCTCGAGCCCGCCCGCGTCGTCGAAGGACTTGTCCTGCACGACGACGGGCACGTCGTCCACGCCGTACGCCGACGGCAGCGAGGCCGCCGCCGACGCGTCGTCGTCGAGGAGGAACAGACCCGCGAGGCCGCGGTACACGTGCTCCTCCGTCGCGCCGTGCGGGTGCGGGTGGTACCAGAGCGTGGCGGCCGGCTGGTCGACCTCCCAGGTCGGGCGCCAGGTGTCGCCCGGTGCGATCTCCTGGTGCGGTCCGCCGTCCATCGCGGCGGGCAGGTGCATGCCGTGCCAGTGCACGCTCGTGGTCTCGTCGAGCGCGTTCGTCACCTCCACGGCCACGCGCTCGCCGCGCGCGGCGCGCAGCGTCGGGCCGAGGTAGGAGCCGTCGAAGCCCCACGTGGGCGTCTCGAGCCCCGGCTCGAACGACGTCGTCCCTTCCTGGGCGGTGAGGGAGAAGACGCGCGTGCCGTCGACGACGCGCGACGGCGCGAGCGGCGGGATCGCGAGCGGCGTCGCGAAGTCCTGCTCCTGGACCGGGTGCACCGACGGTGCGAGGGTGCAGCCGGCGAGGAGCGCCGCGAGGAGACCTGCGACCGCCACCGTGGTCGCACGGGCGCTGCGGGTCGCACGAGCGTGGGGGCGGGTCGGGCGGTCGACGGGGCGCCTCATCGCTCGGCTCCGCCGCGCGCACGCTGCACGGCCGCGGCGACGACGCCGGCCACGGCTCCCCACGCCGTGTCGAGGACGAGCGCCGGCAGGACGGTCCAGGCGGCCCGGTCGCCGTCGACGCCGACGAGCGCGGAGACGCCGGCCGCGACCACACCGAAGACGAGCCCGGCCAGCGTGAGCGTGAGGACGGGACGGGGGACGCGGCCGAGGCCGACGACGCCCACCCACACGAGCGCGGTGACGCCGACGATCGTCAGCGCGCGGCCCGGGCCTCCGGCGTCGGGCGCGAGCAGGGCGGCGAGCGGCCACAGGAGCGCGAGGGAGCCGAGGCCCAGCACGGTGGGCCAGGACAGCCGCGCCGGGGGTGCCGGGTCGGTCGGGCGGGAAGGGCGGGGGACAGGCTCGTGGGAGGTCATGCGTCGACGATGCCGAGCGCGCACCCTCCGGCACATCGGACCCGGGGCGTCGGTCGACCTCGCAGGGCGGCGACGTCTCGTGTCGCCCGGGGGCGACATGACCCTGGTCCCTCGGGCCGATGCCCTCGGGGTCCGCTCTTCGTACGCTGGCGGCATGGCAGCGCGACAGCACCCCGAGGCGGTCCGGGTGCCGGCCCCGGGTGGTCCGCGGGCCGGGGGAGACCCGCGGCTGACCGACGCCGTGCTCGCGGTCGCCATGACCCTCGCGATCGCCGTCGTCATCGCGGCCGACTTCGGCGGTCGGGGGTCGTCCGGACCGGTCGCGTACGCGTTCGCCGTCGGGTTCGGCGTGCTCGTCGCGATCCGTCGTCGCGTGCCGCGCACGATGCTCGTCCTCACGGTGCTCGGCGTCTTCGCCTATTACGCGCTCGGCCTGCCCGTCATCGGCACCGCCCTGCCCGCCGTCGCGGCGCTCTACTCGGCGGCGGAGCTCGGGCTGACGGCCTGGGCCGTCGGGTCGGGCACCGTGCTCGTGGCGGTGTCCGCGTACTTCCGCGTCGAGGAGGGGCAGCCGCTGACCTATTTGTACGGGTACGAGCTCGTGACGAACGTGGCCCTCGTCGCGGCGTCGATCGCGCTCGGCGTCGTCGTGCGGCTCACGCGCGCCGCGCGCGAGCAGGCCGAGCGCGTGCGACTGCTCACCGCCGCCGAGCAGGCTCAGGCCGCCGACCGGCGGCTCGAGGCCGAGCGCGTGCGTGTGGCGCGCGACCTCCACGACGTCCTCGGCCACCACCTCGCGGTCGTCTCCCTGCACGGCAACGTCGCCGCCGAGGCGTTGGGCCGCGACGACGTGGCGGCGCGCGCGGCGCTCGCCCAGGTGGGCGACGCGACGTCGGCAGCGCTGCGCGAGCTGCGCGCGACCGTCAAGGTGCTGCGCGGGGCGGTCCCGGCCGACGCCCCGCGCGGCGCGACGTCGCTGACGGGGCTCGACGCGCTCGCGCGCACCGCGCGGGCCGCGGGACTCGACGTCGTGCTCGACGTCCACGTCCCGCCCGACGCCCTGGACGGTGCGATCGACGCCGCGGCGTACCGGATCGTCCAGGAGTCGCTCACGAACGTGCTGCGGCACGCGAGCGCGCGGCGCGCGACGGTGAGCGCGCACGTCGTCGACGGCCGGCTCGTGGTCCGGGTCGCCGACGACGGCGTGGGTACCGCTGGCCGCGCGGACGGGCCCGAACCCGGACCCGGGCACGGGCAGGGCGTCGCGGGGATGAGGGAGCGCGCCACGCTCCTCGACGGCCGTCTGGAGGCGCGCGACGCACCGGAGGGCGGCTTCGTCGTCGAGGCCGAGCTGCCCGCGAGGCTGACGACGTGATCCGCGTCGTGATCGTCGACGACCAGGAGCTCGTGCGCGCCGGGCTGCGGGCGCTCGCCGTGCACGACGGCGACATCGAGGTCGTCGCCGAGGCCCGGACGGGCTGCGAAGGGCTCGCGCGCGTCCGGGAGCTTCGGCCCGACGTCGTGCTCATGGACGTCCGCATGCCCGAGATGGACGGGCTGGAGGCGACGCGCGCGATCGTCGCCGACGCCGCGCTCGCGGACGTGCGGGTGCTGATGCTCACGACCTTCGACGAGGACGAGGACGTGGTGGCGGCCGTCCGTGCGGGCGCCGCGGGCTACCTGCTCAAGGACGTCTCACCCGGCGAGCTGCGCGAGGCGGTGCGGGTCGTCGCACGGGGTGGCTCGCTGCTGTCCCCGTCGGTCGCGGCCACGGTCATGCGCGCGGCGGCCGGCGGCGCGCCCGTGGTGGTGGACGAGGCGAGGCTCGCGGGCCTGACCGCGCGCGAGCGCGAGGTGCTGGAACAGGTGGGGCGCGGGCTCACGAACGACGAGATCGCCCGCACGCTGTTCCTCAGCCCTGCGACCGCGCGGACCTACGTCAGCCGGCTGCTCACCAAGCTCGACGCGCGCGACCGGGCGGCGCTCGTCGTCCTCGCTTACGAGACGGGGCTCGTGCGGCCGGGGGCGTGACGGGCGCGACCCCGCCCGGACGTCAGGCCACGGTCTCGACGCCGACGCGGACGACGTCGCCGACGTCGACCTTCTCCGCGCGCCGCACGGCCGCCTTCACGGGCAGCACGTACGTCTTGCGGCCCGCGTCCGGGAAGATCGACGTCGACCAGCGGGACCCGCCGAGCGTCACCTCGACCTTGACGGACCCGAAGCCGGCCGGTGGCAGCGGCAGGTCGGCGATCTCGTCGCTCACCTGCTCGGGGAGGGCGAGGAAGACCCAGCTGTCCGTGCGCGCCTGCCAGCGCCACAGCTCCGCCTCGAACTCGAACCGTGTGCCCGCCGCCGTGCTCTCGCCCGTACCCGTCACCGTGCTCACCTCTGCGCTTGCCCGCGAACCGCCCGTCCTGGACCATCATGGCGCGGGGCTCCGACACCGTCCCCCTCTTTCTGCGACAGGGGCTCCGGGTGACGACCGGGGCGAGGGGTCGCGCGAGGGCACCGGGCGCGCCACCATGGACGGATGAGGGCCATCTGGAAGGGTGCGATCACGTTCGGCCTGGTCAACGTGCCCGTCAAGGTCTACTCCGCGACGGAGGACCACGACGTGCCGCTGCACCAGGTGCACGACAAGGACGGCGGCCGGATCCGCTACCGACGCGTGTGCGAGATCGACGGTGAGGTCGTGCCGTACGAGAACATCGCGAAGGCGTACACCGACGGCGAGCAGACCGTGATGCTCACGGACGAGGACTTCGACGCCCTGCCCGCCGAGCGCAGCCGCGAGATCGAGGTCGTCGAGTTCGTGCCGAGCGAGCAGATCGACCCGCTCCTGCTCGACCGCAGCTACTACCTCGAGCCGGACTCGAAGTCGAACAAGGCGTACGTGCTCATGCGCCGCACGCTCGAGGAGACCGACCGCACCGCGATCGTGAAGTTCGCGCTGCGCCAGCGCACGCGCCTCGCCGCGCTGCGTGTGCGCGACGACGTGCTCGTGCTCCAGACGCTGCTGTGGGCCGACGAGGTGCGCGAGGCCGCGTTCCCGTCGCTCGACGAGCCGGCGAAGGTCACCGACAAGGAGCTCGCGATGTCGTCGCAGCTCGTGTCGAGCTTCGAGGCCGACTTCGCGCCCGAGGAGTACGAGGACGAGTACCAGGCCCAGCTGCGCCAGCTCATCGACGCGAAGATCGAGCAGGGCGAGGGCGTCGACGTGTCCGAGACGTTCGGCGAGAAGCCCGCCGAGGCCGAGGGCGCCGAGGTCATCGACCTCATGGAGGCGCTGCGCAAGTCCGTGGAGTCGTCGAAGAGCGCGAAGAAGACCGCCTCCGGCGGGTCGGGCTCGCGAAGCTCGTCGGGCGGCTCGTCGGGCGGGTCGTCCAGCAGCTCGGGCACGAGGGCGAAGGGCGGGTCGTCGCGCAAGTCCGCCTCGACGTCGGACTCCGGGGACGGGAAGAGCACCGCCTCGTCCCGGTCGAGGAGCTCGTCGTCGAAGTCGTCCTCGAAGGACTCCTCGAAGGACTCCGAGAAGAAGACCACGCGGTCGACGTCGCGGAAGAAGGCCTCCGCCTAGCGACCGCGTCGTCGCAGGCCCGATGAGTTCGCCGCGCACGCGGCGTCGGAGCAGTGACGGCCGCACGGGTCGTCGCCGACGACGAGGAGAGCACGATGCGCGCGATCATCCCGAGCCTGTGGTTCGACGGGAACCTCGAGGAGGCCGTCGAGTTCTACACGAGCGTGTTCCCGGACGCGAAGGTGGGCGACGTGTTCCGCCAGCCCGACGGCACGCCCGTCTCCGCGAACTTCGAGATCGCCGGCCAGCGGTTCGACGCCATCAACGGCGGCCCGGAGTTCTCGTTCACCGAGGCCGTCTCGTTCGTGATCGAGTGCGAGTCGCAGGACGAGGTGGACCACTACTGGTCCGTGCTCACCGCCGACGGCGGGCAGGAGTCGCAGTGCGGGTGGCTCAAGGACAAGTTCGGCCTGTCGTGGCAGGTCGTGCCCCTCGAGTTCCTCGCCATGCTGCAGGACCCGGACGCCGCCAAGGTCCAGCGCGTCGTCGACGTCATGATGACGCAGACCAAGCTCGACCTCGGACCGCTGCGGGCGGCGTACCGCGCAAACGCGGAGTAGCAGCGCGCGGCATGCCCGCCGATGGCCGTTGCGCCTGGGTTAACTGAACGCCAATTCTTGACTGACCCTTGCACGTGGTCGGTTCGTCACACTATGTTCGGCGTCACCATCCTCGGCTGAGAACAACCTGAGAGTCGCGCATGGGGCCAAGTCCGCAGGGGGCGTTTGGCTTCGGTCTCCGTCCGGCGCTGTCGCCGGGCGCTGCGTACGGAAGCGGTGACTCGTGGCGAGCCGTTCTGACTTTGCACGCCCATGGTGGTTCTCCGGTGTGACAGCCTGTACCGGCGCGGCCCTTGTCGTGGCCGGGGCGGTACCGGCTGCGGCAGGTGACGCGGAGATGCAGACTGACGTCGAGGAAGTCTGCGCAGAGCAGGCCGCCGACGCGTCGACGGCAGTGCGCGTCGCAGAGACGTGCGACGTCGAGGTCGAGGTCGTCTCGGAGCGCACGCCGTGGGACACGGTGTTCGCGACGCCGGACGGTTTGACGCGTGTGGAGACGTCGGCGACGGCGGTGCGTACGGACGTCAATGGTGCCTGGGAGCAGATCGACACCACCGTCGTCGAGAGTGCGGCGGGGTTGGAAGTCGTGGCGCCCACGTTCGAGATGCGGTTCTCGGACGGGACGGACCCGGCGGAACCGTTGGCGCGGATCGTCAAGGACGGTCATGAGCTGACGTTCGACGTGCCGTTCGAGCTCACCGACCCGGCGGTGGACGGGGCGCAGGTCACGTATCCCGAGGTGCTGGAGGACGTCGATCTGATCGTGACCGTCGACGAGGACGGCACGGGGTTCTCCGAGGTGCTGCGCGTGGCTACGCCCGAAGCCGCGGCGAATCCGGAGCTCGCGCAGCTGTCCTTCCCCGTGACCACCAGCGAGGGGCTGTCGGTGTCCTCGCACGACGGCGGGTTCGAGGCGTCAGACGCCGCGGGGGACAAGGTATTCACCTCGCCGACGCCGTTGATGTGGGACTCGGCCACGCCCACGTCGTCGGCCCCGCCGTCCGGTGGGCTCAGCCCTCTCTCGGCCTTCCGCTCGCTGGCCGGCACGACCGCTTCGGCCGAACACGCGGCCGTGGCAGGTGAGGTCACGGCGGCGGACCGGGCAGCCGCTCCGTTGGTGAGCGATGACGTCGCGCCGATGCCTGCGACCGTGGGATCACAACCAGGGCCGAGGCTCGGTCACCATCACGCCAGATCAGGCGATGCTGGACGACCCTGACACCACATGGCCCGTCTTCATCGACCCCAGCGTCTCCGGCAGCCGCAACGCCTGGACCCTGATTCGCTCAGCTGTGCCGAACACCGTGGCCGGCTACAAGTTCTCGGGTAGTGCGGGACTCGGATTGTGCGATCCAGGGGCGACCTCGGCGTGCACACGGTCCAATGATGTTCACCGCCTGGTCTGGCACTTCTACGGGCTGGACGTGATCGGGAGCATGGGGCCGCTCGACATCGCCTCAGCGACATTCACCGTCTTTGGTGAGCACTCCTGGAGTTGTTCGCCGACCGGCGTTCAGGCGTACGCCACGGGACCCGTCACGTCGGCGACGACGTGGAACAACCATGTCTCAAGCTGGGGCACATGGATCACCTCGCAGAACCTGGCTCACCGGGAGTCCTGCGGGAACCGGCGCGATGTCGAGTTCAACGTTATCGAGGGAGCCAAGCTCCAAGCACGTGAGGACTGGAGGACACTCGCGATCGGACTCAAAGCATCGAACGAGGGCTCGATGGCCGGGAGTTGGAAGCGGTACCGCGGCGATGCCCGGCTGTCCGTGACGTATAACAGGGCGCCGAACGCGCCGCTGGGCATGAGCACTTCCGACCCGGTGTCGAAGTGCGTCATGGGGCCTGAGCGTCCGTTCATCAGGTCCACCACGCCGACACTGCGGGTGACGTTGTCCGACCCCGACGGAGGGACGATCCGCGGGAACTTCGACGTGCACCGGCTCTCGGACTATGCACTCGTGTTCCGCCAGTCGACAACGACCTATTTGGCATCGGGCGGCACACATGCGATGCCTGTCCCCTCTGGAAGACTCGTGGATGGCACGACCTATCGTTGGGTCGCGTCCGGAACAGACCAGAACGGACGTTCCGAACATCCTGGCTTCTGCGAGTTCACGGTAGACGTGACTCGTCCAGCTCGGCCCGTGGTGAGCTCGTCGGTCTTCCCGGACGGGGTGCCGGGTGCGGATGTGGGGACGGCGGGGTCGTTCTCGTTCGGGCCTGGTGGTTCGTCGGACGTGGTGGCGTACAAGTACTCGTTCGGTTCGGACGCGTTGGACAGGACGGCGTCGGTCGCGTTGGGCGGGTCGACGACGGTGTCGTTCACCCCGACGAGCGTGGTGCCGGTGACGCTGTCCGTGCAGTCGGTGGACCGGGCGGGCAACACCAGCGACCGGGTGGACTACCTGATCCGCCCGTCGGTGCCGGCGAAGGTTGGGTACTGGTCGTTGGACGAAGGGTCGGGTTCGGTCGCCGGTGACCAGCCAGGCGCAGGCATGACCCCGCACCCGTTGACGGTGTCCGGTGGTGCGTCGTGGGTGCCCGGCGCAGGTGTCGAATTCGACCCGGGCTCACCGGACAAGGGCTTGTCGTTCGACGGTTCCACGGCGGCGGCTACATCGAGCGGGCCGGTCGTGGCCACGGACAAGACGTTCGCGGTGAACGCGATGGTGCGCACCGACGTCGTGGACGGTCAGCCGCGAACGGCGGTGAGTCAGGACGGGCAGCACGCGTCACGGTTCGGCCTGGGCGTCAGCACGGGAGACGAGTGCCCCGCAGAGGCGGGCTTGTCGTGCTGGGCGTTCTGGCTCAATGGCGAGGACGCGTCGGCTCCGGCGCGGGTGGTGTCGGCGTCGGCCGTTCCCGTGGTCGCGGACCAGTGGGTTTCGCTGACCGGTGTCTACGACGCCACGACCGGCACGGCACAGCTGTGGGTGTGCCGGCCCCTGCAGTTCGAAGAGCCTGCTCCGGCCGGTGCCGTGAGTGCCGGAACGCCCTGGGTGGCGACGGGCGCCTTCGCCCTCGGGCAAGCACAAGCCGCCGGCCAGCCCACCCAGCGCTGGGACGGTGTGGTCTCCAGCGTGCGGGCCTACGCCTCCGTACCCACCGACGAGCAGCGCTACCGCGACTGCAATCCCCTCGGGAGCTGACCCGTGAAGATCTCGACGACGAGGAAGGCTCGAATGTCCGCGAGAAGGGGAGGGCGGCTGCGCGCGGCCGTTGCGGCGTCGGTGGGTTCGGCGCTGGTCGTGACGTTGCTCGTCGCGCCGCCTGCGGCGGGGGAGGACGAGCTCGCCGAGCGGGAATCGTGGACGCTGGAGGAGCGTGCCGCCCACGGCCAGCAGGTGGCTCCCACGGTGGATCAGGAAGCCCCGATCCCAGCCGAGGAGTCTTCGCTGCGTGCACGAGTCGGCGCGGCCTCTCGCCAGGAGGCCGTGTCCGTCGGCGCGAAGCTGCCGGGAGCGGACCGGGCCCGCGTCGATCTTGGGCGCTCAACCGCGAAGCCGGTCGAGGTCGGTGGGCTCGACGTCGCTCTCTCCGTGACGGAAACGCGGAACGCGGGCGACGGCGAGGTGCTCGTGGAGTCGGCGGGTGCTGAGGCAGCCGCCGCGGTCGGTCTGACCGGGACGGTGCTCGAGCTCGAGGACGCCGATGGTGGCCCGCTCGGGGAGCAGGTCGAGGTCGAGGTTGACTTCACTGAGGTCGGCGGTGCGTTCGGTGGGGACTGGGCGTCGCGGGCGCGGTTCGTCGAGCTGCCTGAATGCGCGTTGACCGACCCCGACGCAGCACGATGCCAGCGGACGACTGAGCTGGAGACGGTGAACACTGGCCGGGCAGCCACCACGACGCTGGCGGCTGGATCGAGCGGCGTGGTCGCCTTGGCCGCCGCACCGACCGGGCCGACCGGGGACTGGACGGCGACGCCCCTCGCCGCGTCGGCGACCTGGCAGGTGTCGGAGCAGACGGGTGACTTCGCCTGGTCCTACCCGTTGCGCGTGCCGCCGGTCGGCGGCGGGCTCGAGCCGGCGCTGGCGATCTCCTACAACTCTGGATCCCTGGACGGGCGGGTCGCATCGACCAACAACCAGTCCTCGTGGATCGGGGACGGCTGGGACCTGGCCACCGGGTTCGTGGAGCGCAAGTACGCCGCGTGCACCGACGACCAGAGCGGCGGAGCCAACAACGCGACCCGGGACACCGGGGACCTGTGCTGGAAGTCGGACAACGCGACGTTGATGCTCAGCGGCAGCGCGACCGAGCTCATCAAGGACGCGGCCACCGGGACGTGGAGGCCCAAGCGTGACGACGGGACGAAGGTCGAGAAGCTCACCGGCGCGTGGAACTCTGGGCAGGCAGGGGAGCACTGGAAGGTCACGACCCCGGACGGCACGCAGTACTTCTTCGGCCGTGACAAGCGGTCCGCTACGGACACCCTCGCACTGAACTCGGCGTGGACAGTCCCCGTCTACGGCAACCATCCCGGGGAGCCGTGCTACGAGGCGGCGTTCGCTGACTCCTCTTGCAACCAGGTGTGGCGGTGGAACCTCGACTACGTCATCGACACCTCCGGGAACTCGCTGACGTACGTGTACGCCAAGGAGACGAACTCCTACGGGCGCAACCTCGGCCAGGCGGTCTCGTCCTACGTGCGCGGGGGCCACCTCTCGCGCATCGAGTACGGCACGCGCGCCGGCGCTGAGGCCGGCGTCACGGCGCCGGGGCGTGTGGACCTCACCGTCGCGGAGCGGTGCGTGCAGACGAGCACGTTCGCGTGCGCTCCCGGAGATCTGACCACTGCCAACGCGGCGAAGTGGCCCGACGTGCCGTTCGACCTCATCTGCACCTCGGCGACCTCGTGCCCGGGAAAGTTCTCCCCGTCGTTCTTCACGCGCAAACGGCTGACGACGGTGACGACCAAGGTCCTGACCGGCGCGGCGTACCGCAGCGTCGACTCCTGGACGCTTGGACATCAGTTCCCCGACCCCGGCGACGGGACCAACAAGGTCCTGTGGCTGGCGTCGATCGAGCACACGGGCCTGGCGGGAAGCACTGCTGTGGCGCTGCCGAAGGTCACGTTCCTCGGCACGCAGATGGCCAACCGTGTCGACACCCTCGGCGATCTCGGCCCGGCGATGAACCGACTCCGGGTCCACGGCATCAACACCGAGTCCGGGGCGACGATCAGCGTCAACTACAGCCCACAGGACTGCAGCACCACGAGCCTGCCCGCCAGCCCGGAGTCCAACACGCGTCGGTGCTTCCCGGTGTACTGGGACCCGGAAGGCTCGATCGGGCTGACGATGGAGTACTTCCACAAATACGTCGTCACGTCGGTCGCGGCCGACGGGCGCGACGGAGAATCGCGGGCCACGGAGACGCACTACTCCTATGTCGGGGACGGAGCATGGCACTACGACGACAACGAGCTCGTCCCCGCCAAGTACCGCACCTGGGGTCAGTGGCGCGGATACGCGACAGTCGACGTCCTGACCGGTGCTCCGAGCGGCGACCAGCCGCAGCTGAAGACCCGCTACCGGTACTTCCGTGGCATGCACGGAGACCGCGCGAACCCGGCGGGCGGGACCAAGACCAGCGCCGTCGACGGCATCACCGACCACGACCAGTTCAACGGGTTCGCCCGCGAAGAGATTACGTACGACCGCTCCACGGTCGTGGCGACCACCCGCAGCACGCCGTGGCGCTCGGCTGCCACGGCGACCGCAGCGGACGGCACGACTGCACACCGCACGGGCATCAGCGCCTCCGAGACCGACACCACCGCCCCGGCGCTACCGGGCGGCAAGCGCACCACCCGGGTCACGACGACGTTCGACGCCTACGGCATGGCTTCCCAGGTGGAGGACCTCGGCGACATCGCCACCGCGGCCGACGACCAGTGCACCCGGATCACCTACGCGCGCAACACCGCGGCGAACATCCTTGGCGCTGTGTCGCGCAGCGAGACCGTCGGGGTCAACTGCGCCACCACGCCTACCCGCCCAGGCCACGTCATCAGCGACGAACGGTACGCCTACGACGGCGCAGCTGTAGGCACCGCCCCGACCAAGGGGCTCGTCACCAGGACCGAGCAGGTCAAGGCCTACACGGGTGCGACCCCGAGCTACCTGACGACGGCCACGACGACGTACGACGCACTCGGGCGGCCCACCAAGGTCACCGATGCGCTCGGACGCGCCAGCACCACCGCCTACACCCCGGCCGGTGCAGGTGCGGTTACCAAGACCGTCACCACGAGCCC
Organism: Cellulosimicrobium sp. NPDC057127; assembly: GCF_042670945.1. Taxonomy (NCBI): domain Bacteria; kingdom Bacillati; phylum Actinomycetota; class Actinomycetes; order Micrococcales; family Promicromonosporaceae; genus Cellulosimicrobium; species Cellulosimicrobium sp. NPDC057127. Next base: position 44,052 of record NZ_JBHUUP010000014.1, read on the forward strand.
GGACCCGGACGGCACTGGGCCCTTGACGGCGCACGTCACCACGACTGAGCTCGACCCGGCATGGGGCGCCACGACCAAGGTCACCGACCCCAACGGCAAGGTTACGCAAGGCACCTTCGACGCCCTCGGGCGGCTCACCGCCGTCTGGCTGCCCGGGCGGGCCACGTCCAAGAGCGCGAACACGACCTACGCGTACACCGTCTCCACGACCGACCCGAACGCCGTGGTCACCAAGACGCTGATGCAGGACGGAACCAGCTACCGGACCACCACCGCTCTGTACGACGGGCTGCTGCGCGCCCGCCAGACCCAGGTGCCGTCCGCCGACCGGGACACGCCGGGCCGTGTTGTCACCGACACGATCTACGACTCCCGTGGCCTGGTCACACGGTCGAACGCGCCGTGGTTCACCGCCGGTGACCCTGCCACCACGACGGTCGTGCCGACGTCCGCGGTGCCGGGGCGCACCCTGACCGAGTACGACGGCGCGGGGCGCATCACCGCGGAGATCCTCCAGGTCCACGAGCAGGAACGCTGGCGAACCACCACCACGTATGGCGGCGACCGCGTCAGCGTCGACCCGCCCACCGGCGGCACCCCGACCACGACCGTCAGTGACGCCCGCGGCCAGACCACCGCGCTGCGCCAGTACACCGGCCCTAGCCCAAGCGGCAACCACCAGGACACCACCTACACGTGGGACAAGGCCGGGCGGCTCGCCAAGGTCACCGACCCCGCTGGCAACGCCTGGACCTACGGCTACGACCTCCTGGGTCGCCAGACGTCGGCTTCGGACCCGGACAAGGGCGCAACGTCCTCGACCTTCGACGACGCCGGCCAGCAGCTCACGTCCACCGACGCCCGCGGGATCACCCTCGCCACCGTCTACGACAACCTCGGCCGCAAGACACAGCTGCGCGAGGGCACTGCGACCGGTGCACTGCGTGCCTCGTGGACCTACGACACGCTCGCCAAGGGACAGCTCACCGCGTCCACTCGCCACGATGGTGCCAACGCCTACACCACCGCCGTCACGGGGTACGACGACGGATACCGCCCCCTCGGCCAGTCGGTCACTCTCCCCACCGCCGAAAGGGAACTCGCGGGGACGTACACCACCGGCTACACGTACACCGCGAATGGGCAGTTGAAGACGACCAGGCTTCCCGCGGCGGGGAACTTGTCCGCTGAGACCCAGGGCATCGTCTACGACTCCTTGTCCCTGCCGAACCGGCTGTCGACCGGGATGGTGATCGTCGCGAGCACCCAGTACTCGCCGTATGGCGAGGTCCAGGCGCAGGACCTCGGCGCGCTGTACGGCACCTTCCTCAATTACACCTACGAGCACGGCACCCGTCGTCCCGCGACCCTGAAGGTCTCGCGGGAGAACGTCGCCAATCTCGACGTCGACCTGGCCTACACCTACGACGACGCCGGCAACATCACCAGCATCTCCGACCGTCCCGCGGGCAACTCGACCGACACCCAGTGCTTCACCTACGACGGCCTGCGCCGCCTGACCGAGGCATGGACACCGAATTCTGCTGACTGTGCTGCCAGCGGGCGCACGGTCGCCAACCTCGAGGGTGCCGCGCCGTACTGGACCAGCTACACGCACGACCTCGTCGGGAACCGCACGAGCACGACGCAGCACACCACCGCTGCTGACACCACCAGCACATACGCCTACCCGGCTGCCGGTTCTGCTCGTCCGCACGCCGTCACCGAGGTCAGCACGGCGGGGACCGATGCCGCGGTCAGCAGCTACGACTATGACGCCGCGGGCAATACCACGACGCGTCACGTCGCGGGCGAGAGCCCGCAGGCGCTGACCTGGGACGCCGAGGGCAAGCTCGACACGATCACCGAGAACGCCGAGGTTGCGGGGGAGTACCTCTACACCGCAGACGGCGACCGTCTCATCCGCCGCGAGAACGGCACCACCACCGCCTACTTGCCCGGCGGACAGGAACTGGCTCTCACCGGCTCCACGGTCACAGCGGCGCGCTACTACACGTTCAACGGCACGACTGTCGCCGTCCGTACGGGAAGCGACACCGCCAGCACCCAGACGCTGATCAATGACCACCACGGCACCGCACAGCTGGCCGTGCGTAACAGCGATCAGCAGACCACGCGCCGCTACCAGGACCCGTACGGCAATCCGCGCGGACAAGAGGACCCCTGGGTCGACGACAAGGGGTTCCTCGGTAAGCCCACCGACACCACGGGCCTCACCCACGTCGGAGCCCGGTACTACGACCCCCAGATCGGCCGGTTCATCACCGTCGACCCGATCATGGACCTGAAGGACCCCCAGCAGTGGCAGGCATACAGCTATTCGAATAACAATCCAACCACATGGTCCGATCCAACCGGGCTCAAGCCCTATATTATTGATGGTGGGGCGGCGGGCGGCTATGTAGCGCCTAACGGTACGACGAGAGCTTCCGATAAGGTCAAGATCGCAAGAGCGGCGAAGTTCTTCCGGCAGAACACCGCCGACCCCATTGCCGGAGTGAAGCGCGAGTCCACATACCCTCAGTCTCGCAATGGGACTCCTCAGTGGAAGACGAATGCAGACAGTGTTTGGGAGCCTCCCTCCTACTCGCCTCAAACGTGGGTTCCCAGCAGTGTCGGCCCGAGTGAGGGATCCGGAGGGCCGTCATTCGGCGCATCGTTGCACCGGAACCTACTGACCGCTCAGGGCATAGAGCGCTGGAGCGGGCACGGCGCTACCGCCACTGGCTTCGTTGCACTCGGTGGAGTTGCGCTACAAGGCGCGGGTGTTGCACTCGGGGGCACGTGCCTGGCTTCAATCGGCTCGACGTGCCCAGTAACGGCGCCCACGGGCGTAGCTCTGATAGTCAATGGAGCGAGGATTACAGCGACGTTCGGGTGGATGTCAACTGGTCTATCGCTCGTCAACGCCGCGGCCAATTATCGGCTTGGAGACAACGACGCGGCATTGCGCTCACTAGCAAGTGCTGGGGTTGGAGCGGCGACGAACGGTGCAGGTACGGGTGCGACCGCGCTAGCCAACATGGCGGGGCGTGATTTGCCGTACCTGAACACCGTTATGATCGAGACGACGGGTTGGATTATCGGGACGGGAGTGGGCTCGTGACGCGGAGTATCGGATGGCGGGGGCCATGATGAAGAACGACGGGGGCGCCTTGGGGGCCACGCGGCGCATGGAAGAGGGTCGAGAAGAGCTCAAACGCGTGCGGAGGGTCGGGTGGGTCGGCAACTTCTTGCTTGCCATTGCGATCGTCGTCGTTGGCGCAATCTTCGACTCCCCGGAGGGGGCGGTAATCGGATACTGGGCGGGCGTGCCCGGCGGAATCGTGACGTTCAGGGCCATAATCAATCGATGGCCTCGGTTGAGAGGGACGCCAGGTGGCGGGCCGGCCTCTTGGGTAGCGGTGCTCATATTCTCACTTGTTGCGGTGACGGCCGTTGCTTTCACGCTCGAAACGATCGCGGTGCTGGTCGTGGGTATCGCAGTGTGGCTGGCTCAGTACGGTGTTGCGAGTTCGACAGCTCGCAGTTGAGCGCATGGGGCCTGACCCGCTTTCCCGGACACCTTGACCAACCTCTGAGGCCTGGACAGCTAGGGCTTGTTTCGGAAGTCCGTTCCGCACGGTGTGTCTGATTCGCCATGATCTGGGGTTGTGGCGCGTGGTGATCTGAGTGATACGGCGTGGGCGGTGCTGGAGCCGTTGTTGCCGGTGGCGTCGCGTGGGCGGCCGGCGCGGTTTCCTGCGGCGTCGGGGCTGCTGCACGAATCTGTGACATCTCAGATCGCTTGCTCGTCGAGCAGGCTGGAAGGATGTTGCTGTGCCCAAGCCCTATCCCCGTGAGTTTCGTGAGGACGTCGTCAGGGTTGCCCGGAACTGAACCGCCCCGGGTTCTGAGTCACCCTGAACCGTCACGGGTTCTCTGCCGCTTCCTTGTGATGAAGGATGGCGAGATGCCGAAGAAGTATGACCCCGAGGTCAAGGCTCGGGCGGTGCGGATGGTGCGTGAGCACGTGGCGGACTACGGGTCGGTGACGGCGGCGTCGGTCGCGGTCGGTGCCCAGCTCGGGATCGCGCGGGAGTCGTTGCGCAGGTGGGTCGCGCAGGCCGACGTCGATGACGGCGCCCGGTCCGGGGTCACGACGGCGGAGTCGGAGGAGATCCGCCGGCTGCGGGCGGAGAACAAGCGTCTGGCGGAGGCGAACGCGATTCTGCGTGCGGCCTCGATTTTCTTCGCGGGAGAGCTCGACTCCCGCGGCCGCTGATCATGGGGTTCATCGACCAGATGAGACTCCAGGGCTTCGCGGTCGAGTCGATCTGTGCCGTCCTGCGTGAGCAGGGCGTGCAGGTCGCCGCGAGGACCTACCGGTCCTGGTCGGCGGCACCAGTGTCGGCCCGGACCCTCAGTGATGCGGTCGTGGTCGACGCGATCCGTTCGCTGCGCACCGACGTCCACGGGCGCCCGTCCCCGGAGTCGTTGTACGGGCGCCGGAAGATGACCGCGCTGCTGCGTCGCCGGGGCCTGGTCGTGGCGCACTGCACCGTGGACCGCTTGATGCGTGCGCACGGGTGGAACGGGCTGCGACGCGGCCGGGCGCACCGCACCACGATCCCGGCCAAGGACGGGGTGCGGGCCGGCGACCTGCTCAACCGCGACTTCCACGCCGGCGCGCCGAACCGGGTCTGGGTGGCCGACTTCACCTATGTGCGCACCTGGGCCGGGTTCGTCTACGTCGCGTTCGTCGTCGACGTGTTCGCCCAGCGCATCGTTGGGTGGCACGCGATGAGCACCCGCCCGACCGACCTCGTCCTGGTCCCGCTGCGGATGGCGTGCTGGGCCCGTGACCAGCAGCAGCACCCGATCGTGGCGGGCGAACTCACGGCACACTCGGACGCCGGGTCTCAATACGTGTCCGTGCGCTACACCGAGCACCTGGCACTGCAGGGCATCGCCGCGTCGATCGGCACCGTCGGGGATGCGTACGACAACTGTCTGATGGAGTCGATCATCGGGCTGTTCAAGAACGAGTGCATCAAGCCCGGCCCGTTCACGACCGGCCCTTTGAAGAACCTGACCGACGTCGAGATGGCGACCATGGCTTGGGTCGACTGGTGGAACCACCGCCGACTGCACTCCAGCCTCGCGATGCTCACCCCGACCGAGGCCGAAGCAGCACACTACGCTACGAACCCTGCCCTCCGACCGGAGCCGCAGCCAGCATGAAGACGGCACGAAACCCGTGACGGTTCACCCCGGCGTGTCCGGGGACTGGGTTTCGTGCGTCAAGCCGCGCCGGCTTGGCGTTGATGGTGACTGTAGTAGGCCGCTTCGGCTTCGACCGGGGTGAGGTCGTCGATCGATCCGTGGGTGCGCTCGGTATTTGAACCAGTGGACCCAGTCCAGGGTGGCGGCTTCGACGTCGTCGAGGCCCTTCCAGGGGCCTTCGGGGGCGGATGAGCTCGGTCTTGTAGAGCCCGATCTGGGACTCGGCCAGGGCGTTGTCGTACGCGTCCCCGACGGACCCGACCGATGCGTCGATGCCGTGGTCGATGAGACGGTCGGTGAACGCGATCGAGGTGTACTGGCTGCCGGCGTCTGTGTGGTGGACCAGCCCGGACAGGTCGACTACGCCCTCGGTGCGCCGGGTCCACAGCGCCATCTCCAGGCAGTCCAGCACCAGGCTGGTCCGCATCGAGGTCGCTGCCCGCCAGCCCAGGATCCGGCGGGAGTGGACGTCGAACACGAACGCGACGTAGACCATGCCCGACCAGGTCGGGACGTAGGTGAAGTCCGCGACCCACAACGTGTTGGGCGCCAGGGCGGCGAAGTGCCGGTCGACCAGATCGGCTGCACGGACCGCCGACGGCCCCGGTGACCTCACACGTCGGGCCTTGCCCCGCACCACCCCGGTGACGCAGAGCTCGCCCATGAGACGCTCCACGGTGCACCGGGCGATGTCGTGCCCGTCCCTGCGCAGTCTCAGCCACAGCTTCCCGGCGCCCAGGACCCGGCGCTCGGACCACGCCTCAAACACGACCTTGCGCAGCCGTTTGTCACGCACCGCCCGGCGCGAGGGGGCACGGCCTCGAGCCTCGTAGTACGTGGACGGGGCGATCTGGATGCCCTGCTCGCGCAGGACAGCGATGATCGGCTCGACTCCCCAACGCAGACCACCCACGGCGTGATCCTTGTGCGCCTCGATGAACGCCACTACCTGGTCTGTGGCCGGTCGAGCTCGGCCGCGAAGAAAGCCGATGCCGTTTTCAAGATCTCGTTCGCCCGCCGCAGCTCGGCGTTCTCGCGCCGCAACCGCTTGATCTCCGCCGACTCCTCGGACGTGATCCCGGGGCGTTGGCCGGCGTCGACCTGCCCGCGGCGCACCCACTGCCGCAGCGTCTCAGCCGAACCGATCCCGAGTTTGCGCGCGACCTCACGGATCGCCTCGTACTCCGTGCCGTAGTTCGGTCGCACCTCGGCGACCATCCGCACCGCACGCTCCCGCATCTCCGGCGGGTACTTCGAGGGACGTGCCATGACCTTCATCCTTCCAAGGAATCAGGTCCCCGGACACGCCGGGGTGACTCAAATCGCCAGCTCGGTCTCCAGTTCGGCGATCCGCTTCTTCGCGACGGTCAGCTCGGCCCTCTCACTGCTGGTCAGTCCACGCTCGAGGTCCTTGTCGATGCGCTCCTGGCGGCGCCAGGCGTAGATCGTCTGGTCGCTGATCTCCAAATCGCGAGCCACGTCCGCGACCTTGCGACCCGTCTCGCGCAGGTCCAACACCCCGCGTCGGAACTCCGGCGGATACCCACGACGTCCCACGAGGCCCCTCCTCCAGGGTCAGGTGCACAAGCATTCAGCAATCCGACTCCACGGCACATGGGACACACCATGAGCGCCGGGCTCGGCCTCTGTGATCGCGTACCGCGGCTTGAGGGTAGGCATGGCATCGGAAGTAGACACCTGAGTGCTCGGTGTTACGCCTCGTCGGGCGTCCCGATGTGCCGCATCGCAACGATTTCGCGAACGAGTGCGAGCAGATCGTCCACGTCATCGCTCGGCCGGGGCGCGCGGAAGGCGACCGCGTCCTTCTGTACGGCGCCCGACGTCGGGCCGTCACCGGTGCCGGCGCTGGCCGCGAGCGGGGACCCGCTCAGCGCGGCGTGCGCGTACAGGCCGTCGCTGATGAGCACGACGGCGCGCGCGACGATGGGGTCGCCGACCTCGTCGAGGACCGTGCGAGTCCAGGCGTCGTGCGCGGCGTCGAGCGCGGCGCGCGCGTGCGGGTACGCGCCTTGCGCGAGGCGCGTGACGGCGAGGTAGACGAGCTCGAACTCGCTGTCCACGACCGTCGACGTGCGCAGCAGGTAGTCGACCGGACCGGCGGGCGCTGCTCGCATCGCCTCGACGTCGGCGTCCGTGAGCTCGTGCAGGTGCTCCATCAGCCCGTCGACGAGCGCGTCCCGCGACCCGAAGTGGTAGAGCAGCCCGCCCTTCGACACCCCGGCCCGCTCGGCGACGGCCTCGATCGTCGCGGCCCGCTCACCGTTCTCGACGAGCAGCGCGGCGAACGCGTGCAGCACCTTGGCGCGGGCGGCGGGGGGTGGCGGCATGGCTTCGAGGGTAGTGGGCTCGTCGCGACGTGGATGGCGACGGACGGGCGGTGCGCGATGTCACAGCGTTCCTGGGATGAGGGCAGCGCCTCAGCATCGTTACTATACCGTCTGGACGGTTTGGAAGCTCGGCGCCGCCGCGCCGCCCCAGCCGTCCGACGCACGTGGAAGGACCTCGTCGTGACGGCGACCCACATCTCGACGCACACCACCGACGCCCGCACCGGCGCTCCGGCCGCCCCCGGCGCGCGCCGGCGCTGGCTCGCGCTCGCGGTGCTCATGCTGCCGGTGCTGCTCGTGTCGATCGACAACACCGTGCTGAGCTTCGCGCTGCCGCAGATCTCGGAAGCGCTGCGGCCCACGGGTACGCAGCTGCTGTGGATCATCGACGTCTACCCGCTCGTGCTCGCCGGCCTGCTCGTGCCGATGGGGTCGTTCGCCGACCGCATCGGGCGCCGCCGCCTCCTCCTGACCGGAGCTCTCGGGTTCGCCGCCGTCTCGGCCGTGGCCGCCTACGCCCCGTCCGCCGAGGCGCTCGTCGTCACGCGCGCGGGCCTCGGGTTCTTCGGCGCGATGCTCATGCCGTCGACGCTGTCCCTGCTGCGCAACGTCTTCACCGACCGCGAGGAGCGGCGCCTCGCCATCGCCATCTGGGCGTCCGGGTTCGCGGCCGGCTCCGCGCTCGGGCCGATCGTCGGCGGGTTCCTCCTCGAGCACTTCTGGTGGGGCTCGGTGTTCCTCCTCGCCGTGCCCGTCCTCGTCGTGCTGCTCGTCCTCGCCCCGGCGTTCGTGCCCGAGTCGCGCGACCCCGCGCCCGGGCGCATCGACCCGCTCTCGATCGTCCTCGTCATGGCGACCATGACGCCCGTCGTCTACGGCATCAAGACGCTCGCGAAGTCCGGGCCGGGCACGCTCGCCCTGGTGAGCCTCGCCGTCGGGCTCGCCGCAGGCGTCGCGTTCGTCCGGCGCCAGCTGCGCCGCCCGGACCCCATGCTCGACGTCCGGCTGTTCACGCGCCCGGCGTTCAGCGGCGCGGTGCTCGTCAACCTGCTGTCGGTGTTCTCGCTCGTCGGTTTCCTCTTCTTCGTGTCCCAGGACGTCCAGCTCGTGCTCGGGCTCTCGCCCATGGAGGCCGGGCTCGCGCTCCTGCCGGGGCTCGCCGTCATGGTCGCCGCCGGGCTGCTCGTCGTCCGCGTCGTGCGGCACGTGCGCCCGGCGCGCGTGGTCGCCGTCGCGCTGCTGTTCTCCGCGGCCGGCTACGCGATCGTCGCCGTGGGCGCGGGGGAGAGCATCCTGGTGCTGCTGATGGCCGCGTTCGTCGTCCTGTCCCTCGGCGTCGGCGCCGCGGAGACCGTGTCCAACGACCTCATCGTCTCCTCGGTCCCGGCCGCGAAGGCGGGAGCCGCGTCCGCGATCTCCGAGACGGCGTACGAGGTGGGCGCGGTGCTCGGCACCGCCGTGCTCGGCAGCATCCTCACCGCGTCGTACCACGCGAACGTCGTCGTGCCCGACGGCGTGCCCCGCGCCGACGCGGCCGCGGCGGCCGAGACGCTCGGCGGGGCGACGCAGGTCGCGGAGTCGCTGCCCGCCGGGACCGCGCAGGCGCTGCTCGACTCCGCGCACGCGGCGTTCGGCAGCGGTGTGGGCACGACGTCGCTCATCGGCGTCGTGCTCATGCTGGTCGCCGCCGGCACGGCGCTCGTCACGCTGCGTTCGGCCCGCTCCTGACCGGCGGGGCGATTGGCGGCGAGCGGTACGATCAGCAAGGCTGATGCTCGATGACGAAACCCCACCGCACCCCACCGCGCTGGCTCCGCTGGACGCTCGGCGTACTCGCGGCGCTCGTGCCGTGCGTCGTGTGGGGCGTCACCACGGCGACGACCGAGAACAGCCTCGGGCCGCACGAGGCCCGCTACGAGGTGTCGACCGACGGCGTCGTCGTGGTCGACCTCGGCCCGCTCGGCACGCTGCGGATCGACTCGCCGCTGCCGCTCGACCTCGGCGTCGACGTCACCGTCCAGGAGATCCCCGCCGACTTCACCGTCGTCGGGCAGGCCGACTCGCTCGCGGGCCTGGAGCAGGACCTCGAGGACTATCTGCGGTTCTTCGGCGGCCCCCAGGAGACCATCGGGGCCGTCGCGCGCGCCCTCGTCATCGACGCCCTGCTCCGTACCGGCTTCGCGATCCTCGTCGTCGCGGCGGCCGGTGCGGGGATGTACGCGCTGCTGGGCGCCGCGCGCCGCCGCGAGCTGACTCGGGCGGTCGCCCCCCGCACGTACGAGATCACCGCGAGCGTCGTGCTCGTCGCCCTCGTGGGGGCCTCGTTGTCCGCGAGCGACCCGGCGAGCACAGGTAAGCCGTCACGCCCGGCGTCGGCGGTCTTCGCCGGCACGCCGCTCGAGGGCGCGCGCATCACGGGGCGCCTGTCGGGGGTCGTCGACACGTACGGCGGCATGCTCATCGACCTGTACCGCGAGAACGAGGAGTTCTACGAGCGGGCGAACGACGACCTGGTCGAGGCGTGGGAGCGCCGCGAGAGGATCCAGCGGCTCACGGCGCCGCGCACCGTCGAGGCCGGGAGCGCGGCCCCTGCGACCGCCGCCCCCGGCGGGGACGACGACGAGGCCGCCGACGCCGACCAGGGCCCCGAAGCCTCCGACGGGGCCGCGGAGCCCGGCGGCGCGGTGGCGGGCGCCGACGCGCCGCCGTCGGCGGCCGGCACGGACGACGAGGACGGCGCGGAGAGCACGCAGGACGCCACCGACGACGCCGTCGTGGAGCCCGCCGACGAGGCGACCGCACCGGAACCGGCCGCCGAGGAGGACCTCGTCACCCTCCTGCTCATCTCCGACCTGCACTGCAACATCGGCATGGCCCCGCTCATCCGCACGGTCGCCGAGCGGTCGGACGCGGACGTCGTGCTCAACGCGGGCGACACGACGATGAACGGCACGTCCGTCGAGTCGTACTGCGTCGACGCGTTCGCGGGAGCCGTGCCCGACGACGTCCCGGTGGTCGTCGCGGACGGGAACCACGACAGCGTGGAGACGTCGGCGCAGGAGCGCGCCAACGGCCAGACGGTGCTCGACGGCGAGGTGGTCGAGGTCGCGGGCCTGCGCATCCTCGGCGACCGCGACCCGCTCGACTCGCGCCTCGGAGACCTGGGCCCCAAGCCGCCCCGCGAGGAGACGCCCGAGGAGTACGCCGCGCGCATGACCGAGACCGCGTGCGCCGACCCGGACGGCGTCGACCTCCTGCTCATCCACACCCCGCGCGTGGGCAACGACGCCATCGAGTCGGGCTGCGTGCCCGCCCAGATCTCGGGGCACATGCACACCCGGTCGGGTCCCGACCGGATGGGGCAGGGCGTCCGCTACGTCAGCGGCAGCACCGCCGGCGCCGTGAAGGACGAGCTGCGCATCGGGCCGCTCAAGGGCACCGCCGAGATGACGGTCCTGCGCTTCGACCCGCAGCAGCGGCGGATCGTGGACTGGCAGCTCGTGCAGGTCGGCACGGACGCGGCAGCCACCGTCTGGCCGCGCCTGCCGTGGCCCGCGCCCGCCCCGGCGCCGGCACCCGGCGTCCTGGCCCCGGGCGGCGCACCGGTCGCCCCGGGTGCGCCGGGGGCACCGTCGTCGCCGGGGGCGCCGCAGGAGACCGAATCACCCGCCGGGAACGGGTGAGACCGTAGCCGACGAGCGCGTCGCCGTCCGGCGACCGACGGCGCGCGCGGGAGGATGGGAGCATGAGCCGCACCAAACGCTGGATCGCCGTGTCGGCGGTCCTCGCGCTCGTCGTGGTGCTCCTCGCGCCGTTCGTCTGGACCGAGCTGTCCGAGGGACGGACCCCGCCCCCGCTCGGCCTCGAGACGTCCACGGACCCGTCGCCCGACGTCCAGGAGCCGAGCGCGGGCCCCTTCGAGGTGGACGGTCGGTGGACCGTCGCCCCCGCGTCCGCGGCAGGCTTCCGCGCGACGCTCGAGGACGCCACCGACGACGAGCGCACGGTCGTCGGCAGCACCGACGACGTCACCGGCTGGGTCGAGGTGGAGTCCGGCGAGGCGACGGCCGCGCGCGTCGAGGTCGGCACCGCGACGCTCGAGACGGGGAACCCTGCGCAGGACCGCGTGCTGCGCGAGGCGCTCGAGGCCGACGTGTCCCCGGAGTCGGTCTTCACGCTCACCGCACCGCTCGACGTCTCGGAGGTCGAGCGCACGGACGAGCCGGTCGAGCTCGAGGTGCGCGGGACGCTGACCATCCTCGACGAGACGCAGCCGGTGACCGTCGCGCTCGAGGCGCAGCGCTCGGGGGAGGGCGTCCAGGTGCGCGGCGCGATCGCCGTGCGGTTCTCCGACTACGGCGTCGTCGTCCCGCCGTCGGCGCCCGTGCAGGTGGAGGACCAGGGCACGGTCGAGATGCGGCTCGTGCTCACCCGCTCGGAGGGCTGAGCGGCACGGTGCCCTAGGGTGGTCGGCGTGGACCGTCCCGACGACCTCACCCCTGTGGCGCAGGACTACCTCAAGGTGGTCTGGTCGGCCCAGGAGTGGTCCGACGAGCGCGTCACCACCAAGCTCCTGGCCGAGCGCATGGGCGTCGGCGCCTCCACGGTGTCGGAGACCGTGCGTCGGCTCAGCTCCCAGGGCCTGCTCGAGCATGCGCCGTACGGGGCGATCGCGCTTACGGAGCGCGGCCGGGCGCTCGCGCTCGCGATGGTGCGCCGGCACCGTCTCATCGAGACCTACCTCGTGTCCGAGCTGGGCTACGGCTGGGACGAGGTGCACGACGAGGCCGAGGTGCTCGAGCACGCGGTCTCGGACCTCATGGTCGAGCGCATCGACGCCCGCCTCGGCCGGCCGACGCGCGACCCTCACGGCGACCCCATCCCGGGCGCGGACGGGATCGTCGTGCGCCCGCCGGCCGTCCCGCTCGCGGAGCTGCTCGCCGGGGATCGCGGGACCGTCGCGCGCATCTCCGACGCCGACCCGGACGTGCTGCGCTACCTCGCCGAGCTGGGCGTGGGACTCGACACCCGCGTCGCCGTGACGGGGCGCCGCGAGTACGCGGGCACGCTCACCGTCGTCTGGACCGGGACGGGCGGGGGGGACCTGGGCGCGCCGTCCCAGCTGGGCCTGCGCGCGGCCGAGCACGTGTGGGTCGTGCGCGACGACCCGGCGTCCGCCTAGACTGTCCGCAGCCGGGGCCGACACGACGGCCCGGTCCGGGGTCCGCACCGCGGATCCACCACCCCACCTTCGTCGCCGACGACGCCGACACCGCCCTCGAATCGATTCGAGAGCCGACGATCCCGACCTCGGAGGAGCCATGACCGCACCGCAGGACGCGCCGACGACGCGCTCCGGGCCCGCGCTGCTCGCGCTCGCGATGGGGGGCTTCACCATCGGGACGACGGAGTTCGCGACGATGGGGCTGCTGTCCTACGTCGCCGACGACCTCGGCGTCTCGATCCCGACCGCCGGGCACGCGATCACCGCGTACGCCGTCGGCGTGGTGGTCGGTGCGCCCCTGCTCACGGTGCTGGCCGCCCGGCTGCCCCGCAAGACGCTCCTCCTGGTGCTCATGGCCGCCTACACGCTGGCCAACGTGCTGTCCGCGACGGCGGGGAGCATCGAGACGCTCGTCGCCGGCCGCTTCCTCGCCGGCCTGCCGCACGGTGCGTTCTTCGGCGTCGGGGCCGCCGTCGGTGCCGCGGTCGCCGGGCCGGGACGGCGTGGCCACGCGGTCGCGATGATGATGACGGGCCTCACGGTCGCCAACGTCGTCGGCGTGCCGCTGTCGACGTTCGTCGGCCAGCAGCTCGGGTGGCGCGCGGCGTTCGTGCTCGTCGGCGCGCTCGGGCTCGTGACGCTCGCAGCGCTGTGGTGGCTCGTGCCGGCCGGCGCGGGGCACGCGGTGTCGAGCGCGCGGCGCGAGCTGCGGGCGCTGCGCAACGGACCGCTGTGGACGGCGTTCGTCGGCGCGGCGATCGGCTTCGGCGGCATGTTCGCCGTCTACTCCTACGTCGAGCCGACGGTCACGCGCGTCACCGGGCTCGCGTCCGCCGCCGTCCCCGTCGTGCTGGCCGTGTTCGGCGTCGGCATGACGGTCGGCACGCTCGTCGGGGGCCGGCTCGCCGACCGGTCCGTGCAGCGGACCGTCTACCTCGGCTTCGGCTCCACCGCCGCGTCGCTCGTCCTCTTCGCGCTCACCGGGCAGCACCCGGTGCCCGCGGTGCTCGCCCTGTTCCTCCTCGGCGTCACCTCGCAGGTGCTGGGCCTCGCGCTCCAGACGCGACTCATGGACCTGTCGCCGCAGACGCCGTCGCTCGGCGCGGCGCTGTGCCACTCCGCGCTCAACGTCGGCAACGCGAGCGGCGCCTACCTGGGCGGGCTCGTCATCGCCGCCGGGTGGGGCTACCTCGCCCCGGCGTGGACGGGCGTCGTGCTCACGCTCGCCGGGCTCGCGATCATCCTGCTCCTCGGACGACGTCCCGCAGGCGTCGTGGTCGGGACGCTCGACGACCGCGCACCGCGCCACGAGGAGCGCGCGGCCACCGCGGAGGCCTGACCACCGGCACCGCGCTGACAGCCGGGTCCCAGCCAGTCGCGGTAGGTTGGTCCGCACCGCGCACACCGGTGCGCGCCGAGGCAGACCGGTGACGAGCCGGCGACCCACGAGGAGCGTCCCGTGAGCAAGAGCGCCACCGCCGCCGGTGTCGGCACCGACGCCGACCAGCTCGAGCCGGCGGGCGTCGATGGCCTCCGACCGCTCGGCCCGCGCGCCCTCGGCTGGCTCCTCGTCGTGCTCGGCGCGGTCGGCCTCGCCGCGTCCGCGACGCTCGCCGTCGAGCGCATCCTCAAGCTGATGAACCCGGACCACGCGCTGTCGTGCAGCCTCAACGTCTTCGTCGACTGCGGCAAGGCGATCGACTCGTGGCAGGGCTCGCTCCTCGGGTTCCCCAACCCCCTCATCGGGGTCGCGGCGTTCCCGGTGGTGATCACGACCGGCGTGGTGGTCCTCGCCGGTGCGCGGCTGCCGCGCTGGTACTGGCTCGCGCTCCTGGGCGCCACGACGGTGGGGATGGGCCTCATCGTGTTCCTCGTCTGGACCAGCCTGTACGCGCTCGTCGCGCTGTGCCCGTACTGCATGGTCGTGTGGGCCGCGATGCTCCCGCTGTTCTGGTACCAGGTGGTCCACGCGGTGCAGGAGGGACACCTCCCCGCGGGCGAGGGGGCACGGCGCACGATCGTCGCCAACCGCCACCTGTTCCTCGCGATCGGCTACGTCGCGCTCGTCGCGTGGGTCTTCCTCGTCATGGGCCCGCACCTGCTCGCGAGCTTCTGAGCCTCTGACCGAGCCCGCTCAGGCGGTGGGCGCGGCCGGCGCGTCCTGGGGCGCCGCTCCCGCCGCGGCGAGGTGGGCCGACTGCGCCGTCGCGCCGGGCTGCCCCGCCGGGATCGGCGAGACGACGACCGCGGTGCCGTAGGCGCACACCTCCGAGAACGACGCCGCGATCTCGCCGGTGTCGAACCGCATCCCGACGACCGCGTTCGCGCCCCGACGGCGGGCCTCCTCGACCATGCGGTGCATGACCTCCTGGCGCGACTCGTGCACGAGGCGCGTGTACTCCTTGACCTCGCCCCCGCCGAGCGAGCGGAAGCTCGCGACGACGTTCGCGCCGAGGTTCGCCGCGCGCACCGTCAGCCCCATCACCTCGCCGAGCACGGCGTCGACGCGGTACCCGGGGACCTCGTTGGTCGTCACGACGATCACGGCGCCATCCTGTCACGCACCGTCCGAGCGGGCGCCGTGGGACGCCGTCGGGCGCCCGGCAGGTCGGTAGGATCGGACGGGTGACCACCCCTGACGCCACCGAGATCACGCACGCCCCCGGCCAGTCCTCCCGGCCGGGCGAGCCCGCCCACCGCTACACGCCGGCGCTCGCGGAGCAGATCGAGCTCAAGTGGCAGGACCTGTGGGAGCAGCGCGGCACGTTCTTCGCCGCGAACCCGCAGGGGCCGCTCACCGACGGCGAGGGCGAGGGCCCGCAGGGCGCGAGCCCGTACTTCATCATGGACATGTTCCCCTACCCCTCGGGCGCGGGCCTGCACGTCGGGCACCCCCTGGGGTACATCGCGACCGACGTCGTCGGGCGCTTCCGGCGCATGTGCGGCGACAACGTGCTGCACGCGCTCGGCTACGACGCGTTCGGGCTGCCTGCCGAGCAGTACGCGGTGCAGACGGGCCAGCACCCGCGCACGACGACCGAGGCCAACATCGCGAACATGCGCCGCCAGCTGCGCCGTCTGGGCCTTGCGCACGACTCCCGCCGCACGTTCGCGACGATCGACCCCGACTACGTCCGCTGGACGCAGTGGATCTTCCTGCAGATCTTCGACTCCTGGTACGACGCCGAGGCTCCGCGCCCGGACGGAGGGCGCGGGCGGGCCCGGCGCATCGCCGAGCTCGAGGCCGAGTACGCCGACGGCTCGCGCCCGGTGCCCGGCGGCGTCGAGGGCGTCGAGGAGGGCGCGGACTGGGCGACGCTCACGCCCGAGCAGCGCCGCGCCGTCGTCGACGCGCAGCGCCTCGCCTACGTCGACGAGTCGCCCGTGAACTGGGCGCCTGGCCTCGGCACGGTGCTCGCGAACGAGGAGGTCACCGCGGACGGCCGCTCCGAGCGCGGCAACTTCCCGGTGTTCCAGCGCAGCCTGCGCCAGTGGAAGATGCGCATCACCGCGTACGCAGACCGGCTCGCGGACGACCTCGACCTCATCGACTGGCCCGAGAAGGTCACCGCGATGCAGCGCAACTGGATCGGCCGCAGCTCGGGCGCGCTCGTGCGGTTCGCCGTGCTCGGGACGGGCGACGGCGCGAACGACGCCGCCGCCGAGGCCGGGACGCAGGTCGAGGTGTTCACGACGCGTCCCGACACGCTGTTCGGTGCGACGTTCATGGTGGTCTCGCCCGAGCACCCGCTCCTCGACGAAGTGCCCGCGCACTGGCCCGACGGGACGTCGAGCGCATGGACTGGCGGCCACGGGTCGCCCGTCGAGGCGGTCGCCGCCTACCGCCGCGAGGCCGCGGCGAAGACCGCGGTCGAGCGCCAGGCCGACGCCGGCAAGAAGACCGGCGTGTTCACCGGGCACCTCGCAGTGAACCCCGTCAACGGCACGACGCTCCCCGTCTTCACCGCGGACTACGTCCTCATGGGCTACGGCACCGGCGCGATCATGGCCGTGCCCGGCGGCGACGAGCGCGACCACGCGTTCGCGGAGGCGTTCGGCCTGCCCGTCGTGCGCACGGTCGAGCCCGAGGGCGGGCTGCCGGACGACTTCACCGGCGCGTACACGGGCGACGGGGTCGTCGTCGCGTCGTCGAACGACGAGCTGTCGCTCGACGGGCTCGACGTGCCCGCCGCCAAGCGCGCGATCACGGACTGGCTCGTCGCGAAGGGCCTGGGCGAGGCCACGACGACGTACCGCCTGCGCGACTGGCTGTTCAGCCGGCAGCGCTACTGGGGCGAGCCGTTCCCGATCGTGTGGGACTCCGACGACCGGCCCGTCGCCGTGCCGGACTCCCTGCTGCCCGTCGAGCTGCCCGACGTGCCCGACTACGCCCCGCGCACGTTCGAGGCCGACGACGCCGAGAGCTCGCCCGAGGCGCCGCTCGGACGCAACGACGACTGGGTGAACGTCACGCTCGACCTCGGCGACGGGCCGAAGCAGTACCGCCGCGACACCAACACCATGCCCAACTGGGCCGGGTCGTGCTGGTACTACCTGCGCTACCTCGACCCGTCGTGGACCGGTGCGGCCGCGGACGACGCCGCGACCGGCGGCCAGGGCGGGGACGCGACCGTGGTGGACCCGGAGCTCGAGCGCTACTGGATGGGCCCGGAGCACAACGCCTCCGCGGGCCGCGCCGGCGGCGTCGACCTCTACGTCGGCGGTGTCGAGCACGCCGTCCTGCACCTGCTCTACGCGCGCTTCTGGCACAAGGTGCTCTACGACCTGGGCCACGTGTCGAGCATCGAGCCCTTCCACCAGCTGTTCAACCAGGGCTACGTCCAGGCCTACGCCTTCACCGACGCGCGCGGTCAGTACGTCCCCGCCGCCGAGGTCACGGAGGAGCCCGCCGCCGACGGCTCGGGCGAGGTCGTGTACCGCTGGAACGGCGAGGTCGTGCAGCGCGAGTACGGGAAGATGGGCAAGTCCCTGAAGAACGTCGTCACGCCCGACGACATGTACGCCGAGTACGGTGCCGACACGTTCCGCGTCTACGAGATGTCGATGGGGCCGCTCGACCTGTCGCGGCCGTGGGAGACGCGCGCCGTCGTCGGGTCGCAGCGCTTCCTGCAGCGCCTGTGGCGCAACGTCGTGGACGAGGAGACGGGCGAGGTGACGGTCGTCGACGAGCCCGCGTCCCCCGAGACGCTGCGTGCCGTGCACCGCGCCATCGCCGACGTGCGCGTCGAGATGGAGCACATGCGGCCCAACACGGCGATCGCGAAGCTCATCACGCTCAACAACCACCTCACGTCGCTGGACCGCGTGCCGCGCGAGGCCGTCGAGCCGCTCGTGCTCATGACGGCACCCGTCGCGCCGCACCTCGCCGAGGAGCTGTGGCAGCGCCTGGGCCACGACCGCTCGCTCGCGCACGAGCCGTTCCCGACCGCGGACGAGCAGTACCTCGTCGAGGACACCGTGACGTGCGTCGTGCAGGTCAAGGGCAAGGTGCGCGGTCGGCTCGAGGTCTCGCCGTCGATCTCCGAGAAGGAGCTCGAGGCGGCCGCGCTCGCCGAGCCGAACGTCGTGCGTGCGATCGACGGCGCCGTGGTGCGCAAGGTCGTCGTCCGCGCGCCGAAGCTGGTCAACGTCGTCGTCTGACGGTGCCGGGGGTGCGGGTGCGTCGCCCAGGGTCGCGCCGTAGGGTGGCGCGGCCATGACCCACGACTCCGTGCACGTCGTCACCGACTCGACGGCCTCCCTGCCGTCCGACGAGCAAGTCCGCCTGCACGCGGTCCCGCTCCACGTGACGGTCGGCGACGAGTCGACCCTGGAGGGCGTGGGGATCTCGGCCGACGACGTCGCCGCGCACCTGGCGGCAGGCCGCCGCGTCACGACGTCGCAGCCGTCGCCCGCGGCGTTCGCCGCCGCCTACCGCGCGGCGGCGGACGCCGGCGCCCGCGCCGTCGTGTCCGTGCACCTGTCCGGCGAGCTGTCCGGGACGGTGCACGCCGCGGCCCTCGCCGCGGCCGACGCCCCGCTCCCGGTGCGCGTGGTCGACTCGCGCACGGTCGCGGCAGGACTGGGGTTCGCCGCCCGGGCGGCCGCCGAGACGGCCCTCGACGGTGCCGACGTCGACACCGTCGCCCGCCGGGCGCTCGCCGTCGCGGACTCGAGCCGAGCGGTCTTCCTCGTGGAGTCGCTCGACCACCTGCGGCGCGGCGGCCGCCTGAGCGCGGCGTCGGCGGCCTTCGGCACCGTCCTCGGGGTGCGGCCGCTGCTCGCGGTGCGCGACGGGCGGATCCAGGTGGTCCAGAAGGTGCGCACGCGCGCGGCCGCCGTGGACCGCCTCGCCGCGGTCGCGGCGGAGTCGGCGGGACGACGCCGCGAACCCGTCCTCGCGGTGCACCACCTGGGCGACGAGGACGGCGCCGGCCGCCTCGCGCGGGACCTCACGGACCGCACCGGCCTTGGCGTCGTCGTGACGCCCGTGAGCGCGGTCCTCGGCGCCCACGTCGGGCCCGGCGTGCTCGCCGTCGTCGTCGCCGACCTCGCGTCCTCCGCACGGCCGCCCCGGGGCTGACCGGGCCGGGCAGGGCTGACGGTCGGGGCCGGGGCGCGCGTCCTGGCCGTGCACAGTCGTCCCGGCGCGCCGTCCCGTCCACACCGGGCGTCAGTGCCCCGGACGCGCGCAGGGAGGCCGCCCCTAGCGTGCGCGCATGACCTCAGCACGGCACGCGCCGCACGACAGCGCGCCCCGCTCCCGGACCGGCCACGAGCCGCGGCGCAGCGACGCCGTCGTGCGCCAGCGACTGCGGGCCGTGGCGGGCGGTGGACGACCGTCGCTCGCCTGGCAGCCGGAGACCGGCGCGGTCGCCGCCGCAGCGCTCGCACCCGACGCGCCGGCACGGCTCGACGCAGTGACACCAGCACCAGCACCCGCACCCGCACCCGCACCGGCACCGGCACCGGCACCAGCAGCGGCACCGGACGTCGCGTCCGACGCGCGCACGGCCGCACTGCCGGTGCTCGCGCCGTCGGGCACCGGCTGGCTCCCCGAGCGGCCCGACGGGTCGCGCAGCGACGACGCGGACGGGAGCCCTGCGACGTCGGACGAGCTGGCCCTGCGCGCCCGCCGGCGTGCGGCGACGACGGTCGCCCAGGCCTACGCCGCGGCGCACGGCCACCCGACGGCGCACTCCGGCTTCGAAGGGCTGGACGAGCCGCCCGGTGCGGACGGGGCGCGTCCGCGCACGGCGGTCCGGTCGCGCGTCGCCGTGGCCGCGGCCGTCGTCGTGCTCGCCGTGGCCTCGGTCACCGGCTTCGTCACGCTGCGACCGGACCCGGTCGCCGCCCTCGGTCCGGTCGACGCCGCCGCGGGCGCGCAGGATCCCGCCGCGACCGTGGAGCCCGCCGGGGAGGACGTCGCGCCGAGCGACGCCGGGGCGGGTCCCGCCACGGAGGGCACGAGCGACGAGGCTCCGGGTGCCGGGAGCGACGCGGCCGAGGGCGCGACGGACGAGCACGCGGCGAGCGCTCCCGCGGCGGGCCTGGTGGTCGTCCACGTCGTCGGGCAGGTCGCGTCGCCCGGGCTCGTGAGCGTCGTCGAGGGCGCGCGCGTCGCCGACGCTCTCGCCGCGGCCGGCGGCACCCTTCCCGACGCCGACGTGGCGGCGCTCAACCTCGCGCGCACCGTGGTCGACGGCGAGCAGGTCGTCGTCCCGCGACCCGGCGAAGCGCTGCCGCCCGCCGGGTCCGCCCCGGGGACGGTCGCGGGTGCAGCACCGGCCGGCGGCGCCGGCGCGGTGAGCGGCGTCGTGGACCTCAACGCGGCCGACGCGGCGGCGCTCGACGCTCTGCCGGGCATCGGGCCGGTCCTCGCCGAGCGGATCGTCGCGTGGCGCGCGGAGCACGGCCGGTTCACGTCCGTCGACGAGCTGGGCGAGGTGAGCGGGATCGGTCCGTCGACGCTCGACGACCTGCGCGACATGGTCCGCGTGTGACCGACCTGCGTCTCGTCCCGGCCGCGCTCGCGGCGTGGGCCGCCGCCGCGCTCGCCGTCGGAGCGCGTCCGGGGCCCGTCCTCCTCGTGGCGTGCGCCGCCGCGATCGTCGCCGCGGCCGTGGTGGTGGCAGGACGCGCGCTCCCAGGGACGTCGGTCGCGCTCGGACAGCTCGTGCTCGTCGCGGCGTGCGCCGCCGCCGTCCTGCTGTCGAGCGGCACGCAGCTCGCCGCGCGCGCGGCCGGGGGGCTGGAGGAGCTCGCCCGGGACGGCGCCACCGCGCGCGTGACGGCGACGGTGCGCTCGGCGGTCGAACCGCGCACGAACCCGTGGACGGGCGCGACGGACCGGCACGAGGTGCGGGTCGAGGCGGTCGTGGTCGAGGCCCGCGGCGTCTCGGCGACGACGACCGGTCCGCTGGTCGTCTCGGGGCCGGGGGAGGGATGGGACGACCTCGCCTACGGCGCGCAGGTCGAGGCGGTCGGGCAGCTCGCCGTGGACGGCGACCGGACGTTCCTGCGCGCCGACACCGCACCGCGCGTGCTGCACCCGCCGGCGGCGCCGCTGCGCGCGGTCCACGCCATGCGCCAGGGCATCCTCGACGTCACCGACGACCTCGGCTCGCAGGCCCGCGGGCTCGTGCCGGGGGTCGCGGTGGGCGACACATCGCGCCTCGAGCCCGAGCTCGACGAGGCGATGCGCACGACGTCCCTCACGCACGTCACGGCCGTCTCGGGCGGCCACTTCGCGATCATCGTCGCGACGGTCGCCGCCGCGTGCGTCGCCCTGCGCACCCCGCGTGCCGTGCGGGTGCTCGTGACGGCGGCCGCCATGGTCGGCTTCGTCGCGCTCGTGCACCCCGAGCCGAGCGTGATCCGCGCGGCGGCCATGGGCGCCGTCGGGCTCGCGGGGGCACTGCTCGGACGGCCGTCGCGCGCCGCCGCGGCCCTCGCGGCGGCCGTCGTCGTGCTCCTCGTGCTCGACCCGTGGCTCGCCCGGTCGTACGGGTTCGTCCTGTCCGTCGCGGCCACGGCCGGCCTCGCGCTCGGCACGGCACCGATCGCCCGCCGCCTCGCCCCGTGGTGCGGACGGGCCGCCGCGCACGTCGTGGCGGTGCCGATGGCGGCCCAGCTCGCGTGCGCGCCGATCGTCGTCCTGCTCGACCCGAGCGTGAGCCTGTACGCCGTGCCCGCCAACCTCGTGGCCGCACCGGCGCTCGGCCCGGCCACGGTGCTCGGCGTCCTCGCCACGCTGCTCGCGCCGGTGTGGCCCGCCGGCGCCACCGCGGTCGCGACGCTGGCCGGTGCGTGCACGTGGTGGCTCGCCGCTGTCGCCCAGGTCTTCGCGGCCCTGCCCGCCGCCCGCGTCCCGTGGCCCGGGGGCCCGGGCGGGCTGCTCCTGCTCGCCGTGGTCTCCGCGCTGGCGACGGCCGTCCTCCTGCGCTGGCGCCGGCTCGAGGCGATGGGGGAGCGACGGGTGCTCCGCCGCGGTGGGCACGAGCCGGGGACCGCCGCGGTGGCGGCCGTCCGCCGTGCGCTCGTCCGTGCGGCCAGGTCGCGACGTGCCGCGGTGCACCCGCCGGCCGGTACGGGCGTGCGCCACCCGCGCCGGCCGCGTCGCCCGTGGCCGGGACGCGGAGTGAGCAGAGGCGTCGTCGCGGCCGTCGTGGTCACCGCGGTGACCGTCGTCGTGGTGCTGCTCGCCCGGCCCCTCGGTCCGACGGGCAGCCCCGTCCCGGCCGACTGGCTGGTCGTGGCTTGCGACGTCGGCCAGGGCGACGCCCTCGTGCTGCGCACGGGCGGGTCCTCGGCGGTCGTGGTCGACGTCGGCCCTTCCGGCCCGGCCGCGGACCGGTGCCTGGACCAGCTGGGCGTGACCCGCGTCGACCTCCTCGTGCTGAGCCACTTCCACGCCGACCACGTGGGCGGGCTCGAGGAGGCGCTGCGCGGACGAGAGGTGACGAGAGCGCTCGTGACCGGCACGCGCGACCCGGCCGCCCAGGCGGAGCGGACGCTGCATCTCCTCGACGCCGCCGGGGTGCCCGTCGACGTCGCACGCCCCGGCGACACCGCGACCGCGGGGGAGGGCGCGGACGCCGTGCGCTGGGAGGTGCTCCAGGCCGGCCCGCCGGCGACCGACGGCGCAGGCGCGGAGGGCGGGGCCAACGACGCGAGCGTCGTCCTGCTCGCCGACGTGCGCGGGACGCAGGTGATCACCCTCGGCGACCTGGAGGACGAGGGGCAGGAGGCGCTCCTCGACGAGCTGGACCGGCGCGGGACCGGTCCGGTGGACGTCGTGAAGATGGCGCACCACGGCTCGAGCACGCAGTCGACGGCGCTGGCCGAGGCCCTGTCCCCGACGGTCGCGCTCGTGAGCTCGGGCGAGAACACCTACGGCCATCCCACGGACCGCGCGCTCGACCTCTACCGCGGCACGGGTGCCGCGGTCCTGCGGACCGACACGTGCGGGACGTTCGCGCTCGTCGTCCGCGAGCGGACGCTCGCCGCCGCCGGGTGCCACGACCCCGACCGGGGGTGAGCCGCCGCGGTGCGACCCGTGCCGGTGCCGGTGCCGGTGTCGGTGCCGGTGGGGCTCGGGGTCGGCGGGTCGTGGCAGGCTTGGGCGCATGCCCGCGCCGACCCGGTCCTCCTCCCGATCGTCCGCCGCGACCGCGTGGGACGACGTCCGGCTCGCCCCGGTCGTGCTCGTCCAGGGCCCGGAGTCGTTGCTGGCGGAGCGCGCGGTCGACGCCCTCGTAGACCTCGCGCGCGAGCGCGACCCCGAGGTCGAGAAGGTCGAGCTCGAGGCGGCGACGTACCAGGCCGGCATGCTCACGGTCGCGGCGAGCCCCTCGCTGTTCGGCGAGGCGAAGGTCATCGTGGTCACGGGCGCGGAGGCGGCGACCGACGCGCTCGTGGCGGACGTCGTGGACTACGTGCCGGTGGCGGACCCGGCGACGACGGTCGTCGTCGTGCACGGCGGCGGGGTGCGCGGCAAGCGCATGCTCGACGCGATCAAGGGCAGCGGCGCGCCGCTCGTCGCCGTGGAGGCGATCAAGAAGGACTCGGACAAGTCCGCGTTCGTCACCGCCGAGTTCCGCCGGGCACGGCGCCGCATCGACGCGGGCGGGGTGCGGGCGCTCGTCGAGGCGCTCGGCAACGACCTGCGCGAGCTCGCCGCGGCGTGCTCCCAGCTCGTCACCGACACGGACGGCACGGTCACCGAGCAGGTCGTCGACCGCTACTACGGCGGACGCGTCGAGGCGACGGGCTTCCGCGTCGCCGACGCGGCCGTGGCCGGGCGCGCCGGCGAGGCGGTCGCGCTCCTGCGCCACGCCCTCGCGACGGGAGCCGACCCCGTCCCGCTCGTCGCGGCGCTCGCGATGAAGCTGCGCGCGCTGGCCAAGGTCGGCGCGATGCGCGGCCGAGGGGGCGCGTCGGCCAAGGACCTCGGGATGGCGCCGTGGCAGGTGGACCGTGCGCGGCGCGAGCTCGCGGGGTGGACCCCCGAGGGGCTGGCGACGGCCATCATCGCGGTCGCGCAGGCGGACGCCGAGGTCAAGGGCGCGGGCCGGGACCCCGTGTTCGCGGTCGAGCGCGCGGTCCTGACCATCGCACGCTCGCACGGCCGCTGACCGCGTCCGCACGCTCACTGACCGCGTCGGCGCGGTTCCTGCGCGCGGCCCGGCGGCCGACGCGCCCGCGGGCACGCACGAGGGGCGCCGACCCGTCCGGGTCGGCGCCCCTCGTGGAGAGCCTGGACCGCCTCAGGGGCGGCGTGTCGCTCAGAGCGCGTTGACCGACTTCGCGATGGCGGACTTGCGGTTCGCCGCCTGGTTCGCGTGGATGACGCCCTTGGAGACGGCCTTGTCGAGCTTGCGCGACGCGGCGTGGAGCGCGGTGGTCGCCGCGTCCTTGTCGCCCGCGGCGACGGCCTCGCGCACGCGGCGCACGTACGTCTTGAGCTCGGACTTGACCGCCTTGTTGCGCAGGCGAGCCTTCTCGTTCGTACGGATGCGCTTGATCTGGGACTTGATGTTGGCCACGTGAGGACTTTCTGGTGTGTTCGCCGAAGCGAGCGGATAGGTCGTAGAGGGCGGCTCCAGCTCCGGGACTGGGGTGGGGAACCCGTGGAGAGGTGCTGGAGCTGTGCCCGCCGACCTGGGCGGACACGCGACCATCGAGACTACCAGCCGGGGGGCAGATCCATCCAGTCGCGCGGGCTCAGCGGTGCGCGGCGATCCCGGCCACGACCCGGTCGAAGACGGCGCGCCCGACGACCGCGCCCTCGCGCCGCACCGCGCCCCGGTCGACGCGCACCACGCGGTCCAGGCGCACCTCGCTGTCGCGTCCCCGGGCGTCCCACGGGCCGGAACCGATGTCGAGCCAGTACCGGCCCCAGCGAGCCTCGTCGCGCGCGTCGCGCGAGTGGTCCTTGCTCGTGAGCATCACGCCGAGGAGCCACGGCCCGTCCGTGCCGACGAGCAGCACCGGGCGGTCCTTGCCGCGGCCGTGGTCCTCCTCGTAGGGGACCCAGGTCCAGACGATCTCCCCGGGGTCCGCCGCGCCGTCGAGCCGCGGCGCGTACTGCGCGCGGACGCGGCCCGTGTAGTCGCCGGGGTACGCGGACGCCCCCCGGCTGCGCGGGGCAGGGGAGGGGCGCCGGGCGCCGGAGGGGCGGGCCACCTGGCGCGCGACCGCGCGCGCCGCGCCGGCGAGGACTCCGAGCCATCGGTTGCGTGCCACGCGGGCAATGTACCGGTCGGGCGGACCGCGCCCGTCGGGCGGCCCGCTGACGCCCGCGCGGTGGGGCGACGGCGCGGGTGCCGCGCGGTGCTCAGGGCGTCAGGCGCGCGCCGAGCGCGGCGTCCAGCGCGGAGACGTCGCCCTCGACGGTCAGCCCGTCGACGGCGTCCGGGTCGGGCGCCACGCGGCGCCACAGCACGAGCGCGAGCGTGCGGGCCGGTGCGGTGACGCGCACGGCCGGAAGGACGTCGTCGCGTGCGCCGAGCACCCAGCTCGTCGCCGCGTCGTCGGCCACGAGGGCGACGGGGCGCTCGAGCGCGGTCATGCGGCCCAGCCGGACCTGCCGCGGCTGCACGACGGTGACGACCTCGTCGACCGTGTCCGCCCACACCGTGGGCGGGACGTCGCCCACGGTGCGGCCGGACGCCGCCCGCAGGTCGTGCAGGTGGACGAGGGTCTCGTGCGTCTGGCGCCGGTGCCAGAACCGGACGGTCGACCGAGGGTCGTCCGTGGGGAGCAGCGTCCACGCCCGGGCGTCGGGGTCCAGCTCGTCGAGCGCGGCCCGCAGCTCGGCCGCCTGCTCGGCGTAGAACGCGGGGAGGTCGAAAGGGCCCCGGCCGAGCGGGGTCTCCTGGCGCCGGCGGGCCTGACCGGCCGCCCAGTGGTGGATGCGGCCGAGGTGCTCCACGAGGTTCCGCACGCGCCACCGACCGCACGCCGGGACCGGTGCGCGCGGGTCGGTGCCGGGCACGTCGGCGAGGAACGCCGACTGGAAGCGCCCGAGGAGGGCGCGGTGGTCGATCGCGTCGTCCATGGACGCATCGTCCACCGCGCCCCCGACAGCGCCTCAGGCGGCGGCGAGGACGGAGTCCACCTCGCGCAGGAAGGCGTCGAGGTCGCCGGGGTTGCGGGACGTGACGAGCGTGTAGCCCTCGTCGTCGCGCACGACCTCGCGGTCGACCCAGGCTCCGCCCGCGTTGAGGACGTCCGTCTCGAGCGACGGGTAGCTCGTGAGCGTCTTGCCCTCGACCGCCGCGGTCTCCACGAGGGCCCACGGGCCGTGGCAGATCGCCGCGACGGGCTTGCCCGCGGCCGTGAACGACCGCACGATCTCCATCGCCTCGTCCTGCAGACGCAGCGTGTCGGCGTTCACGGTCCCGCCGGGGACGAGCAGCAGGTCGTAGTCCGCGGCGTCCGTGTCGGCGAAGGTGCGCGTGGGCGTGACGGTGCGGCCCGGGTCCTTGTCGCCGACGACCGTCTGCACGTCGTCCGTGGACGTCGCGGCGACGTCCACCACGACCCCCTCGCCCTGCAGGTGCTCGAGGGGGACGACGAGCTCGTCCTGCTCGACGCCGTAGTTCGTGACGATCGCCAGCACGCGGCGGCCGCTGAGGTCCGTTGCGGGCACGGGGTCTCCTCTCGTCGGGGCGCACCGGGACGGGTGGTCCGGTGCGGTGACGACCACGCTAGGCGGGGCGTCGTCGCCTCGCAGCGCGAGGAGTCCACCTGCCGTGCCGGGCGTCCGTGGGAGAATGACCGGCAGACCCCCGCACACCACGTCGTAGGAGCGCACCCGCGTTGTCCCCGATCCCCAGCGCCGACCTGAGCGCCCGCATCCAGCCCGCGGCGACGCCGCCCGAGCTGATCCGGAACTTCTGCATCATCGCGCACATCGACCACGGCAAGTCGACGCTCGCCGACCGCATGCTCCAGCTCACCGGCGTCGTCGAGCCGCGCGCGATGCGGGCGCAGTACCTCGACCGGATGGACATCGAGCGCGAGCGCGGCATCACCATCAAGTCGCAGGCCGTGCGCATGCCCTGGGCGGTCGAGCAGGACGGGGTCACGAGCCCGCACGCGCTCAACATGATCGACACCCCGGGCCACGTCGACTTCACGTACGAGGTCTCCCGCTCGCTCGCGGCGTGCGAGGGCGCGGTGCTGCTCGTCGACGCGGCGCAGGGCATCGAGGCGCAGACCCTCGCGAACCTCTACCTCGCGATGGAGAACGAGCTCGAGATCATCCCCGTGCTCAACAAGATCGACCTGCCGGCCGCGCAGCCCGAGAAGTACGCCGAGGAGATCGCGGGCCTCGTCGGCGGCGACCCGGCGGACGTCCTCAAGGTCTCCGGCAAGACGGGCGAGGGCGTCGAGGCGCTGCTCGACCGCATCGTCGAGCGCGTGCCGGCCCCGGTCGGGGACGCCGGCGCGCCCGCCCGCGCCATGATCTTCGACTCCGTCTACGACACGTACCGCGGCGTCGTGACGTACGTGCGCGTCGTCGACGGCAGCCTCAACCCCCGTGAGCGCATCGCGATGATGTCGACGCGCGCGACGCACGAGCTGCTCGAGATCGGCGTCATCTCGCCCGAGCCGATCCCGACCAAGGGCCTGGGCGTCGGCGAGGTGGGTTACCTCATCACGGGCGTGAAGGACGTGCGCCAGTCCAAGGTCGGCGACACGGTGACCAACGCGGGCAAGCCGGCCGAGGAGGCGCTCGGCGGCTACTCCGACCCGAAGCCGATGGTGTTCTCGGGCCTGTACCCGGTCGACGGCTCCGACTACCCGGTGCTGCGTGACGCGCTCGACAAGCTCAAGCTCAACGACGCCGCGCTCAACTACGAGCCCGAGACGTCGGTCGCGCTCGGGTTCGGCTTCCGCGTCGGGTTCCTCGGGCTGCTGCACCTGGAGATCGTGCGCGAGCGTCTCGAGCGCGAGTTCGACCTCGACCTCATCTCGACGGCGCCCAACGTCGTCTACGACGTCACGCTCGAGGACCGCACGGTCGTCAAGGTGACGAACCCGTCGGAGTTCCCCGCCGGGAAGATCAAGGAGGTCCAGGAACCGGTCGTGCGCGCGACGATCCTGGCGCCGAGCGAGTTCGTGGGCACCGTCATGGGCCTGTGCAACGACCGTCGCGGCCAGATGCTCGGCATGGACTACCTGTCCGAGGACCGCGTCGAGCTGCGGTTCACGCTGCCGCTCGCCGAGATCGTGTTCGACTTCTTCGACCAGCTCAAGTCGCGCACCCGCGGGTACGCGTCGCTCGACTACGAGCCGTCGGGCGACCAGGTGGCCGACCTCGTCAAGGTCGACATCCTGCTCCAGGGCGAGCAGGTCGACGCCTTCAGCGCGATCGTCCACAAGGACAAGGCGTACGACTACGGCGTGCTGATGACCGCCAAGCTCAAGGAGATCATCCCGCGCCAGCAGTTCGAGGTGCCGATCCAGGCCGCGGTCGGCGCGCGCGTGATCGCGCGCGAGACGGTGCGCGCGATCCGCAAGGACGTCCTCGCCAAGTGCTACGGCGGCGACATCAGCCGCAAGCGCAAGCTGCTCGAGAAGCAGAAGGAGGGCAAGAAGCGCATGAAGAACATCGGGTCGGTCGAGGTGCCCAAGGACGCGTTCATCGCCGCGCTCTCCTCCGACTCGGCGGCCGGCAAGGACGCGAAGGACAAGTCCAAGAAGTGAGGTCCTCGTGAGCCCGGCCCTGCCCGACGGCGAGCCGGTGCCCGCCGACGGCGCCCTCCCGGCCTGGGTGGGGCGCACGGACGCCGACGCCGTGGACGCCGAGCACCCGGAGGCGTCGGACCGGCCGTTCGGGGTCTACCTGCACGTCCCGTTCTGCTCGGTGCGCTGCGGGTACTGCGACTTCAACACCTACACGGCGTCCGAGCTCGGTGGCGGCGCGGACCAGGCCGCGTACGCGACGACCGCGCTGCGGGAGATCGACCTCGCCGCGCGCGTCCTGCGCGACGCGCGCGTGCCGGACCGCGCGGTCTCCACGGTCTTCGTCGGGGGCGGCACGCCGACGATGCTCCCGGCGCGCGACCTCGCGCGCCTGCTCGACGGCGTCCGGTCGGCCTGGGGCCTGGCACCCGGCGCGGAGGTGACCACGGAGGCCAACCCCGACTCGGTGACGCCCGCGTCGCTCGCCGAGCTCGCCGCCGCGGGCTTCACCCGGGTCTCGTTCGGCATGCAGTCGGCCGTCCCGCACGTCCTCGCGACGCTCGAGCGCACCCACGACCCGCGGCGCATCCCCGACGTCGTGCGGTGGGCCACCGACGCGGGGCTGAAGGTCTCGCTCGATCTCATCTACGGCACGCCGGGGGAGAGCGTCGACGACTGGCGCACGAGCCTCGAGTCGGCGCTCGCGACGGGCGTCGACCACGTGTCGGCGTACGCGCTCGTCGTCGAGCCGGGGACGAAGATGGCCGCCCAGGTGCGGCGCGGCGACGTCGCCCTGCCGAGCGAGGACGACCAGGCGACCAAGTACGAGCTCGCGGACGAGCTGCTCACGGCCGCCGGGCTCGGCTGGTACGAGGTCAGCAACTGGGCGCGCACCGACGCCGACCGCTGCCACCACAACCTCGCCTACTGGCGCGGGGACGACTGGTGGGGCATCGGTCCGGGCGCCCACTCGTACGTCGCCGCCGCGCCGCGTGCCGGGGCGCAGACCGCCGCGCCGGACGCGGGTGCGCCGGAGGCGTCCACGCCCGACGAGCACGTCGGGGTGCGCTGGTGGAACGTCAAGCACCCACGCCGCTACGCGGCGCTCCTCGAGGCGGGCACCAGCCCGGCCGCGGGGCGCGAGCTCCTCACCCCGGACGAGGGCGCGCTGGAGCGGGTCATGCTGCAGGTCCGGCTGCGCGAGGGCCTGGACCTGTCGGTCCTCACGCCCGCGGGACGGCGTGCGGTCGCGGGGCTCGTGGCGCGCGGGCTGCTCGACGGCCGTGCCGCGCTCGCCGGGCGCGGGGTGCTCACGCTGCGCGGGCGGCTGCTCGCCGACGCGGTGGTCCGCGACCTCACGGACGAGTAGGACGTCGCGGACGGGCCGCGCCGGACGGGGCCGGCGCGGGTGACTTCCCGACGTCGTGCGGCGAACCCCCTGGCGCTCGGCCGCGAATCCCGAGAGGGTGTACCCCGGAACGGGTGACTCGCACAGGTCCTCCACACGTCCACGGAGCCACCGTCGCAGCGCGGTCCCCGCAGCCCCACGAGGAGACGCGATGAGCGACACGAGCGACGGCGGATCGCCGCACGAGAACGACCCCTACCGTCAGCAGGCCCCGGGCACGCCCCCGGCGCCCGGCGCCCAGCAGCCGCCGTACGACCAGCCCGGCCAGCAGCAGCCGTACGGGCAGCCCGGCCAGCAGCAGCCGTACGGGCAGCCGGGGTACCCGCCCCCGGGCCAGCCGTACGGCGCGGCCGGCTACCCGCCGCCCGGCTCGCCCTACGGCGCCGCGGACCAGCCCGTCCAGATCGGCGAGGCGTTCAACTACGGGTGGAACAGGTTCACCCAGAACGCGGGCGCGATCATCGGGGGCGTGCTCGCCTGGGCGGCCGCCCTCCTCGTGCTGAGCCTCATCTTCTTCTTCGTGCTCATCGGCACGGCCTCGACCAGCATCGACCCGGTGACGAACGAGCTCTCGACGTCCGGCGGCTTCGCGTTCGGGTTCACGACGTTCCTCTTCATCGCGATCGTCGTCGTGCTCTCGCTCTTCGTGCAGGCGGTGGTCGTCAACGTCTCGCTCCTGATCACCCGGGGCAAGAAGATCGAGTTCGCCGACTTCTTCCGGGTGCCGAACCTGCTCAACGTGATCCTCGCGGCGCTGCTCATCGGCCTCGGTGTCGGCATCCTCAGCATCACGGTCGTCGGCGGGATCGTGCTGGCGTTCTTCGCCCAGTTCACGCTGTTCTACGTCATCGACAAGAACCTCGGCGTCCTCGACGCGATCAAGGCCAGCTTCTCGGTCGTGAGCCAGAACCTCGGCACGGTCGTCGTGCTGTTCCTCGGGGTCTACGTCGCGCAGGTCATCGGCACGCTCCTGTGCTACGTCGGCCTGCTCGTGGCGCTCCCCGTGGCGCAGATCGCGACGGCGTACGTGTACCGCCGGCTCAACCACGAGCTGCCCGCCTGACCGCACCGTCGCGCGTGCCGGTCCCGGGAGGGGTCCGGCGCGCGCGACGGGGGCGCGCGCGGGATCGTAGGAGGTGCACACCGTCTCGGGACGAGGAACGAGGTGGCCGACATGACCTACGACGCGTCCGGCCCGGCCGGCCCCTACGGCGCACCGCGGCACGACGGCGCGGGCGGCCCCGCGCCCGGTGGCCCGCCGGGGCCCGCGTTCGCGGTCGGCGAGGCGGTGTCCTACGGGTGGGGCAAGGTGACGTCGAACCTCGGTCCGTGGCTCCTCGTCGCGCTGGTCTTCCTCGCGGTCAACATCGGGTGGAACCTCGTGACGGGCGGCTTCACCCGGCTCCGCGAGACCGTCGACGACAACGGCGCGAGCCTCGCCGCCGTGACCGGCCTCGCCCTCACGAGCATGGTCCTGTCGGTCGTGGGGGCCGTCGTCGGCTACCTCGTCACGGCGTTCTTCACGCGCGGCGCGCTCGACGAGACGACGGGCCGCCGCCCCGACCTCGCGGCGTTCTTCCGCATCTCCAACGTGCTCCACGTGGTGCTCGCGGCGGTGCTCGTCACGATCCTCACCACGGTCGGGCTGCTGCTGTGCATCGTGCCGGGGCTCGCCGTGATCGTGTTCTCCACGTTCGTCTACAACGTCACGCTCGACCGCGGGCAGGACGCGATCAGCGCGATCCGCACGAGCTGGTCGCTGGTGGCGAAGAGCTTCGGCGCGGTGCTCCTGCTGCTGCTGACGCTGCTCGGCATCAACGTCCTGGGCGCCATCCCGCTGGGCCTGGGCCTGTTCGTCACGATCCCGCTGTCCTATGTCGCGGTCGCCTTCGCCTACCGGCGCCTCGTGGGCGAGGTGCCGGCCTGACGCCCGTCAGTCCTGCGGGGCGGTGACGAAGTCGATGAGCTCCTCGACACGCCCGAGCAGCGACGGCTCGAGGTCGGCGTAGGTCCGCACGGTCCCGAGGATGCGCTGCCACGCGCGCGCGACGTCGGCCTGCGACGCGGCGGGCCACCCGAGCTCGCGCAGGATGCCGCGCTTCCACTCGGTGCCGCGCTCGATGACGGGCCACCGGTCGAGCCCGACGCGCGCCGGCTTGACCGCCTGCCACACGTCGACGTACGGGTGGCCCAGCACGAGGACGGTGCCGCCGGGCACGGTCCGCAGCGCCGCGTCGGCGATCCGCTGCTCCTTGCTGCCCGGGACGAGGTGGTCGACGAGCACCCCGACGCGCCGCTGGGGTGTCGGGGCGAACTCGGCGAGGGCGTCCGCCAGGTTGTCGACACCCTCGAGGAGCTCGACGACGACCCCCTCGACGCGCAGGTCGTCGCCCCAGACCTTCTCGACGAGCTCGGCGTCGTGCTTGCCCTCGACCCAGATGCGGCTGCCGCGGGCGACGCGTGCCCGCTGCCCGGCGACGGCCCGCGACCCGGACGCGGTGCGTCCGGGCGCCGCGGGGGCGCGCGACGTCACCGGCGGCGTCAGCTCCACCGGGGAGCCGTCGACCCAGAACCCGGGCCCGAGCGGGAAGGACCGCGTGCGGCCGCGCCGGTCCTCCAGGACCACCACGTGCATGCCGCCGGACTTCTCCACGCGCACGACGGCGCCCACCCACCCGGACTGCACCTCCTCGACGACGAGGCCGCGCTCCGCCGCCTGCGGGCGGGAGACGGGGCGGGCGCGGTGGTGGGCGGCGGCGGGCCCGCCGAGGACGTCGGAGCCGTAGCGGTCGAGGGACACGGCCACACCCTAGGTTCGCCGCGCACGACGCGCCCGCAACGACGCGCGCACGGTGTCGCCGGGTGGTAGGACGGACCGGTGACGGACACCCCGGGCGGAGAACCGCAGCGCTGGCACGTCCTGTGGGTGTGCCTCGCCGTGGGCTTCGTGACCACCCTCGACGTCTCCATCGTCAACGTCGCCCTGCCCTCGATCGAGTCGTCGCTCGACGCCGGCCCCACCGAGCTCCAGCTCGTCGTCGCCGGGTACACCCTCGCGTTCGGGCTGGCGCTCGTGCCGGCCGGACGTCTGGGCGACGCCGGCGGTCGCCGGCGGCTGTTCATCGCCGGGCTGGTCGGTTTCGCGCTCTTCAGCCTCGCGTCGGGCGTCGCGCCGGACGGCACGCTCCTGGGCGTCGCGCGCCTCTTCCAGGGCGTCAGCGCCGGCCTGCTGAACCCGCAGGTGGTCGGCCTCATCCAGCAGCTGTTCTCGGGGGCCGAGCGCGGACGGGCCTTCGGGCTCTTCGGCGCGACGATCGGCGTCTCGACGGCGCTCGGTCCCGTCCTCGGCGGCGTCATCATCGCGCTCGCGGGGCCGGAGGACGGATGGCGCTGGGTGTTCCTCGTCAACATCCCGGTGATCGCCGTCCTGCTGCCGTTCGCCTGGCGGCTCGTCCCCGCCCCGGTGGTCCGGCACGGGCCGCGCCGTCTCGACGTGGTGGGCCTCGTGCTGCTCGGGCTCGCGACCGTGGGGCTCATGCTCCCGTTCGTCACGACGACCGGCGTCGACGACGACCCGGCGCGCTGGTGGTGGCTGGCGCTCGGCGTCGGGGGCGCGGGCGTCGCCGCGGTCTGGGAGCGGCGCTACCAGCGGCGCGTCGGCGCCGCTGTGCTCGACCCGCAGGTGCTCGGGCTGTCGTCGTTCCGCAACGGGGCGCTGCTCGGCACCGCGTACTTCGCGGGCTTCACGGGCATCTTCCTCGTCGTCACGCTGCACCTGCAGGACGACGTGGGCTACTCGCCGCTCCAGGCGGGGCTCGTCGGCACGCCGTTCGCGGTCGCCTCCGGGGTCTCGGCGTGGCTGTCGGGCCGTGCGGTGGCGCGCTGGGGGCGCCCGCTCGTCGTCCTCGGTCTCGGCCTCGTGCTCGCGGGGACGGCGGCCGCGGACGTGCTCGTGCGCACGCTCGGCGACCGGCCGGAGGTCGTGGGGCCGGCGCTGGCAGGGGCGCTCCTCGTCGCCGGCGCGGGCAGCGGCATGGTGATCGCCCCGAACCAGACCCTCGCCCTGGCGCACGTCCCGGTCGGGAGCGCGGGCGTGGCGGGCAGCATGATCCAGGTGGGGCAGCGCGTGGGCTCGGCCGTGGGCGTCTCGGTCATCCTGTCCGTCTACTACGGCGGCCTGGCGAGCGGCGCGGACGGCGCGGCGGCGTCGGGCCGCGCGATGCTCGTGACGATCGGCTTCGTCGCGGTGGCGCTCGTCGTCGGCGTGGTCGACCTGCGTTCGCGGCGAGCGGAGGGACGCGGCGAGCCCGCGGCGGACGCGTAGGATTAGCACTCGGGGTTCGAGAGTGCCGAACCCGCCCCGACCGCTGCCGGCGCCGCGCGCAGGTCGGGCACGCCAGACGCGGGAGGTGGACGTGAGCGACGAACGGCGGCTCGAGGTCCTGCGAGCGATCGTGGAGGACTACGTCCTCACGCGCGAGCCCGTGGGGTCGCGCGTGCTCACCGAGCGTCACGACCTCGGCGTCTCGCCCGCGACCATCCGCAACGACATGGCCGCGCTCGAGGACGCCGGGTACATCGCCCAGCCGCACACGTCGGCGGGGCGCGTCCCGACGGACAAGGGCTACCGCCTGTTCGTCGACCGGCTCTCGAGCGTCAAGCCGCTCTCGGCGCCGGAGAAGCGCGCCATCGAGACCTTCCTCTCGGAGGGGTTGGACCTCGACGACGTCATCGCGCGCGCCGGCCGCCTGCTCGCCCACCTGACGGGTCAGGTCGCCGTCGTGCAGTACCCGTCGCTGCGGCGCTCCGGTCTGCGCCACCTCGAGCTCGTCCCGCTCGGCGCCGCGCGCCTGCTCGTCGTCATCATCACGGACACGGGGCGCGTCGAGCAGCGCACCCTGGAGGTCGCGAACGTGCCGGACGAGGGGACGCTCGCGCAGGTCCGCGCACGGCTCAACGCGGCCGCGGCCGGCAAGCGGCTGGCCGACCTCACGCCCGGGTTCGCCCACGTCGCGGACGCCTTCCGACCCGAGGACGCCCCGCTCGTGCGCGCCGTGGGCGACCTCGTGGCCCAGACGCTCGCCGAGGAGAGCGAGGAGCGCCTCGTCCTCGCCGGCACCGCGAACCTCGCGCGC
This sequence comes from Cellulosimicrobium sp. NPDC057127, assembly GCF_042670945.1. Classification (NCBI taxonomy): domain Bacteria; kingdom Bacillati; phylum Actinomycetota; class Actinomycetes; order Micrococcales; family Promicromonosporaceae; genus Cellulosimicrobium; species Cellulosimicrobium sp. NPDC057127. Next base: position 79,650 of record NZ_JBHUUP010000014.1, read on the forward strand.
GCCGGCATGCGGTTCGAGCACGCGCTGCGCCCCGTCCTCGAGGCGCTCGAGGAGCAGGTCGTCCTGCTCGGGTTGCTCACCGAGATGGCCGCGGACTCCGGCGTGAGCGTCCGCATCGGCCACGAGACCCAGCTCGAGGGGCTGGCGGAGACGTCCGTCGTGACGACGGGCTACGGTAACGACGGCGACACGGTGGCCCTGGTCGGCTCGATCGGCCCCACGCGCATGGACTACCCGGGGACCATCGCCGCGGTGCGTGCCGTCGCCCGGTACCTGTCGCGGGTCCTCGGCACGTGACGCGCCGTCCCGTCCCCGCCCCCGCGAGCGACCCCACGACCACCGACCACGCCGGGACCGCGTCCCGGCGTCCGGCACCAGCAGAGAGTGACGTGTGAGCGACTACTACGAGATCCTCGGCGTGGCCCGCGACGCCAGCCCGGAGCAGATCAAGAAGGCGTACCGCAAGCTCGCCCGCGAGCTGCACCCCGACGTCGCGGGGGAGGACGCGGGCGACCGGTTCAAGGACGTCGCGCGCGCCTACGAGGTGCTGTCGAACCCTGAGAAGCGCCAGCAGTACGACCTGGGCGTCGACCCGAGCGGCCCGGGCGGCGGCGCGGGCGGCCCCATGGGCGGCGGGTTCGGCTTCCAGGACATCTTCGAGACGTTCTTCGGCGGCGGCCAGGCGCAGCAGGGGCCCATCCCGCGCGCGCGGCGCGGCCAGGACGCGCTCGTGCGCCTCGACATCGAGCTCGCGGAGGCGACGTTCGGCGCCCGTCGCGAGCTCCAGGTCGACACGGCCGTGGTCTGCGGCACGTGCGGCGGCACCTGCTGCCGCCCCGGCACGTCGCCGCGCACGTGCGACGTCTGCCACGGCCGCGGCACCGTCCAGCGCGTCGCCCGCTCCTTCCTCGGCCAGGTCATGACGAGCGCCCCGTGCGCCGCGTGCCAGGGCTTCGGGACCGTCATCCCCGAGCCGTGCGCCGAGTGCTCCGGCGAGGGCCGGGTGCGCAGCCGCCGCACGATCAACGTGACCGTGCCCGCGGGCGTCGACACGGGGACGCGCATCAAGCTCACCGCGCAGGGCGAGGTCGGCCCGGCCGGCGGCCCGGCGGGCGACCTGTACGTCGAGATCCGCGAGCGCAGCCACGACACGTTCGTGCGCCGCGGCGACGACCTGCACTGCACCCTCCAGGTGCCGATGACGGCTGCGGCGCTCGGCACCATGCTCGAGCTCGAGACGCTCGACGGGCTCCAGGAGATCGACCTGCGGCCGGGCACCCAGCCCGGGCAGATCGTCACGCTGAAGAACCTGGGCGTCGGGCACCTGCACGCCGGTGGGCGCGGCGACCTCAACGTGCACATCGAGGTCCAGGTGCCGACCGCGCTCGACGAGGAGCAGGAGGGCCTGCTGCGCTCGCTCGCGTCGCTGCGCGGCGAGGAGCGGCCGGAGCCCCGGCTCGCGGCCGCGCACCCCGGCGTCTTCTCGCGCCTGCGCGACAAGCTGTCCGGGCGCTGAGGGGAGCAGCCGTGCGGGAGTGGCACCGGTGAGCGCGCCCGTCTTCCTCGCCGAGACCGGGGTCGACCACGTCGTGGCCGGCGACCGGTACGTGCTCGACGGCGCCGAGGGGCGCCACGCGGGCGTCGTGCAGCGCAGGGGCCGCGGCGAGCGGGTGGACGTGGTCGACGGCGAGGGCCTACGCCTGCGCTGCGTCGTCGAGGAGGCGGACGCGGGGCGCGTGACGCTCCTCGTCCAGGAGGTCGACCGCGACCCGGCGCCCGGCGTCGTCGTGACGCTCGTGCAGGCGCTCGCGAAGGGCGACCGCGACGAGATGGCGATCGAGGCGGCCACCGAGGTGGGCGTCGACGCCGTCGTGCCGTGGCAGGCGGAGCGCTCGGTCGTGGTGTGGCGCGGGGAGCGCGCCGCGAGGTCGCGGGCCCGCTGGCTCGGGACCGTGCGGACGGCGACGAAGCAGGCGCGCCGTGCGCGGCTGCCGCGGGTGGACCTCCCGGTGGACTCGCGGGGTCTCGCGGAGCGGACCGGCGCCGTGGTCGCCGCGGGCGGGCGGGCGATCGTCCTGCACGAGGAGGCGACGACGGCGCTCGCCGACGTGCCGCTGCCGGAACCCGGACCGGCGGGCAGCGCGCCGGAGGTGCTCGTCGTCGTCGGACCGGAGGGCGGGATCTCCGAGCGCGAGCTGGAGGCCCTCACGGGGGCGGGTGCCGTCGCCGCGCGGCTCGGGCCGCACGTGCTGCGCACCTCGACGGCGGGACCGGTCGCGATCGCGCTGCTCGCGCAGCGGCTCGGCCGGTGGGGCGTCGACGACTGAGGTCCCGGTCCCGGGCGGCGCGGCGGCCCGTGCACTAGCCTCGGGCGCATGACGAGCACGGGCGCCTCCACCGACTGTCTGTTCTGCCGCATCGTCGCGGGCGAGCTCCCCGCGGACGTCGTCGCGACCAGCGAGCGATCGATCGCGTTCCGGGACATCGACCCGCAGGCGCCGGTGCACGTCCTCGTCGTGCCGCGCGACCACCACGGCGACATCGCGCAGCTCGCGGCCGCCGACCCCGAGCTGCTCAGCGACGTCGTGGCGCTCGCGGACGAGGTCGCGGGCGAGCTCGCCGACGGGCAGTTCCGGCTCATCTTCAACTCCGGGCCCCGTGCGGGGCAGAGCGTGTTCCACGTGCACGGCCACGTGATCGCCGGCACCGAGCTGGGCTGGTCGCCGGCCTGAGCGCCGCCGACCGCGCGAGTCTGCGCCCTGCGTGAAAGGACGTGTCCGGCCACCGGCGGCTCGGTACGATGGTGGTGCCCACGGCATCCACGGCCCGAACGAAGGAGCGCGACGGCGCAAGCCGGCTCATGACATCCCTCCCACGAGACACCGCACCCGACGCCGCCCGCGCGGGCGGTCGTGCTCCCGAGCACCGGGTCGAGCACCGCATCGTCATCCCGGGTCACGTGCCGATGGTCGCGCTCCTCGGCAGCGGCGACTCCGTGCTCCGCGCCGTCGAGGACGGGTTCCCGTCCGTGGACGTGCACGTGCGCGGCAACGAGATCTCCGTGACGGGCGCCGCCGGCGAGGTGGCGCTCGCGTCGCGGCTGCTGGACGAGCTGCTCGAGGTCGTCGAGGCCGGGACGCAGCTCACCGCCGACGTCGTGCGCCGGTCGATCGGGATGCTCACCGCGGCCACCTCGTCCCGCCCCGCCGAGGTGCTGACGTTCAACATCCTGTCCAGCCGCGGCCGCACGATCCGCCCCAAGACGGTGGGCCAGAAGCACTACGTCGACGCGATCGACGCGAACACCATCACGTTCGGCATCGGGCCGGCGGGCACGGGCAAGACGTACCTCGCCATGGCCAAGGCCGTGCAGGCGCTGCAGTCCAAGCAGGTCAACCGCATCATCCTCACGCGCCCCGCCGTCGAGGCGGGAGAGCGGCTGGGGTTCCTGCCGGGCTCGCTCACGGAGAAGATCGACCCGTACCTGCGGCCGCTGTACGACGCGCTGCACGACATGATCGACCCCGACTCGATCCCCAAGCTGATCGAGGCCGGGACCATCGAGGTCGCCCCGCTGGCGTTCATGCGCGGCCGTTCGCTCAACGACTCGTTCATCATCCTGGACGAGGCGCAGAACACGACGTCCGAGCAGATGAAGATGTTCCTCACGCGGCTCGGGTTCGGCTCGCGGATGGTCATCACGGGCGACGCGACCCAGGTCGACCTGCCGGGCGGCACGTCGTCGGGCCTGCGGGTCATCGAGGACGTGCTCACGGGCGTCGACGACGTCGAGTTCTGCCGGCTGACGTCGTCGGACGTGGTGCGGCACCGGCTCGTGAGCGACATCATCGACGCGTACGCGCGCTGGGACGTCGCCGCGGCGGGCGCGCGCGGCCGCGAGGGCGACCGGCGCGGCCGGGGCGCCGACAGGGAACGACGGACGAGGAACGACACGTGAGCATCGAGGTCAACAACGAGACGGAGGCGCAGGTCGACGAGGCGGAGTTCGCCGCCCTCGCCCGCTACGTGCTCGACGCGATGCGCGTGCACCCGCAGAGCGAGCTGTCGATCCTCTTCGTCGACACGGACGTGATGAGCGAGCTCCACGTGCGCTGGATGGACGAGCCGGGCCCCACGGACGTCCTGTCGTTCCCGATGGACGAGCTGCGCCCCGGGCGCGACGGCGAGGTGTCGGGCCCCGGCCAGCTCGGCGACGTCGTGCTGTGCCCCGAGGTCGCGGCGCAGCAGGCGCGCGCGGCGGGCCACTCGACGGCGGAGGAGATGCTCCTGCTGACGACCCACGGCATCCTGCACCTGCTCGGCTACGACCACGTGGAGCCCGAGGAGGAGAAGGAGATGTTCGCGCTCCAGCGCAAGCTGCTCCTGACGTTCCTCGCAGGCCGGTGAGCGGCGGACCCGTCGCGCTCCTCGCGGCGCTGACCGTCGTGACGGCGGTGCTCGCCGCGGCGCTCAGCGCGGGCGAGGCGGCGGTGCTGCGCGTCTCGCGCGCGGCGGTGCTCGAGGCGACCGCGGACGACGCGGGCGTCTCCGCGGGCGCCCGGTCCCGGCGCACGCTCGCGCTGCTCGCCGACCCGGCGGCCGCCGCGCGGTCGATCGGCTTCGTGCGGGTCGTCGCAGAGGTCGCGGCGGTCGCGTGCCTGACGCTGCTCGTCGCCGCGTGGCTCGACCCGTGGTGGCAGGTGCTCCTCGTGGCGCTCGTGGTGAGCGTCGTCGTCGGTCTCGTCGTGGTGCGCGCGAGCCCGCGCTCCCTCGGCCGCCGCCACGCGGTGCGCGTCCTGCTCTCGCTCTCCGCGCCGCTGGCGGTCCTCGTCGGGGCCACGCGCTGGCTCACGCGGCTCGCGCCCGCGCCGGACGCCGGCGCGCACGAGCGCGAGCTGCGCGACATGGTGGACCGCGTCAACGAGTCGCAGGTCATCGAGGACGAGGAGCGCGAGCTCATCCGCTCGGTGTTCGAGCTCGGCAGCACGCTCGCGCGCGAGGTGATGGTGCCGCGCACCGACATGGTCACCACCCCGCGCGACACGCCGCTGCGCAAGGTGCTCGCGCTGTTCCTGCGCTCCGGGTTCTCGCGCGTCCCGGTCACGGGGACGTCCGCCGACGACCTCGTCGGCGTCGCCTACTTCAAGGACGTGGTGCGCGTGCTCGACGCCGCGCCCGGGGACCGCGACCGCCCCGTCGGCGACGTCGCGCGGCCCGCGATCTTCGTGCCGGAGTCCAAGCCGGTCGACGACCTCCTGCGCGAGATGCAGGCGTCGGCGTCCCACATCGCGATGGTCGTCGACGAGTACGGCGGCATCGCCGGGCTCGTGACGATCGAGGACGCGCTCGAGGAGATCGTCGGCGAGCTCACCGACGAGCACGACCGCCCGGAGCCCGAGGTCGAGGACCTCGGCGACGGGCGGCTGCGCGTGCCCGCCCGCCTGGGCGTGGACGAGCTCGGCGCGCTGTTCGACCTCGGCCTCGACGACGACGACGTCGACACCGCGGGCGGCCTGCTCGCCAAGGCGCTCGGCAAGGTGCCGCTGCCCGGCTCGTCCGCAGAGGTGCACGGTCTGCTCCTCGAGGCCGACCGCGTGCAGGGTCGCCGCAAGCAGCTCGCGACGCTCGTGGCGTCGCGCGCGACGCGTCCCCGCGCCGAGGACGAGGACACCGACGACGAGGCCGCCGTCCGTCGTCGCCCATCCGCCCCCGCCGCGTCGTCCGACGCCGCGCGCTCGACCCCGGAGGACATCCCGTGAGCACCACCCCGCCCGAGCACCGGTCCGGCTTCGCCTGCCTCGTCGGCCGGCCCAACGCCGGCAAGTCGACGCTCACGAACGCGCTCGTCGGCCAGAAGGTCGCCATCACCTCCGGGCGGCCCCAGACGACGCGCCACACGATCCGCGGGATCGTCCACCGCGCGGACGCACAGCTCGTCCTCGTGGACACGCCCGGTCTCCACCGTCCCCGCACGCTGCTCGGCGAGCGGCTCAACGACCTCGTGCGCGAGACCTTGACCGAGGTCGACGTCATCGCGTTCTGCCTGCCGGCGGACCAGAAGATCGGGCCCGGCGACCGGTTCATCGCGAACGAGCTCGCCGAGGTGCGGCGAGGCCGCCACCGCACGCCCGTCGTCGCCGTGGTGACGAAGGCCGACCTCGTGGACCGCGGCACCCTCGCCGCGCACCTGCTCGCGGTCGACGCGCTCGGCGAGCAGGCCGGCGGGTGGGCGGACATCGTGCCCGTCTCGGCGCAGGACGGCTACCAGGTGGACGTGCTGACCGACGTGCTCGTCTCCCACCTGCCCGAGGGCCCCGAGCTGTACCCGGGGGGCGAGCTCACGGACGAGCCCGAGGCGGTCATGGTGGCCGAGCTCGTGCGCGAGGCCGCGCTGGAGGGCGTGCGCGACGAGCTCCCGCACTCGCTCGCCGTGCAGGTGGAGGAGATCGTGCCGCGCGAGGACGGCGGCGACGAGCGCACGGGCCGACCGCCGCTGCTCGACGTGCGGGTCAACCTGTTCGTCGAGCGCGACAGCCAGAAGGCGATCGTCATCGGGCGGGGCGGGTCGCGCCTGCGCGACGTCGGGACGCGCGCACGACGGGGCATCGAGGCGCTGCTCGGCGCGCGCGTCTACCTCGACCTGCACGTCAAGGTCGCCAAGGACTGGCAGCGCGACCCCAAGCAGCTCCACCGCCTCGGGTTCTGACGCCCGAGCGCCCGCCGGGGGGACATCCCCCCGGCGGGCGTCGGGGCGGCACCAGGGAGCGCCGGGGTGCCGCGACGTACGATGCGTCGGTGATGTTCCGGACCGCCGCGACGACGGCAGCCCTCGCGGTCGTGCTGGCGGTCGTCGGTGCCGTGACGGGCCCCCAGTGGGACCCGGTGCCCGTCGGCGACCACCTGGAGCCTGCGACGTCGGACACCGCGATCGGCGGGGTGCCGCCCGGCGGCGTGGCACAGGTCGGCACGTACGACGTGCGCGAGACCGAGGTGACCGTCCGGCTCGACGGTGCGAGCGTCGACGGCCTCCTCCGCGAGCCCGTCGGGGCCGGCGACGACCGGCCGGGCATGGTGTTCGTCCACGGCGCCGGCACGGGCAGGTCCACGGAGGCGTTCGTCGACGTCGCGACCGAGCTGGCGAGCGCCGGCGTCGTGACGCTGGTGCCCGACAAGCGCCTCGACACGTACACGACCCGCCACCGCGACTACGCCGCGATGGCCGACGACTACGCGCGGTCGGTGGAGCTCCTGCGGGGACGGCCCGGCGTCGACCCGGACGCCGTGGGCGTCTACGGCGAGTCCGAGGGCACCTGGATCGTGCCGATCATGGCGGTCGACGACCCGCGCATCGCCTTCACCGTGCTGGTGTCCGCGCCGGTGGTGCCGCCGCGCCAGCAGGCGGCGTTCGCCGTCGACAGCTACCTGCGCAACACCGACGTGCCCCACGGCGTGTTCCGGGCCATCCCGCGCGCCGTGGGCATGGCGCTCCCGGGCGGCGGCTTCGAGTACGCCGACTTCGACGTGCAGCCCTACCTCGAGCAGCTGTCCCAGCCCGTGCTCGTCGTGTACGGCACGGCGGACCCGTCGATGCCGGTCGAGCAGGGGGCGCGCCAGATCATGGAGGCGACGGCCGACCAGCCCGGCGCGGGCACGACCGTGCGGTACTACGAGGGCGCCAACCACGGCATCAGGATCGACGACGAGCTGGTCCCGGCCTTCCCGCGCGACGTCGCGACGTGGGTGCTCTCCCTGCCGACCAGCGCCGACGCCCCGCCGCAGGTCGCGGGCGCCCAGCCGAACCAGCAGTACCTCGCCGGCCCCGTCCCCACCCCGCGGTGGCTCGGCGACGGCGACGTGCTCGTCGCGCTCGTCGTCGCCGCGGTCGGCCTGCTCCTCCTGGGACCCGTGGTGCGGCTCGCGGTGGTGCTGGTGGGGCGGCTGCGTCGCGTCGTCGGCCGGACGGTCCGCCCCACGGGCCTGGCGCCGGGGGTGCGCGGACCGTTGCTCGCCCTGGGGGCGGGGGCGATCGCGACGACGGTCGCGCTCGTCGTCTACCTGCTGGCCGTGGCGCGCCTGGCCCTCGACTACGAGAAGGACGCCTGGGTGGTGCAGGGGGGCTGGGTCGCCGTGCGCCTCGTCGGGCTCGCGACGCTCGTCGCCGCGGCGCTGCTCCTCGACCGCTGGGCGGCGCTGCGCGGTCCCCGCGGCGCGCACGCGCGGCGCCCCGACGAGCTCGACGACGACCCCGACGGCCGGACGCAGCACCTCGGCGCGGCGGCGGACGGCTCGGTGCTCTTCGCCGAGGGCGCCTCGGCCCGCGTGATGCTGTGGTGCGTGCTCGTGGGGACGACGGTCCTCCTGGCGATCCTCGCGTACTGGGGCGTGTACCAGCTCGGGATCTGACGTCGGACCGGACCGGCGTGCGCCAGGCCGCGTGCCTACAGTGGACGGGTGAGGCGACGTCGGCTCGCAGGGGACGACGGGGCGCGGGCCCGGGGCGGGGCCGGCGGGTCCGCGGGCGCGCACGCCGCGCGGCCGGAGCCGGTGACGATCGACCTCACCGTGCTCGACGACGACGCCGACCAGGAGCACGACCAGCGCTCCGGGCGTCGAGGCGCACCCGACCGGGGCACGGGCCGTCCGGCGCACCGCGTCGCCTGGGCGGTCGCCGCGGTCGCCGTCGTGCTCGCAGGCTCGGTCGTCGCCGCGAGCGTGCTCGACGGCGCCCGCACCGTCGACCTCACCGCGCTCGCCGGCGGCCTGGACCCGCTCGAGACGCCGCCGCGCACCGCCTGGTCCGTCCCTGTCGACCCGCACGGGGGCGTGGTCGTCGCACCGGGCACGGTCGTCACGGTCGGCGACCGGCTCACCGCCTACGCGGTCGAGGACGGGCGACCGGTGTGGCGCTCGCAGCCGCTCGGCGACGGGACGACGTGCCTGCCCGGGCCGGAGGAGGTCGCCCGCGACGTCGTCGTGTGCCTGCGGCCGACCTCGGCACGCGGCCACGTCCGGCTCACGACCGTGCGGTCGGACACCGGGCGCACCGTCGGCACGCGCGTCGCCGCCGTCGCCGGGTCCGCGGTCGAGCCCGTCGGCGAGGCCGACGTCGTCCGGGCGTGGTCGTCCGGGCGGGACGTCGTCGTCGTGCGGGAGGACGCGGCCACGGGCGACGTGCGCTGGGAGCGTCGGCTGGAGCACGACCGTGCCACCGGAGCGCGCCTGGCCGCACGGGTCCCGCAGTCCGACGTCGCGCTCGACGTGTCCCGCGGCGTCGTGGCCGTCGTCGCCCCCGGCGTCGTCGCGACGTTCACCGAGGACGGCGAGCCGATCGAGAGCGGCGAGATCTGGACGGTCGTGCGGATGACGGACGGCCGCTACGTCGGGACCGCGTACGGGAGCGGCACGGCGAGCGTCTACGGCGAGGACGGCGAGGAGTCGTTCCGGTTCGCGGGCCGGGCGCTCGAGGCGTCGCTCACGGACGGGTCGGCGCCGGGCGTGCTCCTCGCCAACACGTTCGGCGGCGTCGCAGGGGTCGACGCGGCGACGGGCGACACGGTCTGGACCCTGCCCGTCGCGGCGTACCGGGCGGTGGCGCGGGTCGACGGGCTCGCGGTGCTCGAGACGGAGAGCTCGTACCACGCCGTCGACGTCGAGACGGGGGAGCAGCACTGGGCCCTGCGGCTGCCCGACCGGGCGCGGTGGCCGGCGCTCACCGACGGCAGCTCCCTCGTCGTCACGCGAGCCGAGCACGGGCGGCCGCCGGAGCTCGTGTCCGTCGCGCTCGAGGACGGCGACGTCGAGTGGACGTGGCGCGTCCCGGAGGGCGTGTACCACGTCTTCACCGCGCGGGGAAGACTGTTCCTGCTCGGCGACGACCGTCTGACGGCGGTGTCGTGACGGCCGCCGACCGCCCGGTTGAGCCGGACGTGATGAACCGGTAGAAACGGTCGGGGCGGTCAGGCCCGGCGCGTGTGCGGCCCCGCACCGTGCGACACCGTAGGGAGTGCACGATGACCAACGACACCGGAGCGGCGGGCGAGCCGCAGACCCAGGCTGCGCCGCCCGACACCGGGACCGGCGAGACGCCGCAGCCCGGCGGCGCGACGGCCGCCGCGCGGGCCGGCGAGGAGCCGGGCGACGGCCCCGACGTGGCGCCGCAGGACCCGTCCGGCGACCCGGAGCCTCCTGCCGCCGCCTCGCCCTTCGCCGGCATCCCGGTCAGCGACTACGTGCGCGACGGTGTCGCGACGGTCCTGCTGCTCGTCTCGTTCGCCCTCCCGTGGGACGTCGCCCACCGCGCGTCGGACAAGGTCGAGGTCGTCCTCCTGACGATCCTGTCCCTGCTGACGCTCGCGCTGCCGTACCTGGCGCGCACCGGCGTGCTACCCACGACGTGGACCGTCCACACGACGCGGCGCGTGCGACTGCTGGCCAACGCCCCCTACGTCCTGCTCGTCGGCATCTACCTCGTCGTGGACGTCGTCGGCGGCGGCGGCGACCTCACCGACGGCTGGGGAGGGGTCGGCTCCGCGGTGGGTCTCGGCCTCGCCGGCGCGCTCCTGGCCGCTCAGCCGCGCCAGTCGGAGCTGGGACCGCAGGACCTCGACCGTGCGGTCACGTCCCAGTGGCTGCGGGTCCTCGAGGTGCTCGCGGTGGTCCTGGCCGTGACGACGTTGCTCACGGTCGTGCTGACGGTCACCGGCACGGACGGCATCGGTGCGGTGGGGGTCCTGCTCGTGCTGCTGGGCGCGGCGTTCGTGCTCGCGCTCGCGGGCCTGCCGGTGCTGGGCACGTGGCGGCGCTCCGAGGCGGCGCGCCTCACGCTCGTCGGGCTCGGCATCGCCCTGGCGTCCGCCTTCGTCCTCGGCTCCGGCGACAACGGGATCCTCACGTTCGAGAGCACGCACCTGGGCCGGTTCGGGCTCGTGCTGGTCCCGGCCCTCGCGGCCGTCGCGTCCTCCCCGGCGGTGCGCCGGGCGATGTCGTCCGTCCCGGCCGTGCGGACCTGGGTCGGCGTCGCCGTGCGCGGCCTCGACCTCGTGGTGGTCGTCGCGGGCTACCTGGCGCTCGGCGGCGTGCTGGACCTGGCCGACGGCCGCCGCGGTGCGCACGTCGTGCTGTCCGTCGTCGTGGGCCTCCTCGTCGTCGGCGTCGCGCTCGTGGCGCGCCGGTCGCTGGCGCGCGACGCCGCGACCGGTCGGCCGCTCGCGCTCGGCGCGGCCGGGGTCGTCGCCGTCCTCGGCATCGTCCTGCTCGTGGTGACGGCCAACCGGGTGCGGCTCGGCGGCGGCGTCGAGCACCTGCTGCTCGCGTTCGGCCTGCCGCTGCTCGTCGCCTACGCGCTGACGGTCCCCCGCGAGGTGCGCGAGTACTTCGCGGAGCACCGCCCCGTGCCGATGGCCGCGGGGGAGCAGGCGACCCGCGCCTACGTCTGGGAGCCGCCGGCCCCGAAGGCGCCCCGCCCGGCGCGGCCGGCTCCGTCGGCGGCACCCACCGGTACGTACCCGGGTCAGGACGGCGCGGTGCACGTCGGCACGGTGAGCGCCCCGGGCGTCGTGCCGGTCGGGACGCCGCAGCCCGAGCGCAGCGGGTACGCGGCGCGGCCCGGGCTCACCCCTGTCGACGCCCAGACCACCGCGGTCCTGCCGGCCTACCCGGGCGACCAGCAGGCGCCTCACCAGCAGGGGTACGGGGTTCAGCAGGGCGGCCAGCAGGGCTACGGGGGCCAGCAGGGTTACGGCGGCCAGCAGGGCTACGCGCCCCCGCAGGGGTACGGCGCGCAGGCCTCGCCGGACCAGACGGCGCCGATGCAGGCCTACGCACCGCAGCAGCAGCACGCGCCCGCACACCCCGCACCGCGGGGCTACGCGCCGCAGCAGCCCGGTTTCACCCCCGAGCAGGCGCTCGACCCGACGACGCCGCTCGAGGTCCTCGCCCAGATCGTCCAGGACGCGCCGCACCTGCGGCCGCAGGTCGCGTCCAACCCGTCGACGTACCCCGCGCTCCTGGAGTGGCTCGGCAACCTCGGCGACCCCGCCGTCGACGCCGCGCTGCGGTCCCGGCGCGGCTGAGGCGGCGCACCGTGCCGGGAGCGGTCCGACCCGACGGCGCGAGACACCTCGTGCCGTCGGGCGGCCGTGCCCGGTCGGCGGACGTCCGCGACGCACACCGGGCGCGGGGGTACAGTGACAGCGTGCACCTGATGCGGCCGCTCCTCCTTCGTCGCCGCGGCGAGGCTCTCTAGCCGGTCCCTCGTCGCGGTGGTCGGTATGCCGGCTGACACCGATCAGGACGACCCCGAAGGACCGACGATGAACGCCTCTGCCCCCGCTCCCGCCGCCTCGCAGGCCAGCTCCCGGACCAACGGTCAGCAGCCGTCCGGCATGCCGATCCACAAGTACCTGCCGTTCCACCGGCAGATCGAGGTCTCGCTGCCCGACCGCACGTGGCCCGACCGCCGCATCACCGAGGCCCCGCGCTGGTGCGCCGTCGACCTGCGCGACGGCAACCAGGCGCTGATCGAGCCGATGAACCCCGAGCGCAAGCTGCGGATGTTCGAGCTGCTCGTCGAGATGGGCTACAAGGAGATCGAGGTCGGGTTCCCCTCCGCCTCGCAGACCGACTTCGACTTCGTCCGGATGCTCATCGAGGAGGACCGCATCCCCGACGACGTGGTCATCCAGGTGCTGACGCAGGCCCGCGAGCACCTCATCGCCCGCACGTACGACGCGATCCGCGGCGCCAAGCAGGCCATCGTGCACCTGTACAACTCCACGTCCGTCCTGCAGCGCGAGGTCGTGTTCCGGTCCGACCCCGAGGGCATCATCGGCATCGCGACCGACGGCGCGCGGCTGTGCAAGAAGTTCGAGGAGACAGTCCCGGGGACCACGGTCTACTACGAGTACTCGCCCGAGTCGTACACCGGCACGGAGCTCGAGTTCGCCGCGCAGATCTGCAACGAGGTGCTCGAGATCTTCGAGCCCACGCCCGACCGCAAGGTGATCATCAACCTGCCCGCGACGGTCGAGATGGCGACGCCCAACGTCTACGCCGACTCGATCGAGTGGATGAGCCGGCACCTGAACCACCGCGAGAACGTCGTGCTGTCGCTGCACCCGCACAACGACCGCGGCACGGCCGTCGCCGCTGCGGAGCTCGGCTACCAGGCGGGCGCCGACCGCATCGAGGGCTGCCTGTTCGGCAACGGCGAGCGCACGGGCAACGTCTGCCTGGTGACCCTCGGCATGAACCTGTTCAGCCAGGGCGTCGACCCGCAGATCGACTTCTCGGACATCGACCACGTGCGCCGGACCGTCGAGTACTGCAACCAGCTCGCCGTGCCGGAGCGACACCCGTACGCGGGCGACCTCGTCTTCACGGCGTTCTCGGGCTCGCACCAGGACGCGATCAACAAGGGCTTCGACGCGATGTCGGCGCGCGCGGAGTCCGAGGGCACCGACGTCGACCACCTCGTGTGGGCCGTGCCCTACCTGCCCATCGACCCCAAGGACGTCGGCCGGTCCTACGAGGCCGTCATCCGGGTCAACTCGCAGTCGGGCAAGGGCGGCATCTCCTACCTGCTCAAGACCGAGCGGCACCTCGACCTGCCGCGCCGGCTGCAGATCGAGTTCTCCCAGGCCGTCCAGGCCCACACGGACGAGCACGGCACCGAGGTCACCGGCGAGGACATCTGGCGGATCTTCTCCGACGAGTACCTGCCCGTCGAGCCCGGCTCGGGTCTGGACCCGTGGGGTCGCCTCAAGCTGCGCGCCACGCGCGCCTCGTCCAGCGAGGACGGGCCCGACACGCTGAGCATCGACGTCGTCGACCGGGGCGAGGAGCTCACGCTCGAGGGCACGGGCAACGGTCCGGTGGCGGCGTTCGTCGACGCGGTCGCGCAGGTGGGCGTCGACGTCCGCGTCCTCGACTACGCCGAGCACGCGCTGTCCGAGGGCGGCGACGCCCTCGCGGCCGCCTACGTCGAGTGCCAGGTCGGCGACGACGTCCTGTGGGGCGTCGGCATCGACGCCTCGATCACGACCGCGTCGCTCAAGGCCATCGTCTCCGCCGTCAACCGCGCGGAGCGCAGCGCGGCCTGACGCGCCGCCGGCCCCGCCTCGCGTGCGTGCACCGTCCGCCGGGCGACGGCGGTGAGGTCGACGCGAAGGCGGGACCGGGGTGGGGTGGCGGGTCGTGGCGGGCCTGGCGGGAGCGGCCGAGGGACGAGGCCGCGGATGGTAGACCCGCGACCCCACCCCGGTCTCGCCGTCCCACGCCCGGACCCGAGCACCCGCCCGGTCGGGCACGTGGGTGGGATGCGCGAGAATGACGACGTGGTCCTCTACCGAGACGACGCGATCGTCCTGCGCGCCCAGAAGCTGGGCGAGGCGGACCGCATCGTCACCCTGCTGACGCGTGAGCACGGCAAGGTGCGCGCCGTCGGCAAGGGGGTCCGGCGCACGTCGTCACGGTTCGGCGCGCGCCTCGAGCCGTTCATGGTCGTCGACGTGCAGCTCCACGCCGGGCGCTCGCTCGACACGGTGACGCAGGTCGAGACGATCGGCCCGTACGCCCGGCGCGTCTGCGAGGACTACGCCCTGTACACGGCGGGCACGGTCATGCTCGAGACGGCGGAGCGTCTCGTGGCCGCCGAGCGCGAGCCCGCGGTGCAGCAGTACTGGCTCCTCGCCGGTGCGCTGCGGGCGCTGTCCGAGCGCGCCCACGCGCCGAACCTCGTGCTCGACTCCTACCTCCTGCGCGCGCTCGCCGTCGCGGGGTGGGCGCCGACGTTCACGGACTGCGCGCGGTGCGGCGAGCCGGGGCCGCACCACGCCTTCGCCGTCGCGCAGGGCGGCGCCGTGTGCTCGCGCTGCCGCCCTCCGGGCTCGACGGCGCCCGCACCCGAGACCTTCACGCTGCTCGCCGCGCTGCTCGCGGGGGAGTGGGACGTCGCCGACGCGTCCGACGCGCGGCACCGCAAGGAGGCGAGCGGCCTCGTCGCCGCCTACGGCCAATACCACCTGGAGAGAACGTTGCGATCACTGCGCATGGTGGAGCGGGACGACACGCGGGCGGACGCCTGATGGCCCGCTCGCGTCCCGTCGTGCCGCCGTTCGCGCACCCGTCCGGTGCGCGGCCGCCGGCCATCCCGCGCCAGTTCGTGCCGAACCACGTCGCGGTCGTCATGGACGGCAACGGCCGGTGGGCCAACGCGCGGGGGCTGCCCCGCACGGCCGGGCACGAGGCGGGGGAGGCCGCGCTGCTCGACGTCGTCGCGGGAGCGATCGAGATCGGCGTCAAGCACGTGTCGGCGTACGCGTTCTCGACGGAGAACTGGAAGCGCTCGCCCGACGAGGTCCGCTTCCTCATGGGGTTCAACCGCGACGTGATCCGGCGCCGCCGCGACGAGATGGACTCGTGGGGCGTGCGCGTGCGCTGGGCGGGGCGCCGGCCGCGCCTGTGGGCGTCGGTGGTCAAGGAGCTCCAGGTCGCCGAGGAGCAGACGAAGGACAACGACGTCTGCACGCTGACGATGTGCGTCAACTACGGCGGGCGGGCCGAGATCGCCGACGCCGCCGCGGCGATCGCGCGCGAGGTCGCCGCCGGGCGACTCGACCCGGCCAAGGTCTCCGAGCGCACGGTGCAGAAGTACCTCGACGAGCCCGACCTGCCCGACGTGGACCTGTTCCTGCGCAGCTCGGGCGAGCAGCGCACGTCGAACTTCATGCTGTGGCAGGCCGCGTACGCCGAGCTCGTGTTCCTCCCCGAGCCGTGGCCCGACGTGGACCGCCGGCACCTGTGGCGCGCCGTCGAGGAGTACGCGCGCCGCGACCGGCGGTACGGGGGCGCGGTCGACGCCGTCGGTGCCGACGGCTAGCGTGCCGCGCATGACGCTCAGCATCGGCATGGTCACCGTGGACTCGACCGACCCGCTCCCGCTCGCGCAGTGGTGGGCACGCCGCCTCGGCGGACGGGTCGTCGACCAGTCCGACGGGTGGTTCGTCGAGGTCGTCCCCCCGGAGGGGAGCACGGGACCCGCCCTCGCCTTCCAGCGGGTCGAGGACCCCACCCCGGGCAAGAACCGGCTGCACCTGGACCTCGGGTCGTCCGACCGCGAGGCGGACGTGGCAGTCCTGCTCCACGACGGCGCGACGCTCGTGGGCGAGCACACCAGCCCGGGCTACCGGTGGTCGGTCCTGGCCGACCCGCAGGGCAACCAGTTCTGCGTCGGGGCCCCCGACGATTCCGCGACGACGCTCAGCTGAGCGCCGCTGACGGCGGCTCGCTCGCGGCGTCGCTCACCGCGCCGCAGTCGGCGTCCCGGCCCCGGCGAGCGCGACGAGCCGGTCGGCGAGCTCGGCCGGGCGGCTCAGCGCCACGAGGTGGCCCCCCGGCATCTCGGTGACGTCGAGCCCCAGGCGGTCGCGCGTGACGGCCCGCTGGAAGGCGAGCGGGAAGAGCCGGTCGTCGCGCCCCTGGAGCACCACCGTCGGCACGTCGGGCCAGGCCGGCGCCGGCCACGGCTCGGCGAAGGAGCGCGCGGACGGCGCGCGGTCCTCGCCGGCCAGCACGCGCGCCGCGACGTCGGCGGGGACGTCGTGGAAGAAGTCCCGCACCGGGTCGAGCGGCCCGAGACCGGCGGCAGCCCGCGCGTCATCGTGACCGGTGGCCTCCCACCAGGCCCCGCCGCTCTCGCCCGGCAGGGGCACCATCGGGTTGAGCAGCACCAGGAGGCGGACCGGGACGCGGCCGGCGACGAGGCCTCCCACGTACGCACCCATGGACTGCGCGACGACGACGGGCGCGTCCGAGGCGGCTGAGGCGTCGAGCGTGCGCTGCGCGACGTCCGTCAGGTCGTCCCAGCCGAGCCGCTCGTCGTGCTGGGGGAGGTCCACGGGGACCGGGTCGTGCCCGCGCGAGGCGAGCTCGGGCACGAGGCGCTGCCAGTACCCCGGGTGCCCGCCGGCCCCCGGGACGAGGAGGAAGGTCGTCATGCAGCCCCGACCGGTCGGCGGCGCCGGACTCATCGGCCGGCGGGCGCGCCGTCCTCGGCGACACGGCCGATGCCGTCCTGCGCGCCGTCCTCCAGGACCCGCACGGCCGGGACCGTCGCCGCGGCGCGGGCCGCGCGCCGCCGGGCCCTGACGACGACGGCCACGACACCGGCCGCACCGAGCGCGACGAGGACCGCGACGCCCCGGGGAGAGCCGGTGGCCGCGGCGAGGGCTGCCGTCCACACCGCCCAGCCGACGGTCGCGTAGATCGTCGCGTGCAGGACGCAGCCGAGGAGCATCGCGGGCAGGTAGCGCCCGAACGGCATCCGCACGACGCCCGCCGCCCCGTTGACCACCGTCTTCGTGCCCGTGGCGAGGAACGACAGCGGCACGGCGACGAGGCCCCAGCGGCGCAGCGCCTCGATGCCCCGCGCCGTCGAGGCTCCGGAGAGCCAGGCGTGCACGCGCGCGACCCACGGGCGCACGGGCCGGGTGCGGTCGAGCGTCCAGACCGTCACGAGCCGCGCGACCCAGTAGGTGGCCTGCGTGCGGAGGAGGACGACGGCGAAGAAGAACGCGAACAGCGCCGCGAACGGGGCGTCGTCCAGCGCGTCGGGCACCGGTCAGCCCTGGCCGGACCCTCCGGTCGTCGCGCGCTGCGTGCAGCGCTCGCACGTGCCGAAGAGCTCGATGGTGTGCTGGATGTCGGTGAAGCCGTGCGCCCCGCCCACCTGCGCCGCCCAGGCCTCGACCGTCGGGCCGTCGATCTCGACCGTCCGCCCGCAGGAGCGGCACACGAGGTGGTGGTGGTGCTCGCGGCGCTCGCAGCGGCGATAGAGGTTCTCGCCCTCCTCGGTCCGCAGCACGTCGACGTCGCCGCCCTCGGCGAGGCTCTGCAGGGTCCGGTAGACGGTCGCGAGCCCCACCGCGTCGCCGCGCGAACGCAGGATCTCGTGGAGCTGCTGGGCGCTGCGGAAGTCCTCGACGTCCTCGAGCGCGTCGGACACCGCGGCGCGCTGGCGGGTCATCCGCTGCACGGGTCACCTCCGGGAGTGGTTCGGGCCCCGGCCGCGCCCGCGGGGACGAGCCCGGCGTCGGGGATGTCGACGTCGTCGGGGATGTCGGGGTGCGGGTCGCGCGTGACCCGCGGGCGGCGACGCGCCCACAGCGGGCGGAGCAGCGCGACCACGAGGTAGGTCCCGACGGCCAGGACGACGATCGTCGCACCCGGCGACAGGAAGTTCCAGTACGTGATGGACAGGCCGACCACGCACACCAGCACTCCCACGACGCACGCCACGAGCATCGTGCGCCGGAACGACCGGGTGACGAGCTGCGCGACGGCGACGGGCACGATCATGAGCGCGCTGACGAGCAGCAGCCCGACGACGCGCATCGACACCGTCACGGTGAGCGCCGCGACGACGGCGACGGCGATGTTCAGCCCGCGCACCGGCAGCCCCGAGGCGCGGGCGAACTCCTCGTCGTGGCTCACGGAGAACAGCGCGGCGCGCAGCCCCAGGCCGACCGCGAGGATGACGGCGCCCAGCAGCAGCGTCAGCACGAGGTCGGCCGTCGTGACGGTCGAGATGGAGCCGAAGAGGTACTGCATGAGGCTGCCCGACGAGCCGCCCGCGAGCCCGATGAGCAGGACGCCGCCCGCGATGCCACCGTAGAACAGCAGGGCGAGCGCGAGGTCTCCCGACGTGCGGCCGCGCTCGCGCACCATCTCGATCGCGACCGAGCCGATCACGGCGGCGACGACGGCGCCCGGGACGGCGAGCGCGTCGTTCGGCACGAGCCCCATCGCCGACCCCACGAGCCACCCGAGCGCGACGCCCGTGAGCGCGACGTGCCCGATGCCGTCACCGAGGAGCGCGAGACGCCGCTGCACGAGGTACGTGCCGACGACGGGGGCGGAGAGCCCCACGAGCAGCGCCGCGACGAGCGCACGCTGCATGAGCGGGTCGGTGAGCATCGCCCCGATCTCGGAGAAGAAGTCGGTCATGACGCAGTCCTCGGTCCGTGACCTGCGGCGAGGTCGGCGTCCAGGGTCCCGACGAGGCCGGTCGTGGGGCCCGCCTCGGCGCTCGCGGGCTCGTGCGGGTGCTGGTGCTGGTGCGTCGCGCCGGCGTGCGTCGCGGCGGGCTGCGGCGGGGCGCCGTCGTGCACGACACGCCCGTGCCGCAGCACCACCGCGCGGCGGATGAGCGGGGCGAGCGCGCCGAGCTCGTGGAGCACCACGAGCACGGTCAGGCCCTGGCCGACGAGCCGCGCCATGGTCGTGGCGAAGGCCTCCTGGCTCGGCTTGTCGACGCCGGCCACGGGCTCGTCGAGGACGAGGAGGTCGGGGCGGCGCACGAGGGCGCGCGCGATGAGCACGCGCTGCTGCTGCCCGCCGGACAGCTCGACGGTGGAGTCGTCGGCGCGGTCGGCGAGGGCGACGAGGTCGAGCGCGTCGACGACGCGGTCGCGCCAGCCGCGCGGCAGCCGCAGCCGGCCGCCGCCCAGCAGACCGGAGGCGACGACCTCCGCGGCGGTGGACGGCATGCCCGAGGGCGCCGCGAGGCGCTGCGGGACGTAGCCCAGGCGCCGCCACGGGACGCGCGGACCGAGCGGCGCGCCGAACAGCTCGACGGACCCCGCGCTGAGCGGCACGACACCCACGAGACCCCGCACGAGCGTGGACTTGCCGGAGCCGTTGGCCCCGAGGAGCGCGACGACCTCGCCCTCGCCGACGGTGAGGTCGATCCCGCGCAGGATCTCGCCGCCCCCGAGGCTCACGTGCACGTCGCGGGCGGCGACGAGCGGTGCCGGGCCCGTCATGAGCACGCCAGACCGGACGTGAGCGCCTCGAGGTTGGACTCCATCACCCCACGGTAGTCCGTGGCACCTTCCGCAAGTCCTTCGAGCGGGTCGAGGACGGCGGTGCCGACGCCGAGGTCGTCGGCGAGGGTCTGCGTCACCTTGGGGCTGACGAGCGTCTCGAAGAAGAGGGTGGTGACGCCCGCGTCCTGGACCACCTCGCGCACCTCGCGCAGGCGGGCGGGGGAGGGCTCCGCCTCGGGGTCGATCCCGGAGATGCCGACCTGGTGGAGGTCGTAGCGCTCGGCGAGGTAGCCGAACGCCTCGTGCGAGGTGACGAGCGTGGCGCCGGCGCACGGTGCGAGCGCCTCGGCGTACTCGGCGTCGAGCGCGTCCAGGTCGGCGGTGAGCGACTCGGCGTTCGCGCGGTACTCCTCGGCGTGGTCGGGGTCGATGGCGGACAGCTCGTCCGCCACCTCGTCGCCGACGGCGGCCAGCCGTGTCGGGTCGAGCCAGAAGTGCGGGTCCAGCGCGCCGTGGTCGTGGCTGTCGTGCTCGTCGTCGCCCTCCGCGTGCTCCTCCTCCGCGTGGGCGGCGTGCTCCTCGGCGGTCTCGCCCTCGTGCCCCGCGCCGTCGGGGTGCTCCTCGAGGCCTGCCGGGCCGGCCGCGTCGACGACGTGGGCCGGGTCGCGCTGCTCGATGCCCTCGTCGACGGCGGTCTGGAAGCCGGACAGGTACACGACGAGGTCGGCGTCGCCGATCTCGCGGACCTGCGCCGGCGCGAGCTCGAGGTCGTGCGGCTCGGCCGCGGGCGGGGTGAGGTTCGACACCTGGACGTGCTCGCCGCCCACCTGCTCGGCGACGTACTGCAGCGGGTAGAAGGACGCCAGGACCTGGACGCGGCCGTCGGCGTCGTCCTCGCCCCCCGCGCCAGGGGAGGAGCAGCCTGCGGCGACGAGCGTCGTGGCGGCGAGAGCGGCGGACGCGACGAGCGCACGGCGGCGCGGGGCGGGACGGGTCATGGCACCCAGTGTCCGCCTTAGTGAGAATCGATGTCAAAATTGCACCCTGTGGCTCGCGTCACCGGCGGGTACGCTGGTCGGTCGGCGCCCGCGAGCGCCCGTCCGACCCCGTCCAGCCCCCACGAGCCACGTGCGGGGCCGTGAGCTCCAGGAGTGATGACCGTGGCCGCTGCGCCCTCACCGTCCGCCCGCCTCGACGCCGTCGTCTCCCTCGCCAAGCGGCGCGGGTTCGTCTTCCCGTCGGGCGAGATCTACGGAGGAACGCGCTCCGCCTGGGACTACGGTCCGCTCGGCACCGAGCTGAAGGAGAACATCAAGAAGCAGTGGTGGCGGGCGATGGTCACGAGCCGTGACGACGTCGTCGGCCTCGACTCGTCGGTGATCCTGCCGCGTCAGGTGTGGGTCGCGTCCGGCCACGTCGGCGTCTTCACCGACCCGCTCACCGAGTGCCTCTCGTGCCACAAGCGGTTCCGCGAGGACCAGATGATCGAGGAGTTCGAGGAGAAGAAGGGCCGTGCGCCCGAGGGCGGTCTCGCCGAGATCGCGTGCCCGAACTGCGGCACGCGCGGGCAGTGGACCGAGCCGCGCGACTTCAACATGATGCTCAAGACGTACCTCGGCCCGGTCGAGGACGAGTCCGGGCTGCACTACCTGCGCCCGGAGACGGCGCAGGGCATCTTCGTGAACTTCGCCAACGTCATGGGCGCGAGCCGCAAGAAGCCGCCCTTCGGCATCGGCCAGATCGGCAAGTCGTTCCGCAACGAGATCACGCCCGGCAACTTCATCTTCCGCACGCGCGAGTTCGAGCAGATGGAGATGGAGTTCTTCGTCGAGCCGGGCACCGACACGCAGTGGCACCAGTACTGGATCGACACGCGCACCGACTGGTACGTCGACCTCGGCATCTCCCGGGACAACCTGCGCCAGTACGAGCACCCGCAGGAGAAGCTGTCGCACTACTCGACGCGCACCGTGGACATCGAGTACCGCTTCGGTTTCACCGGCTCCGAGTGGGGCGAGCTCGAGGGCATCGCGAACCGCACGGACTTCGACCTGAAGACGCACGCGGAGCACTCCGGCAAGGACCTGTCCTACTTCGACCAGACGAAGAACGAGCGCTGGGTCCCGTACGTCATCGAGCCGGCCGCCGGCCTGACGCGCTCCCTCATGGCGTTCCTCGTCGAGGCGTACACCGAGGACGAGGCGCCCAACGCCAAGGGCGGGGTCGACACCCGCACGGTCCTGCGTCTCGACCACCGTCTGGCGCCGGTGAAGGCCGCCGTCCTCCCGCTGAGCCGCAACGAGCAGCTCTCGCCCAAGGCCAAGAACCTCGCGACGGAGCTGCGCAGGTACTGGAACGTCGACTTCGACGACGCCGGGGCGATCGGCCGTCGCTACCGCCGCCAGGACGAGATCGGCACGCCGTTCTGCATCACGGTCGACTTCGACACGCTCGACGACCAGGCGGTGACGATCCGGCACCGCGACTCGATGAGCCAGGAGCGCGTGGCCCTCGACAAGGTCACGGAGTACCTGGGCGGGCACCTGCTCGGCGCCTGACGGCGGACACCCCGGGCACGACGACGGGGCGGGACCTTCGCGGTCCCGCCCCGTCGTCGTGCGCGCCCTGCGGCGCTGCGCCCTCCTGGGGCTGCGCTAGCTCTTCAGCGCGCCCTTGCCCCGGCGCAGCACCGCGAGCACGAGGCTCACGACGAGGATCGCGACACCGATCCACAGGAGCACCTTCGCGGCCTCGATCGCCACGCCCAGGATGAGCAGCACGGCGCCCACGATGACCAGGATCAGCCAGAGAGGCATGAAGTTCCCTTTCGTCCGGATGTCGACGGGTATGCCGACCGGAAGAACCTTGCCACGGGTTCACGGCCCGCGCGCGGTGAACGGTCGCGACGTCTGCACGGTCCGCTCGCAGGGCGTCCCGGAGGCGGGTGGGAGAATGGGGCGCGTGAGCGCCTCCACCTCGACCCTCGCTGCCACCGCTGCGGGCGTCCCGGCCGCGGCGGGACGTGTGCTGCCGCCCCTGCAGATCGGCCCGCACGCCGTCGACACCCCGGTCGTGCTCGCCCCGATGGCCGGGGTGACGAACCGGGCCTTCCGCACGCTGTGCCGCGAGCACGGCGCCGGGCTGTACGTCGCCGAGATGGTCACCAGCCGTGCGCTCGTCGAGCGCAACCCCGAGGCGCTGCGGATCGTGACGTTCGACGAGGGCGAGTCGCCGCGTTCGGCCCAGGTGTACGGCGTCGACCCGACGACGGTCCGCGAGGCCGTGCGCATCATCGTCGACGAGGACCGGGCCGACCACGTCGACCTCAACTTCGGGTGCCCGGTGCCCAAGGTGACGCGCAAGGGCGGCGGCGCCGCGCTCCCGTGGAAGCGCGAGCTGTTCGCCGCGATCGTGCGCGAGGCCGTCGAGGCCGCGCGCCCGTCCGGCGTCCCCGTCACGGTGAAGATGCGCAAGGGCATCGACGACGACCACCTCACGTACCTGGAGGCCGGCCGTGTCGCGGAGGACCTCGGCGTCGCCGCCGTCGCCCTGCACGCCCGCACCGCGGCGCAGCACTACTCGGGCACGGCCGACTGGTCGGCGATCGCGCGGCTCAAGGAGACGGTGACGAGCATCCCGGTGCTCGGCAACGGCGACATCTGGTCCGCCGAGGACGCCGTGCGCATGGTGCGCGAGACCGGGTGCGACGGGGTCGTCGTCGGTCGCGGCTGCCAGGGGCGCCCGTGGCTCTTCGCCGACCTCGCCGCCGCGTTCGCGGGGCGGCCCGAGCGCGTGCGGCCCGGCATGCGTGAGGTCGCGGACACGATCTACCGCCATGGCGAGCTGATGATCGAGTACTTCGACGGCGACGAGGGCAAGGGCATGCGCGACCTGCGCAAGCACATGGCCTGGTACCTCAAGGGCTACCCCGTCGGGGGCGACGCCCGGCGCGCGCTCGCCATGGTGTCCACGCTCGAGGAGCTGCGCACGCTCCTCGACGCCCTCGACCTCGACGCGCCGTACCCGGGCGAGCCGGCCGAGGGGCAGCGCGGGCGGGCCGGGTCGCCCAAGACCCCGCACCTGCCGTACGGCTGGCTCGACTCGCGCGAGCTCGAGGGCGAGTTCGCCGAGCGCCTCCGCGAGGCGGAGCTCGACGTCTCCGGCGGCTGACGACCCGGCGCGGTGCGCGGGGGAGCGGTCCCCATCGTCCTCCGGATCTCCGCGCTGCTAGCCTCCGGCGAGCGGGGCGGGTGACAGGCCCACGACGGGACGACGCGCGACCAGACGACGAGGGGGCGCCGTGCGTGCGCTGCGTGTGACGAGGGGGGCGTGGGCTCGTGCCGTCGGGCTCGCCGGGGGACGGGTCGACGCCGGTGCCGCCGTCGTCGACGGGACCGGCGCCGACGAGGCCGTGCTGGCCGAGCTCCGCGAGCACGGGATCGCCGATGAGACGGGCGTGCTGACCGCGGCGTGGGCCGCCGCTCTCCGCGACCACCTCGCCGCGCCGGTCCGCGCGACGCTCCGCGCCCGCTCCGGCGAGACCGGTGCGACGACCCGGCTGACGCTCGTCGAGGACCGGGTCCTGCTCGTGCACGACGCGGTGCGGGGCGAGCTCGGTTCACGCGAGCTCGAGGTGACGGACGTCTCGGCGCACGTCGACGTCGTCCTCGTGCGCGTCGACGACCTGTGGCCGGCCCTGGTCCGCCTCCTCCCGCCGTCGGAGCCGCTCACCGCAGGTGCGCGGCCGGGCCCGCGGCCCGCCGACCTGCCGCGGACCGTCCTCGGCTCGCGGGACGTGGAGCGGCTGCGCGCCGGCGAGGACCTGGCGGCGCTCCCCGCCGCCGCGCGCGCCGTCGCCGAGGACGAGGAGGCGTCGCTCGTCGTGCTCGTCGAGGCGTGGCCCACGCCTGCCACACCCACCGTGGTGTGGTCGCGCTGGTGGTCCGTCGCCGGCGGCCGTCTCCTCGACGTCCAGCTCCGCGACGACGACGTGCACCTCGTCGAGCGGCCGCCGGGGTCCGTCGCCGCGGAGCTGCGCTGGGCGCTCGTCGGGGCGGTCGACACGACCGCGCCCGTCGCCGACGGGTCCGCGACCACCACGGGTGGTGCGCGATGACCACGAGCATGTGGGGCATGGACGTCGCCGCGGTGCGCGGGCTCGGCGACAGTCTCGACCGTGCCGCGGACGAGCTCGAGACGGCGCGCGACCAGGTCGGCGCGCGCATGACGCTGTCGTTCGGCGCGGGCCCCGACCTGGACGCGTTCCGGGCGCGGTGGAGCAGCGAGCTCGCGCCGTCGCTCGCGCGCGTGTGCGCGACGCTGCGCGCGGCCGCGGGCGACGTCCGGCGCGACGCCGACCAGCAGGACTCCGCCTCGGGCGACGGTGCCGGCGGCGGTGCAGGTGCGGGAGGTCCGAGCGCCGGTGGCGGCGGTGCGGGTGGCGGCGGACGTGCCGACCACGGCGACGGGCCCGACCGGCTGCGCGACCGTGGCGAGGAGCTGTGGGACGCGAGCGGCGACGCGCTCGACGGCGTCGGAAGCTGGTGGGACGCGACGTCGGACGACTGGCTCAACGTCGGCGACGCGGCCGAGCAGCTCTGGGACGCGACGGGAGGCGCGCTCCTCGACGGCGAGTGGCCGCGCACGACGGAGGTCGTGGCGTCGCAGATCCGCACGCTCGGCGCGTTCGGCGGTGCGCTGTGGACCACCGTCACGGGCGACGAGGCGAACCTCTTCGACGACGGCGACCCGTACGCGGGCGACCCCCGCGCCGTGCCGACGGACGCGAACCGCGCCGGCACACCACCACTGCGTGTCCCCGAAACTCTCGACGACCTCACGGCGAGCGTGACCGACGCCTACGACGCGGGCGACGGCGTCGTGCGCGTCACGACGGTGGAGACGGCGGACGGACCGCGCGTCGTCGTCAGCGTCCCGGGGACCCAGCCGTGGAACCCGAGCGCCGGGTCGAACCCGATGGATCTCACGGGCAACCTCGTCACGGCGGGTGGTGGGACGTCCACGATGACCGAGAGCGTCGAGCTCGCCATGCGCACCGCGGGCATCCCCGACGGCGCCCAGGTGATGCTCGTCGGGCACTCGCAGGGCGGCATGACCGTCGCGGACCTCACGTCCGACCCGGACTTCGTCTCGCGCTACGGCGTGACGCACGCGATGACGTTCGGCTCGCCGATCGACAGCGAGCACGTCGACCCGCGCGTGTCGGTGCTCGAGGTGCAGCACGCGACGGACGTCGTGCCGCGGCTCGACATGGAGGACGGGCTCTACGTGCCGAACCCCGTGCGTCCGGCGCTCCCGGTCCTCCCCGGGCTGCCGAGCTTCTCCGACCAGGCGGGCCCGCAGCACACCACGGTCACGCTGCCGAACCCCGGGCCGTGGTACGACGCCGCGACGAACCACTCGCACGAGGAGTACAGCGCGTCGATCAGCCAGAGCGCCGACCCGGCGCTCGCGGCGTACACGCAGGAGCTGCGCGACAGCGGGTTCCTCGGCGGGACCCGGCCGAGCACGAGCGCGGTGGACGTCACCGTGGGACGAGAGGACTGACGAGGTGGCACGGATGCGGTGGGGCGCGGACGGGGCCCGGAGCGTTGCGGCGGTGCTCGTGGTCGCGGCGACGCTCGCGGGCTGCGGTACCGGCGCCGGCGCGGAGCGCTCGTGCGAGGAGACCCTGGAGGCGCTGACGCTGTCGGTCGACTGGGTGAGCGCGGCGCAGTTCGAGTGCCGCAGGAGCTTCGGCGACTCGGGGGAGCAGGGCGAGGTCACGGTCACCGCGACGACGGAGGCAGAGGCGGTCGCGGTCATGGAGGACGTCCTGCGCACCTACGCCGCGTCGGCGGAGCTCGACGACGCGTCGGGGCCCGTGCTCGTCTTCGTCACCGAGGACGGCAGCGTCACCGTCGGCCCCGGGCTCCTCGGGTTCAACGGCACGCCGGCGATGTCCGAGGTGCGCGAGCACTACGGCATCCAGCCGTGACGGCCGGCAGGCGCCGCCGACCGGCTGCGTGACGGACGGCCGGGCACCCACGCGGGTGCCCGGCCGTCATGGTGAGGCGGGTGTCAGAGCGCGCGCAGCCAGACGGTCGTGTCGGACGGGACGCGCACCTGCGGCTCGGTGGAGCGGTCGCTGACGAGCGGGCCGGACGCGACGAGCACCTCGGCCCCCGCGGGCAGGACGACCGGCTCCGTGCCGAGGTTCGCGAGGACGACGACGTCGCGGTTGCGGAAGGCGACGACGTCGGGCGAGCCGGCGTACGCGTCGACCCACGCGAGCGTGCCGCTCCCCAGCCGCTCGGTCCGGCGCGTGGCGAGCGCCGACCGGTACGTCTCGTACGTCGTCCCGGGGACGCCCCGCTGGACGTCGGCGGCGTAGCGCGCGTAGGACTCCGGCTGCGGCAGCCACGTCCTCCCGCTCGGGCCGAAGCCGTAGCCCGGGGCGTCGGCCTGCCAGGGGAGCGGGACGCGGCAGCCGTCGCGGCCGGCCTCGGCACCCTGGGTGCGGAAGAACGCGGGGTCCTCGCGGACGTCGTCGGGCAGCGCGGTGTGCTCGGGCAGGCCGAGCTCCTCGCCCTGGTACAGGTACGACGACCCCGGCAGGCCCAGCATGAGGAGCGACGCGGCCCGGGCGCGCCGCAGGCCGAGCTCCTCGTCGGGCTGCGGCTCGTGGGCGAAGATCCCGTTCGGCCGCAGGCCCGGGTCGGCCAGGCCGAGGCGCGACGCGTGGCGCACGACGTCGTGGTTCGACAGGACCCACGTCGTCGGCGCGCCGACCTCGTCGTTGGCGTGCAGCGACGCGGCGACGACCCGGCGCAGGGGTTCCGCCGACCAGGGGGTGGTGAGGAACGAGAAGTTGAAGGCCTGGTGCATCTCGTCCGGGCGCACGTACCGCGCGAGACGGGAGAGCGGCTCGACCCACGCCTCCGCGACGAGGGCACGGTCGCCGTCGTACCCGGCGAGTACCCGGTGCCAGGCGCGGTAGATCTCGTGGACGCCGTCCTGGTCGAACATCGGCCCGGAGTTGCCGGCGCCGGTCGAGCCGTCCTCGGGCGCGCCCGCGTCGGTGCCCTCGACCATCGCGACCTTGCCGTCCCAGTCGGGCAGGCCGGGCGCCTTGACCATGCCGTGCGCGACGTCGATGCGGAAGCCGTCCACGCCCTTGTCGAGCCAGAAGCGCAGCACGTCCTCGAACTCGGACCGCACCTCGGGGTTCTCCCAGTCGAGGTCGGGCTGGGACGAGTCGAACAGGTGCAGGTACCACTGGCCCGGGACCTCGCCGTCGGCGCCGGTGACGGGACGGGCGCCCGCGCCGGCGGTGACGCGCGTCCACGCCGGTCCGCCGAAGATCGACTGCCAGTTGTTCGGGGGCAGCTCGCCGTGCTCGCCCTCGCCCTCGCGGAAGACGTAGCGCGCGCGCTCGACCGACCCCTCGGGTGCGGCGAGCGCGGCCTGGAACCACGCGTGCTGGTCGGACGTGTGGTTCGGGACGAGGTCGACGATCACGCGGATGCCGCGGGCGTGCGCCTGGGCGAGCAGCTCGTCGAAGTCGTCGAGCGTGCCGAACAGCGGGTCGACGTCGCGGTAGTCGGCGACGTCGTAGCCGGCGTCCTTCTGGGGCGAGCGGTAGAACGGGCTGAGCCACACGGCGTCGACCCCGAGCTCCGCGAGGTGGTCGAGCTTCGACGTGATGCCCGGCAGGTCGCCGATCCCGTCGCCGTCGCCGTCGGCGAAGGAGCGCGGGTAGACCTGGTAGATCACCGCGTCGCGCCACCACTCGGGCGTCTCGCCCGGTCCGGCGTGCACGAGCTCGCCCGAGGCGAGGAGCGCACCGGGGTCCGGGGGGACCGTGGTCGCGAGCAGGGTGGGGTCGGTACGAGACATCGGGGGTGGAGTCCTCACGTGGTTCTTCGGGGGATGGTGCGGTCGGGGAGCGCGGTCGCGCGGTGTGCCGGGTGCCCGACCACGCGGGCCGGGCGGGCGGTTCCCGAGGGTCAGGCGGCCGGGGAGCCGGGCTCGACGGCGGGACGCACGGGCGCCGCGCCGGTCGAGTCGCGGACGATGAGCTCGGTCTGGAACAGCAGCTCCGAACGGGGCGCCCGGCCACCCTGGATCTCGGTGAGCAGCGCGCTGATCGCCGCGTGCGCCATGGCGGCCACGGGCTGGCGGACGGTCGTGAGCGGCGGGTCGGTGAAGCCGATGAGCGGCGAGTCGTCGTACCCGACGACGGACACGTCGTCGGGCACGCGCAGGCCGCGGGCGCGCGCCGCGCGGATCGCGCCGAGCGCCATGAGGTCGGAGCCGCACACGATCGCGGTGTGGCCGGTGTCGAGCAGCTCCCCGCCCGCCGCCTGGCCGCCCTCGACGGTGTAGAGCGTGGTCACCAGGTGCTCCCGCGCCGCGGCGGCGTCCTCGGCCAGCCCGTGCCGCACGAGCGCCTCGACGAAGCCGGCGACCTTGCGCTGGGCCGGGACGAAGCGCTGGGGACCGATCGCGAGACCGATGCTCCGGTGCCCGAGAGAGACGAGGTGGCGTACCGAGAGCTCGACGCTCGCCACGTCGTCCGGCGAGACGAACGGCGCGTCGATGCCCCCGGCGTACCCGTTGACGAGCACGATCGGGATGCCGCGGCTGCGCAGCCGCTCGTAGCGCTCGTGGTCGGCCTGGGTGTCGGCGTGCAGACCGGAGACGAAGACGATGCCGTCGACCGCGTGGTCCATGAGCATCTCGACGTAGTCGTCCTCGGTGGTGCCGCCCGGGGACTGCGTGCACAGCAGCGGCGTGTACCCGTGCTCGGACAGCATGGACTCGATGGTCTGGGCGAAGGCCGGGAAGACGGGGTTGGTCAGCTCCGGCACGACGAGGCCCACGAGGCCGGCCGAGCGGGTGCGCAGCGTCGAGGGGCGCTCGTAGCCCAGCACGTCGAGCGCCGCGAGGACGGCCTGGCGCGTCTCGCTCGCGACGCCCGGCTTCCCGTTGAGGACGCGCGAGACCGTCGCCGTGGAGACGCCGGCCTGGGTGGCGAGATCGCTGAGACGGGTGCGCACGTGGGGAAGCGTAGGGGACACCGGACCTCCTCGTCCTGGTCGTCCGGGCGGTGGCCGTGCGCGCTCCAGCGCACGACGACGCCGTCCGGGGGAGGCGAGCGGGCGCCGTCGGGCGCCCTCGTAACGTGTTGCATGAAAGTTACCGCAACGGCTTGCACAATCGCCACCCACCGCTCTACGGTCGTCGCACCAAGGCCCGGCACCGGAGCGGGCCATCCACCTCACACGCTTGGAGTGCCCCTGATGCGACGGAGCATCGTCCTTGCCGCCGCGCTGACCACGACGCTCGCCCTCACGGCCTGCTCGTCCGGCGAGAGCGGCGACGAGACCACCACGGACCCGCAGGAGAGCGCGTCGGCCACCGGCTCGCTCACCGTCTGGGTCGACGAGACCCGCCAGGACGCGGTCACCGCCGCCGCGGCGTCCTTCGAGGAGGAGACCGGGACGGCCGTCGACGTCGTCCTGAAGAACTTCGAGGACATCCGCGCCGACTTCATCGCCCAGGTCCCCACGGGCGAGGGCCCGGACATCACGGTCGGCGCGCACGACTGGCTGGGCGAGCTGACGACCAACGGCGTCGTCGCGCCGCTCGAGCTCGGCGACACCGCCGGCGAGTTCGAGGAGGTCTCGATCGAGGCCTTCACGCAGGACGGCCAGGTCTACGGCCTGCCGTACGCGATCGAGAACATCGCCCTCATCCGCAACACGGCGCTCGCACCCGAGGCGCCCGCGACCTGGGACGACGCCGTCGCGGCCGGCCAGGCCGCCGGCACGCAGTTCCCCATCCTCGTGCAGTCGGACGGCGACAAGGGCGACCCGTACACCCACTACCCGTTCCAGACGTCGTTCGGCGCCCCGGTGTTCACGCAGAACGAGGACGGCAGCTACACGTCCGAGCTCGCGATGGGCGGGCCCGAGGGCCAGGCGTACGCGCAGTGGCTCGGTGCGCAGGGCGCCGCGGGCGTCCTCAGCCAGGACACGACGTACGACATCGCCGTCGAGGCGTTCGCGAACGGCCAGTCGCCGTTCATCGTCGGCGGCCCGTGGATGATCGAGTCGTTCGAGGGCCTCGAGCTGTCGATCGACCCGGTCCCGACCGCGGGCGGCGAGCCCGCGCAGCCGTTCGTGGGCGTGCAGGGCTTCTACCTCAGCGCCGAG
The DNA here is from genome assembly GCF_042670945.1 of Cellulosimicrobium sp. NPDC057127. NCBI lineage: Bacteria > Bacillati > Actinomycetota > Actinomycetes > Micrococcales > Promicromonosporaceae > Cellulosimicrobium > Cellulosimicrobium sp. NPDC057127. Next base: position 110,692 of record NZ_JBHUUP010000014.1, read on the forward strand.
AGCGAGAACGCGATCGTCGCGAACGACTTCCTCGTCAACTTCCTGTCGACCGAGGAGGCCCAGCTCGCGCTGTACGAGGCGGGCAACCGCCCGCCGGCGCTGACCGCCGCCGCCGACGCGGCGTCGGCGGAGGACGAGATCGTCGCCGGGTTCCGCGAGGTCGGGGCCGAGGCGCTGCCGATGCCGTCCATCCCGGAGATGGCGTCCGTCTGGAGCTTCTGGGGCGTGACCGAGGCCGCGATCGTCAGCGGGGCCGACCCCGTCGCGACGTGGGACAAGATGATCGCCGACATCCAGGGCGCGATCGGTTCCTGACCGCCACGCGTCGTCGGGCACGGGGAACGATCCCCGTGCCC
>NZ_JBHUUP010000015.1:0-109506 GCF_042670945.1 Cellulosimicrobium sp. NPDC057127
GCCTCCACCTCCGGCGGTGGCGCCGCGGGCCGGGCCCTGACACCTCGAGAGAGAGCAGCCGCCATGAGCACCCGTGACCGCACGCGTCGCGTCCGCGCCGTCCGGGCCGCGGCGGCCGGCTGTCTCGGCGCCAGCTTCCTGGCCGGGTGCGCCACGGCGCCCGGGACGCCCGACCCCGCGGACGGGCTCAGCGTCGTCACCACGACGGGCGTCCTCGCCGACCTGGCGCGCAACGTGGTCGGCGACCGCGCGACGGTCACGTCGCTCGTGCCCGAGCGCGGTGACCCGCACTCCTACGAGCCGTCCCTGCGGGACGTGCGCGACGTCGTCTACGCGGACGTGGCGTTCAGCAACTACATGCTCCTGGAGGAGCACCGCATCATCACGATGCTCGACGCCAACCTCCCGGCGGACGTCCCCAACGTCTCGCTCGCGGAGTCGGCCGTGAAGTACGCGGCCGAGATCATCCCGCTCGTCGAGAACGTCAACCTCGACACGATCTGGCTCGGCCTCGCCGTCGACGGCACGGGTGCGGAGCACGGCGCGACGCGTGCGTCGGACGTGCTGCTCACCGCGACCGACGTCGAGGGGCCGGGACAGCTCACCGGTTACCTCACGGAGACGTTCGGCACCCCGCGGGTGTACTTCGACTCGGCCGACGGCTTCGACGAGGACGACGCCGTGACGCTGCCGACGAGCGCGCACACCCACATGAGCTGGACGTTCTCCGAGCCCGGCGTCTACCGGCTCGCTCTCGAGGCCGAGCTCCGGCCGAACCCCGAGGCCGAGCCCGTCGACATGGGCTCGGCGACGGTGACGTTCGCCGTCGGCGTCGACCCGTGGTCGGTGCCCGGAGCGGAGGGCGCGGACGTGCTCGACGGCGGCCACGCGGACCTGGCGGTCCAGCTCGACTCGGCGGAGATCGTCGCCGCCGCGGACTCGGCCGAGGACGTCGGCGGGCACCACCACGTGCACGACCTCGACGACACCGTGATCTCGGTGCCGAACAAGGCGCTCGCGCCGGTGCCGGCGGGCGAGGGCTTCGGGTTCCTCGGCCGACCTGACGAGCAGATCTACCAGCTGCCGCAGGCCGTCCTCGGCAAGCACGTGCACGGCGAGATCGACCCCCACCTGTGGCAGGACGTGCGCAACGCCCAGGCGTACGTCGAGATCATGCGCGACACGCTGATCGAGGTCGACCCCGACGGCGCCGCGGAGTACCGCGCCAACGCCGAGACCTACCTGCGCACACTCGACGAGACCGACGCCTACGTGCAGCGGACCATCGCCGAGATCCCCCGGTCGCGGCGCCACCTCGTGACGACGCACGACGCGTTCGCGTACCTCGGCAAGGCCTACGACGTCGAGATCGCGGGTTTCGTCACCCCGAACCCCGCGACGGAACCGAGCGTGGCCGAGCGCGCGAAGCTCACGCAGACCGTCGGCACGCTCGAGGTGCCCGCCGTGTTCCTCGAGCCGAACCTCGCCGCGCGCTCGTCCGTGCTCACCGAGGTCGCCGAGGAGAACGGCGTGCAGGTCTGCCCCCTCTACTCCGACGCGTTCGACGGCGACGTCACCACCTACGTCCAGATGATGCGCGCGAACGCCGACTCGCTGCGTCGCTGCCTCGCCTGACCCCCACCCGAAGGACACCCCATGACGACCCGATCGGTCGCGGCGCTGCTCGCCGCACTCCTCGCGCTGCCGCTCGCAGCGCTCCCCGCAGCCGGCGACACGCAGGAGGACCCCGGGCTGCAGCAGCGCGTCGGCGCCGACGAGGCGAGCGTCGAGGGCCCGGAGGTCGTGACCGAGGGGCACGTCGACGTCGGCCCGCGCTTCCTCGACGGCACGTGGACGCTGCAGGCGCGCGACGACCGGACGGTTCCGCCCATGTGGCGGTCCCCGGACGAGACCGTGATGCACGTGCTCGACGAGTCGGTCCTGCCGGCCCCCGACAGCCCGGACTTCGCCTTCCTCGGCGTCGACCCGGGGACGCCGCTGTACGTCGTGCCGCAGGTGCAGAACCAGGACGTCGTGTGGCTCGGCTGGAACACGCAGGACCCCGAGGTCACCGAGCGGATCGGCCGCGGCGCGACGCTGCGCCTGGACGGCGTCGACGGGCCGGGCGCCTTCTTCCTGTTCCTCCAGGAGGGCGTGACCGGACCCCCGAACGTGCTGTGGACCTCCGGCGCCGACTATCCCCAGGACCTGTGGATGGAGGTCAACACCCACGTCCACGCCAACTGGGTGTTCACCGAGCCCGGCGTCTACACGCTCGACGTGACCGTGCTCGCCGACCTCACCGACGGCACGACGGTCGAGGACCCCGCCGTGCTGCGCTTCGCCGTCGGGTCGGCGACCGACCCGCAGACCGCGCTCGCGGCCGCGGAGCACACCACCGAGGAGTCGCAGGAGGGCGCGGGGACCGCGAGCCCGACCCCCTCCGAGACCGCCGACACGACGGGCGACGAGGAGACGGACGGTGGCGCCGCGGCCGACGACGCCGCGGGGACGGACGAGCAGTCCGCCACGTCGACCGTCGCCCTCTGGGCGGGCCTCGCCGTCCTGGTCCTCGTCGCCGCGGTGGGCCTGACCGTCCTGCGCGGACGGCGCGCGCGGGCGGCCGCCGACCGCGAGGCGGACGCCTCGTGACCGCGGCCGCGGCGACCGGGACGCTTCCTGTCGCGAGCGCGGACGAGCGGGGTGTCGGTGCCCATGCGCTGAGCGTCCGGGACGTGTCGGTCGAGCTCGGCGGGCGGCTCGTGCTCCACGACGCCGACCTCCACGTCGACGCGGGGGAGCTCGTCGGGCTCATCGGCCCGAACGGCGCGGGCAAGACGACCCTGCTCCGCTCCGTGCTCGGGCTCGTGCGCCGCAGGAGCGGGCAGGTGATCGTCGACGGTGCGTCCGGGAGCGCGGGAACCCGCGCCGTCGGCTACGTGCCCCAGCGGCACGAGTTCGCGTGGGACTTCCCCGTATCGGTCGAGGACGCGGTCCTGTCGGGCCGGGTCCGGCGCGTCGGGTGGCTGCGCCGGCCCGGTGTGGCCGACTACCGTGCGGCGCGCGAGGCGATCGACCGGGTCCGCATGACGCACCTGCGCAAGCGCTCCGTCGGCGAGCTGTCCGGCGGGCAGCGCCAGCGCGTGCTCGTGGCGCGGGCGCTCGCGCTCGGCCCGCGGGTGCTGCTCCTCGACGAGCCGTTCACCGGGCTCGACGTGCCGACGCAGGAGCTGCTCACCGACCTGTTCGCGGAGCTCGCGCGCGAGGACGGCAAGGCCGTGCTCATGACCACGCACGACCTCGTCGCCGCGATGCACACGTGCACGCGCATCTGCCTGCTCAACCGGACCGTCGTCGCCACGGGCACGCCCGCCGAGCTCCGCGACCCCGAGGTGTGGATCCGGGCGTTCGGGATCTCCACCGGGTCGCCGCTGCTCGCCGCGCTGGGACTGTCCACGACCGTCGACCACAAGGGGCACACATGATCTCGATCGGCGACTTCGTCCAGGACCTGCTCAACCCCGACCTCGCGTTCCTGCCCAAGGCGCTGCTCGTGGCCGTCATGTCGAGCGTCGTGTGCGGCGTCATCGGCTGCCACGTCGTGCTGCGCGGCATGGCGTTCATCGGCGACGCCGTCGCGCACGCCGTCTTCCCCGGCCTCGCCGTCGCGTTCGTGCTCCAGGGCTCGCTCGTGCTCGGCGGTGCCGTCGCGGGCGTGGTCACCGCCGTCCTCGTCGCGGTGTTCTCGCAGAACCGTCGGCTGAAGGAGGACTCGATCATCGGGGTCTTCTTCGTCGCGGCGTTCGCGCTCGGCATCGTCGTCATCTCGACGGCGCCCGGGTACGCGGGCTCGCTCCAGCAGTTCCTCTTCGGCTCCATCACCGGCATCCCGGACGAGGACGTCTACGTCGTCGCCGTCGCGGGCGCGGTGCTGCTCCTCGTGGCGTTCCTGCTCCACAAGGAGCTCGTCGCCGTCAGTCTCGACCGCGAGATGGCCCGGTCCGCCGGCCTCCCGGTCTTCTGGCTCGACCTCGTGCTCTACGTGCTCGTGACGATCGCGATCGTCATCTCCGTGCAGACGATCGGCAACATCCTCGTGCTCGCGCTGCTCATCACGCCCGCCGCGGCGGCGCGCCTGCTCACCGACCGGCTCGGCGTCATGATGCTCCTCGCCCCCGTGATCGGCGGGGGTTCGGCGCTCGTCGGGCTGTACCTGTCATGGAGCCTCGACCTGCCCGCCGGCGGCACCATCGTGCTTGTCGCCACGGCGGTGTTCCTCCTCGCGTGGTTCCTCGCGCCGCGGCACGGGCTCCTCGCCCGACGGCGCGTGCACGCCTCGGCGCGCACGCCCGAGGACGGGGCCGGCGGCTCCCCGGGCAGCGTCGACGACCCGGCTACGGCGCACGAGGCGGTGCCGCGCCCCTCGGTATGACCCGCTCGTGAGATCGCCTCTACCCGCCGTCGTCCTCGGTCCTCGGGCTGGGGATCGGCCAGGTGCTGCGCGTCATGGGGCGTGGTCCGCGTGCTCGGCACGCTCTCGTCGTCGCGCGACGCTCTGGGCCTGCCCCTCGTGGATGTCGTTCACCCATTCCCAGCCGGGCTTCGCCGATGGACCGATCCGCGGGTCGTCGAGAGCGGTTCCGTCTCGCAAGGCATGCAGGTACGCCCGGTCCAGGTCGATCCGTGCACGGACCTGATCAGCTCCGCAGACGGACCCGTGGCCAGGAACGAGGACGGCGACGTCGCCCGCCACGTCGTCGAGCACGCGGAGCCCCACGAGGTACTCCTCGATCGGGTCGGCGGTCTTCTCGAAGTCGTCGAGCATGGGGACGAAGAGGTCGGAGAGCATGTCGCCGGCGACGAGGACGCCACGCTCTTCGACGAGCAGGGCGGCATGACCGGGCGCGTGCGCGGGGTGCTCGACGATGCGTACGTCCGGGCCGTCCCACGGGATCTGCGCGGTTCCGGCAGGCAGGCCCGTGATGAGGCCGTACCCGTCCAGCGATGTCTCCTCGGCGATCTCCGGTGGCAGGCCCTCGGCGGCGCGGTCCCTCCAGTCCGGCTGCGACCGCACGTCACGCACGACGGCCGCGCAGCGGGCCGTCCCGTACCGGGGGGCGTCGCCGAGATCGGGGTGCCAGAGCACATGGTCCCAGTCGGGATGCGTCGAGAAGCCGGCCACGACCGGTAGCCCGATCTGGCGCAGGTCGTCGGCGAGGCACGCCATCTCGGAGCGTGTCAGTCCCGGGTCGACGAGCAGGACTCCGGTCTGACCCTCGATGACGACGGTGTTGTTCTGGAGCAGCTCGCTCTGATGAACCAGTACGCCCTGCGCGACGTGCTTCAGCATGGTGCTTCCTCTCGGTCGTCCGCCCTGTGGTCTGACGGCGGTGCGAGGCAAACTCATCGCCGGGTGGTGCAGCGTTCGCATACCCACGAGCTCACGGGCGCGGTACCCGGCCGGAGCCGGGTACCGCGCCCGTGGTGTTGCAGGGCGCGTGCGTCAGCCCTTCGGGCCGACCTCCGCCCGCGCGCGCGACCTGCGAGCCACGAGCACGGCTGCCGTGCCGACCAGCAGGACGGCGGCCGCGACGGCGAGGAGCCAGAGCGTCGAGCTGCCCGTGGTGGCCAGGCGGTCCGTCGGCGTGGCGCCCGTCGCCTCCTCGACCTCGACCGAGGTCCACCCGATCAGCGTGCCGTCGGCCGCGAACACCGCGAGGCGGTGGTCGCCGGGGGGCGTGCCCACCGGGATACGGATGGCGAGGTCTCCCTCGGCGTCGGCCCGGAGCCAGTCACGGCCGAGCAGCGTCGGCTCCGAGAACAGCCACGCCGCCACCCACGCTCCGGCGTGCTCCGCGCCCAGGCTCACGGTGATGACCTCGCCCTGCCGCGGGGTCGTCGTGGACGGTTCCACGCCGCCCTCCGGCGCGTCGCCCAGGTCGGCGGCCGTCCTCCCGGCCGGGGCCTCGTCCGGCTTCTCGCCGGACGGCACGGTGCCGGGATCCGTGGGACCCGGCTCGGTGCCCGGGTCCGTCGGGTCGGTACCGGGATCGGTCGGCTCCGTGCCCGGGTCCGTCGGCTCCGGATCGGTGGGCTCCGGCCCGGGGTCCGTCGGGTCGGTGCCCGGGTCGGTCGGCTCGGGGTCGGTGGCCGGATCGATCGCCAGGACGACCGGCGGCGACTCGACGTACGGGCGGCCGTCGTCGAACGTCAGCCGCGCGAAGAGCGCGGCGCCGTCGAGCTCCTCGGTCGCCTCGAACGCCAGGTGCGAGGTCAGCGTGTCCTCGAGCCGGGCCGGGGTGTCCGACCCGGGCCGCTGCACGTACCACTCCCACCGGTCGAGCACGGACGCCGGGGTGACGGTGGCGTCCAGCTCGACACGGTCCCCGACGGCGTACCACTCGTGGAGACTCGTCACGGCCGCCTTCTGGCGCGGCGGCGCCCCGTGGTCGTCGACGTGGATCGTGACGGTCTCGCTCGTCGCGAGCTCCGTCCCGTCGGGGCGGACGAGCGTGGTGCGCACCTGCGTGCCGTCGAGAGCCTGCTCGGCGGTCACGTCGTGGGCGGCCGCGGTCGCGCCGGGGATCGGCGTCCAGGCGTCCTGGTCGGGGCGCTTCCACTCCCACAGGTAGGTGTCGGAGTCGCTCGCGACCGGGTCGGCCGTCGCCCGCAGCGAGATCGTGCTGCCCTGGTGGTAGTGCCCGGCGAGGCCGTCGAGGAGCACGAGCTGCTCGCCGGGTGCCGCGTCGGTCACGCGCACGACGACGTCCGCCTGCGCGACACGGAACCCGGTCGCGGTGTCGGTGACGACGAGGAAGACCTTCTGGCCGTCCATGTCGGCGGTCACGGGGACGGAGACGGTGGTGCCCGTCTCGCTCGCGATCGGCTCTGACGCGTACAGCGACGTGCCGACGCTCCACGCGTGCGTGAGGCCGTCGCGGGCGGGGTGGAGCTCCGACGCCAGTTCCATCGTCTCGCCGGCGCGGTAGACGGACCGGGCGCCCGACAGCTGGAGCTCGCGCGATGCGGTGTCGGGGTGGATCGCTGGGGACTGACCCACCACGGTCCCGTCGGCGTCGACGATCTGCAGGGCCACCTCGGAGAACCGCACCCACGCCGGGTCGAGCGTGAACGGGTTGTCACCGCCGGGCACGGTGTAGACCTCGCCCCACTCGAGACCGTACGGGACGCCGCGCATCACCCAGCGGTAGGTCTGCCCGTCGGCGAGCGGCGCGTGCTCCGCCGTCACGGTCATCGGGTCGCCGACGAAGTACGAGTCCTCGATGCCGGTGAGCGTGACGGGCGCGCCGGAGCCGACGTCCGGGCCGGTCACCGTCAGCGGGTGGTATGGCGTCTCGGCGAGCGTCGTGCCCCTCCCGTCGACCGTGCCACGCAGCTCGAGCATGATCTCGGCGCCGTCGAGCGCCGTGGTGGCGTCGCGGACGAACGACTCACCGCTCGTCGCGACGTACTCGGTGTCGCCGGGTGCACTGCGGATGATCCAGCGGAGGCTCTCGCCCTCGCCGAGCGTCACCCCCGTGGCACCGAGCTCGATCATCTCGCCCGCCGCCCAGGACTCGCGGAGGCCGGCGATGCCGAAGGTCTCGCCACCGGGCTCCTCGGTCACGGTGACGACGCGCGCCTCCGACGTCGACGCGGAGAAGTCGTTGGTGACCTCCGGGATGAATCGCGCGGTGAGGCTGCGCTCTCCCAGGGGTAGCGTGGAGATGGTCAGGGAAGCGCTGCCGTCGGTGACCTCGGCGTGGCCCAGCGTGTCCTCGCCGTCGAGGAACTCGACCCAGCCCGGTGCGTCCGCCGGGCTGACCGTCGCGTCCAGGGCCACCGCGTCGCCCGGCTGCACGGACGTGGCGTCGACGGCGAGCGTCGTGCTCGTCGTCGTCGCCGGCACCATGGGCCCGACGACGAACGTGTAGGTGCCCTCCGCCGAGACGGGCGTGCCCGCGGCCGTGGTGGCCTCGGCACGGACGTCGAGGGCGTACCGGCCCGGTGCGGTGAACGCCCAGTTGGCGTGCATGTGGGTGTGGCCGACCTGGAACGAGGAGATGTCCTCGTCGCTCGACCAGAGCCGCCGCACGTCCTCGAGCCCGCCCCCGGAGAAGAGCTCGAGGTCACCGGGGCCACGCACGTCGGTGAGGACGAACGTCGTCGTGTCGTCGACCAGCGCTCCGGCGGGCACCGACTCGGTCGAGAAGCCGGGCCAGAGCTGCGTGTACCCGTCGCCGCCCGAGGGGTTCGCCTCGGGAGACACCCACATCGGCGAGCCGACGGGGCCCACGAACTCGTACCCGGCCGCGACGGTGCGCCGCGAGGCGTCGTCCACGTGGAACAGGACGGTGGCCGGGTCGAGGCGCGTGCCGTTGCCCGCGGGGAGGTCCGCCTTCGTGCCGAGCTCCAGCGCACCTTCCTCGAGGAACGTGGAGACGGCGTCGGTGTGGACGCGGGAGAGCACCTGGAGCTCGGTGCTGGGCGGCGGTGGGCCCTCGGCGGCCACGGCGGCCGTCGGTGCGAGCGCGGTCGCCAGGAGCGTCGCCGCTCCCAGGGCTGCGCCCACGACGCGGGATCGGGTATGCATGGATGTCCTTTCGTGCTGGTCAGATGACAAATCGAGATGATAATCATTGTCATCTAACCAGAACGATCGGCAGGGGGGGGCAGGTGTGGCGAGGAGGCCGGGCCGAGGATCCGTGGGCAGCCAGGGGCGCCGCGCGACGTCTCGTCGGCTCGTGCTCGACGAGCTGGTGGCTTCCGACCAGTTCCGGACGGTGCTGGACATTCACGACGCGCTCGCCCGGCGCGGCTCCGGCGTCGGGCTCGCCTCGGTGTACCGCGCCACGCGTGACCTCCACCGCGCCGGGCGGGTGGAGGTCGTCACGCTCCCGGGCGGGCGCGCGGGCTTCCGAGGTGCGGGATCGGGCGGCGCCGCGCTCTACCTCGTCTGCGTGCGGTGCGGGCGCGCGGTCGACGCGCCCCGCCAGGTCGTCGACACGTGGGCGAGCGAGGCGGCGCGTTCGGAGCGCTACTCCGAGGTCGAGGTCCGCGTGAGCCTGCACGGCGTCTGTCCCGCGTGCGGGCCGGCTGACAGAGGGGCGACGTCGTGAACGGCTAGAGGATAATGAGAATGATTCCATTTCCTGCTACCGTGGCGCCGAGCCGCTCGCCGGCACCTGAACCACCCCCACCGGAAAGGAGTGGGCCCCCGTGCGTCGTCCTGCCGGGGCCCGACACCCCATGTCTCTCACCACCCGCACCCGCCGCCGGCCGCTCGCGGCCCTGGGGCTCGCGATCCCGCTGGCGCTCGTCGCCGCGTGCTCGACGGGCACCCCCGCCGCCGAGGAGTCCAGCGCGCCGGCCGCCGAGGAGGCGGCGGACGAGCCCACCGAGGCCGCCGCCCGCAGCCCGCGCCTCGCCGTCACGTACGACGGCGGCATCCAGGTCCTCGACGCGCAGACCCTCGAGGTGCTCGACGACATCGAGCTCGACGGCTTCAACCGTCTCAACGGGGCGGGCGACGGGCGTCACCTGCTGGTCTCCACGACGGGCGGCTTCCAGGTGCTCGACGCGGGGACGTGGGCCGAGCCGCACGGCGACCACTCGCACTACTACACGGCCGCCCCGGAGCTCACCGACGTCATGTTCGACGCCGAGAAGCCGGGCCACGTGGTCGTCCACGCCGGCCGTACCGCGCTCTTCGACGACGGCACGGGCGAGATCACGATCGTCGACTCCGGCGAGGTCGCGGACGAGTCGCGCGAGGCGCGCGAGCTCACGACGCCCGAGGCGCACCACGGCGTCGCGGTCGAGCTCTCCGACGGCACGGTCGTCGTCTCCGAGGGCACGGAGGACGCCCGCACCGGGATCCGCGTGCTCGACGCCGAGGGGGCCGAGGTCGCCGCGTCGGACGAGTGCCCCGGCGTCCACGGCGAGGCGATGGCCGCGGACGAGGCCGTGCTGATCGGCTGCGAGAACGGCGTGCTGATCGTCAAGGACGGGCAGATCACCAAGGTCGCGAGCCCCGACGCGTACGGCCGCATCGGCAACCAGGCCGGCAGCGAGGACTCGACCGTCGTCCTCGGCGACTACAAGTCCGACCCCGACGCCGAGCTCGAGCGTCCGACGCGCGTCTCGCTCACCGACACCGCGACGGGCGAGCTCGCGCTCGTCGACCTCCCGTCGAGCTACACGTTCCGCTCCCTCGCCCGGGGCGAGAACGGCGAGGCGCTGGTGCTCGGCACCGACGGCCAGATCCATGTGATCGACCCCGCGACGAAGCAGCTCGCTCGCTCCATCCCGGTGATCGACGCCTGGGAGGAGCCGGACGAGTGGCAGTCGCCGCGCCCGGCGATCTTCATGCTCGACGGCTCCGCCTACGTCACCGACCCGGCGAACCAGTCGATCCACGCGGTCGACATCGAGACCGGCGAGGTCTGGAGCTCCGTCGAGCTCGACGTCGAGCCGAACGAGATCAACGGCGTCTCCGGCGACGTCGAGGCCGGCTCCGCCGAGCACGGCTCGGGCGAGGAGGGGCACGCGGAGGAGGAACACGCGCACTCCGAGGAGGAGGGGCACGACCACTCCGAGGAGGGCCACGACCACGAGCACACCGAGGAGTCCGGCCAGGGCTGACGCCCACCGCTCGACCTGAACGCCGCGACGGCCGCGGCACCGCCCCGTGGGGCCCGGTGCCGCGGCCGTCGTCCGTCCCGCCGCCCGCACGTCTCCCGGAGCCGTCCATGAACCGCCCCCGCACCCGTTCCCACGCCCTCGCCGCCGGTGCCACGCTGCTCGCTCTCGTCGCGACCGCCGCCTGCTCCGCCGGCACGGACCCCGGTGACGCCGACGACACCGTCGACGTCCTCGCGTCGTTCTACCCGCTCGAGTACGTCGCCCGGCAGGTCGGCGGGGAGCACGTGTCCGTCAGCAACCTCACGCCCCCCGCCGCGGAGCCGCACGACCTCGAGCTCTCGCCCGCACAGGTGCGTGAGGTGGGCGACGCGGACGTGGTCGTCCACCTGTCCGGCATGACACCGGCCACGGACGACGCGATCGCGTCCCGGCAGCCCGAGCACGTCGTCGACACCGCGGAGGCGGCCGGGCTGGAGAGCGGCCCCAACGGCTCCGGCGCGCCGACGTCGGGGAGCGGGGCGCTCGACCCGCACTTCTGGCTCGACCCGACGCGGCTCGCGACCGTCGGGCACCAGGTCGCCGACGAGCTCGCGGAGGTCGACCCGGACCACGCCGACGACTACGCGGCGAACGCGGACGCGCTCGAGGCCGAGCTCGAGACGCTCGACCAGGAGTACGCGGACGGGCTCGCGGCGTGCGCGGGGGCGACGCTCGTCGTCTCGCACGAGGCGTTCGGCTACCTCGCGGAGCGCTACGACCTCGTCCAGGTCGGGATCTCCGGGATCGACCCCGAGGCCGAGCCGTCGCCCGCGCGACTGCGCGAGGTCCGGGCCGTCGTCGAGGACCGCGGCGTCGAGACGCTGTTCTTCGAGGTGCTGGTCAGCCCCAAGGTGACGCAGACCCTCGCGGACGACCTCGGGGTCGCGACGGCGATGCTCGACCCGATCGAGGGGCGCACCGACGAGGGCGCCGACTACCTGGACGTCATGCGGGCCAACCTCGACGCCCTGCGGACCGGGCTCGCGTGCGACGGAGCAGCCTGATCCACCCGCCGTGCCACCCGGAGGACCTCCGCACGGGGTCGTCCGGGGCGCCACGAGGACGACGCAACCGCGAGAAGTCGCGCGAAACTCCGCGTGTTCCCTAGTGTTGTCCCCGGTGCGCGGCCCCCTGGCTGGCACACTGAGACCGTGACGCCGCGCGAGGACACCGTGCGTCGTGAACCGAAGAAGGGATCCGCATGTCGCTCAACAAGTCCGAGCTCGTCTCGGCGATCGCCAGCAAGTCCGACCTGAGCAAGGCGCAGGCCGAGAGCGCCCTGAACGCCCTTCAGGACGTGCTCATCGAGTCGCTCGGCAAGGGCGAGGCCGTCAAGGTCACGGGCCTCCTGTCCGTCGAGCGCGTCGAGCGTGCCGCTCGTACCGGCCGCAACCCCCGCACGGGCGAGGAGATCTCGATCCCGGCCGGCTACGGCGTGAAGATCAGCGCCGGCAGCCTGCTGAAGAAGGCCGTCGCCAAGTGACGCCGCGCTGACCGCGCCGCCGTCGGCGCCGGTCAGCGGCACGAAGGCCCGGACTCTCAAGGGGTCCGGGCCTTCGCCGTCTCCTGAGCGCCTGCGGGCGTGCGCCGGGAGGTGCCGGTCAGGCGTGGACCACGTTCGCGAGGATCCCTGCTCGCGTCAGGCGCGTGCCGACGGCCTGGTCCACCTCGGAGAACGCCTTGTTCGACCGGGCCACGCCCACCGCGCCCGCCATCGCGCCCTGCCCCGTGGGGCGCTGCACGCGCGCGACGAGGGCGCCGTCGTGCTGCATGAAGTCCACCGTGAAGACGAGGTGCTGGTGCTTGCCGGCGAACGCGCCGAGCCACATCGTGCGGCTCTTGCTCCCGCGCTCGACGGTCCACTGGCCGGTGCGCTGGGTGGTCACGGTGAAGCCCTGCTCGTGGAGGGCGTCCGCGAGCTCGCGTCGCGCGGCGTCGTGGTCCCCGGTGAGGAAGTAGTCGACGGTGGCCATGGCAGGTCTCCCGGCTGGTCAGGGGCGGCGTGCGCCCGCTCGGGCCTGCGCGGGTGCGCGGGCGCACGGATGCTATCGGGGCACGTCCGCGGAGTTGATAACGGTTCTCACAAAGCCTAGTCTGGGTCGACCCCTCCCGGAAGGACAGCCCCATGGCCGTGCCCAAGCGCAAGCTCTCGCGCTCGAACACCCGTGCCCGCCGCTCGCAGTGGAAGGCGCAGGTGCCCGCACTCGTCACCGTCGTCGTCGACGGTCGCGAGGTCACCGTGCCGCGCCGCCTCGTCGCGGGCGTGCGCCGCGGCCTCGTCACGCCGCCCGAGTGAGGCCCGCGGGACGATCCGTGCCCGACGGCGCGTGGTCGCCCACGCCGGCCGCGGACCGTGCCAGCATCGTGCGGTGACCGCACCGACCTCCCGCCGCGACGCGCGCGCCCACGGGCGCACACCGGGGCGGTTCCCCGGCCGCGTCCAGGCGCGCGTCCCGCTGCACGCCCACGCTCACGCGCACGGCCCCGTCGAGCCCGCCACCCGGCGCGTGCGCCTGACGCTCGCCGCGCTGCTCGTGCCGCTGCTGCTCGGGACGCTCGCCGGCCTCGTCGCGCTCTGGCCCGCGGCGGACGACGTCCCGGACCGCATCCCCGTCGCCGCCGAGGGCAGCGCGATCCTGCGCGCGACCGTCACCGGACCCGCCGACGAGGCGACGCTCGCCGTCCCCGCCCGGCTCGACGACGGCTCGCGCGCCGACGGCGAGGACGTCGGCGGCGACAAGATCACCGTGCAGGCGCCCCCGGAGTACCTCGCGTACGGGTTCGACGAGGGGGACCGGCTGCGCGTCCTGCACATCGCGGGCGCGGAGGCCGGCGGCGGGACGCCCTACGTGTTCCTCGACTTCGAGCGCGGTCTCCCCATCGGCATCCTCGCGGTGGCCTACGCGCTCGTGGTCCTCGCCGTCGCGCGCTGGCGCGGGCTCGCGGCGCTCGCAGGTCTGGCCGGAGCGTTCGCCGTGATCGCCTGGTTCACGCTGCCGGCGCTGCTGACCGGCGAGAACGCGCTCGGCGTCGCGCTCGTGACGTCGTCGCTGGTGATGTTCGTCGTCCTGTACGTCGCGCACGGCTTCACCGCGCGCACGTCCGTGGCGCTGCTCGGCACGCTCATCGGTCTCGCGCTCACGGCGCTCCTCGGCTGGTGGGGGTCCGGCGCGTCGAACATCACGGGCCTGACGTCCGAGGAGTCGCTGTGGATCCCGCAGTACGCGCCGTCCCTCGACATCCAGGGCGTCGTGCTGTGCGGCATCGTGCTCGCGGGCATGGGCGTGCTCAACGACGTCACCATCACGCAGGCGTCGGCCGTCTGGGAGCTGCGGGCCGTCGCGCCGCTCGCCTCGCGCGTCGAGCTGTTCACGCGGGCGATGCGTATCGGGCGCGACCACATCGCGTCGACCGTCTACACGATCGCGTTCGCGTACGTCGGGGCGGCGCTGCCGCTCCTCATGGCCGTCTACCTGTCCGACCAGAACCTCGCGACGAGCCTCACCTCGGGCGAGATCGCCGAGGAGGTCGTGCGCACGCTCGTCGGCTCGATCGGCCTCGTGCTGGCGATCCCCGTCACGACCGGCATCGCCGCGCTGACGGTTCCCGGCTCGGCGTCGCTCGGCGCGCCGGTGTCCCGGACCGGTGCGCCGGTGTCCGCCGAGGTCGCCGAGTCCGCCGGGTCCGAGGCCGCCGAACCCCGGGTTGCCGGGCCGTCGGGCGGTGCCGAACCCCGGGTTGCCGGGCCGTCGGGCGGTGCCGAACCCCGGGTTGGGCGTCACGACGTGCCCTGAGTGCCGTACAACCCGGGGTTCGGCGCACGACGACGTCGAACTCCGGGTTGCGCGTGATGACGACGCCGAACCCTGGGTCGTGCGTCACGACGAGCCCTGGGTGCCGCACGACCCCGGGTTCGGCGACGAGGTGCTGCGGGTCGGGGTCAGCGAGCCCGGCGCTGCTTCTCGATGAGCGGTCGCAGCCGGTAGGGGATGAGCTCGCCCATCGACAGCGACGTCTCGGTGCGCTCGACGCCGTCGATCGCCAGGATGGCCGCGTCGACGCGGAACAGGTGGTCGGTGTCGCGGCACGCGATCGTCACGCGCAGGTCGGCCGTGCCGCTGCGACCGTGCGCCTGCACCACCTCGGGGATGCGCGCCACGTCCTCGACGATGCGCGCCAGCTCCTTCTGCCGCAGCTGTACCTCCACGAACGCGGTGAGCGGGTGCCCGAGCACGTGCGGGTCGATGCGCCGGTCGAGGTCGAGGAACGCGCCCTCCGCCTCGAGCCGGGCCAGGCGTGCCGCGACCGTGTTGCGCGAGAGCTTCAGCCGGTCGGCGAGCGCGACGATCGTGGCCCGCGGGTCGTCGGCGAGCGCGAGCAGCAGATCGAGGTCGACAGCGTCGGCGCTGTGCATGCTGCTCAGCCTAGACCTGTGACGGCGATCACGGTGCACACCTCGCGGAGCATCGGTGGAGCCATGTGCGTGACGCAGGTTACGTTCGCCGTAACCGGGGCTCGACGAGGAGCCCCGGCCTCCAGAGGTGAGGTGGCGACATGTCCAGCGAACCTGCGGTGCGGACCGGCTCGAGGGCGGCGACCCTGCCCGAGCAGCACGACGGTCACCGCGCGGGGACCCCGCGCGACGCACGAGCAGAGCGGTCCGACGACGCACGCACGGAACGGTCCGACGACGCGCGAGGAGCGGGACCGGCAGGGTCCGGCGACCCGGTGACGACGGCGGGCGACACGCCCGTCGTGCGGCTGCTCGCGGAGGACGGCACACGTCGTCCCGATCCCGAGCACGACCGGTGGCTCGCGGACCTCGAGCCGCACGGTGC
The DNA here is from genome assembly GCF_042670945.1 of Cellulosimicrobium sp. NPDC057127. NCBI lineage: Bacteria > Bacillati > Actinomycetota > Actinomycetes > Micrococcales > Promicromonosporaceae > Cellulosimicrobium > Cellulosimicrobium sp. NPDC057127. The sequence continues at coordinate 15,522 of NZ_JBHUUP010000015.1, forward strand.
CGAGGGCGCCGACGGCGACGACGGTGGAGCGGCCCGACCGGCGCTGTTGACGATCTACCAGGACATGGTGGTCGCGCGGCGTCTCGACGCCGAGGCGACGGCGCTCCAGCGCCAGGGCGAGCTCGCGCTGTGGCCGCCGCTGCTGGGGCAGGAGGCGTCGCAGGTCGGCTCGGCGCGCGCGCTGCGCGACGACGACTTCGTCTTCTCCTCCTACCGCGAGCACGCCGTCGCGTCGGTGCGCGGCGCGGCGCCCGTCGACCTCGTGCGCGTGTGGCGCGGCGTCGCGGTCTGCGGCTGGGACCCGTACGCGATCGGCATGGCGTCGCCGCAGGTCATCATCGGTGCCCAGGCGCTGCACGCGACGGGCTGGGCGATGGGCGTGCAGCTCGACGTCGACGCCGGCCGCGTCGACCCGGCCGCCGGGCTTCCCGTCGGTGTCGCGTACTTCGGCGACGGCGCGATGAGCCAGGGCGACGTCAACGAGGCGTTCGTCTTCGCCTCGACGTACCGCTCTCCCGTCGTGTTCGTGTGCCAGAACAACCAGTGGGCCATCTCGGAGCCGGTCGCGCTCCAGTCGCGCGTGCCGCTCGTCGAGCGCGCCCGCGGGTTCGGCATGCCGGGCGTGCGGGTCGACGGCAACGACGTGCTCGCCGTCCTCGCGGTGACGCGTGCGGCGCTCGACCGCGCGCGGCGGGGCGAGGGGCCGACGCTCATCGAGGCGGTCACGTACCGCATGGGCCCGCACACGACCGCGGACGACCCGAAGCGCTACCGCGACGCCGCCGAGGTCGAGGCGTGGGCGGGCCGCGACCCGATCGCTCGCCTCGAGGCGTACCTGCGCGGTGCGGGCGTGCTCGACGACGCCGCGGCCGACCAGGTGCGCGGTGTCGCGGACGCGGCCGCCGCCGAGCTGCGCGCCGGGTGCGTCGCGCTCGAGGACCCGCCGCCGCTGTCGCTGTTCGACCACGTCTACGCGGAGCCGCACGCGCCGCTCGCGCGCGAGCGTGCCGCGTACGCGCGCTACCTCGCGTCCTTCGAGGACGCGCCGACGTCGGAAGGGGCGCCGCGATGACGACGACCATGACGCTCGCCAAGGCGCTCGGGGCCGGGCTGCGGCGCGCGATGACGGACGACGACCGCGTCGTCGTCATGGGGGAGGACGTCGGCCGGCTCGGCGGCGTCTACCGCGTGACGGACGGGCTGCAGGCCGAGTTCGGGCCGCGCCGCGTGCTCGACACCCCGCTCGCGGAGTCGGGCATCGTCGGGACGGCCGTCGGGCTCGCGATGCGCGGCTACCGGCCCGTGTGCGAGATCCAGTTCGACGGCTTCGTCTTCGTGACGTTCGACCAGATCGTGTCGCAGCTCGCGAAGATGCACGCCCGCACCGGTGGCCGGGTGCGCCTGCCGATCACGATCCGCATCCCCGTGGGCGGCGGCATCGGGGCCGCCGAGCACCACTCGGAGTCGCCCGAGGCGCTGTTCGCGCACGTCGCCGGGCTGCGCGTCGTGTCCGCCGCGAACCCCCAGGACGCGTACACGGTGCTGCGGCAGGCCGTCGCGTGCGACGACCCGGTGATCTTCTTCGAGCCCAAGCGGCGGTACCACGTCAAGGAGGAGGTCGAGGACGTCCCGCTCGCGCTCGCGCCGCCGATGGACAAGGCGCACGTCGTGCGCGAGGGCCGCGACGTCACGCTCGTCACCTGGGGCGGGCTCGTCGGGACGGCGCTCGACGCCGCCGTCGCCGCGTCCGACGACGGCGTCTCCGTCGAGGTGATCGACCTGCGGTCCCTGTCGCCCATGGATCACGAGACCGTTGCCGCGTCGGTGCGCCGGACCGGTCACGTCGTCGTCGCGCACGAGGCCCCGCAGCACGTCGGGCTCGGGGCGGAGATCGCCGCGACCGTGACCGACCGCTGCTTCGAGTACCTCGAGGCCGCGCCGGTGCGTGTCACGGGCCACGGGATGCCGTACCCGCCGGCGCGGATGGAGGGGCACTACCTGCCCGACCTCGACCGCATCCTCGACGGCGTCGACCGCGTGCTCGGCCGCACGCCGGCGCTCACGGGGGAGGCCGCCCGATGAGCGCGCAGCGCGAGTTCCGCCTGCCCGACCTCGGGGAGGGGCTCACCGAGTCCGACATCGTCGTCTGGCACGTCGCCGCCGGCGACCGCGTAGAGCTGAACCAGGTCATCGCCGAGGTCGAGACGGCCAAAGCGCTCGTCGACCTGCCCTCGCCGTACGCGGGCGTCGTCGCGACCCTGCACGCCCAGGAGGGGCAGACGGTCAACGTCGGCGACCCGATCGTCACGTTCGAGGTCGACGAGCCCGCCGCCGCGCCGGGCGCGGAGCCGCCCTCGCCCGCCGAACCCCGGGTTGAGCGGCAGCCGGAGGCACCCACGCCCGCCGAACCCCGGGTTGAGCGGCAGCCGGAGGCACTCTCGCCCGCCGAACCCCGGGTTGAGCGGCAGCCGGAGGCTCACGTGCCGCAGAAGCCAGGGTTCGGCACGTCGGAGGGCGCCGAGCGTCCGGACGACAGCGAGGTCGTCGAGCCGAACCTCGTGGGTTACGGGGCCCGCCCGGACCGCACCGGCCGGCCGACGCGCCGTCGCCGTCGCGCCGCCCCGGGTGCCGAACCCGGGGTTGCACGCCAGCCAGAAACCGCCGTGCCGCACGACCCGGGGCTCGGCAGCTCGACCGGGCCCGACGGCGCGGCTGCACCCGACCGCCTCGACGAGCGACCGCGGTCCACCCCGCCCGTCCGGGCGCTCGCGAAGAAGCTCGGCGTCCACGTCGAACGGGTCGCCGGCACCGGCCCGGACGGGCTCGTCACGCGCGCGGACGTGCTGGCCGCCGTGAGCTGCCACCGCGACGTCCCGCACGTGGCGCGGCCGACGGCCGTCCCCGCACGAGCCGTCGCGGCGGTCACCGGTGCGCCGACCGTGCCGGACGCCGCGGACGACGACGCCCTGCGTGTCCCCGTGCGCGGCGTGCGCAAGCACACCGCGGCCGCGATGGTGTCGAGCGCGTTCACCGCCCCGCACGCCACGGTGTTCCTCACCGTCGACGTCACGCGCAGCGCCGAGCTCCTGGACCGGCTGCGCACCCACCGGCTCGCGCGCGGCAGCCGCGTCACGGTGCTCGCGCTCGCGGCCCGGGCGCTGTGCCTCGCGGTGCCGCGGCACCCCGATCTCAACAGCGCGTGGCACGACCTGCCCGACGGGACCGCCGAGATCTGGCAGCACCGCCACGTGGACCTCGGGATCGCCGTCGCGACCGACAGGGGGCTCGTGGTGCCGCACGTCCCGCACGCCGACGCGCTCGACCTGCCGGCGCTCGCGGACGGGATCACCGAGCTCACGGCCACGGCACGCGCCGGCCGCACGGCTCCCGAACGGCTCGCCGGCGGCACGATCACCATCACGAACGTCGGCGTCTTCGGCGTGGACGCCGGCACGCCGATCCTCGTCCCCGGGCAGGCCGCGATCCTCGGGCTCGGCGCGGTGCGCCGCCGGCCCTGGGAGCACGACGGCGAGGTCGCGCTCCGTGACGTCGTCACCCTCAGCGTGTCGTTCGACCACCGCGTCGTCGACGGCGAGCAGGCCGCGCGGTTCCTCGCCGACCTCGGCGCGCTGCTCGAGGACCCGGCGCTCGCGCTGCTCCTCGGCGGCGTCGCGGCGGCCCTGCCCGACGACGCCGCGAGCCCTCCCGACGACGTCGCGAGCCCTCCCGCCGACGTCGCACGGGGTGGCTCGGATGGCCGCCGAGCCCGGGCTCACGCGTCAGCGGACGCGGATCCTGCCGCACAACCCGGGGCTCGGCGGCGAGAGGGGGCGCCCGCATGACCGTCCTGACGACCACCGTCGACCCCGGCTCGCCGACCGCGGAGGCGAACGACCGGGCGCAGCGCGCCCTCGCCGCCGATCTGCACGAGCGCACCGCCACCGCCGCGCTCGGCGGCCCGGCGTCGGCGCGGGACCGGCACGTGTCGCGGGGCAAGCTCCTGCCGCGCGACCGGGTCGACCGCCTGCTCGACGAGGGCAGCCCGTTCCTCGAGATCGCACCGCTCGCCGGGCACGGCGTGGACGACGGCGCGTGGCCGGCCGCGGGCGTCGTCGCCGGCATCGGTCTCGTGAGCGGTCGGCAGGTCATGGTGGTGTGCAACGACGCGACGGTGAAGGGCGGCACGTACCACCCGCTCACGGTGAAGAAGCACCTGCGCGCGCAGGAGGTCGCGCTGGAGAACCGCCTCCCGTGCGTGTACCTCGTCGACTCCGGCGGTGCGTTCCTCCCGCGTCAGGCCGAGGTCTTCCCGGACCGGGACCACTTCGGGCGGATCTTCTACCACCAGGCCCGGCTGTCGGCTGCGGGGATCCCGCAGATCTCGGCCGTGCTCGGCTCGTGCACCGCGGGCGGCGCGTACGTGCCGGCGATGAGCGACGAGACCGTCATCGTGCGCGACCAGGGCACGATCTTCCTCGGCGGCCCTCCCCTCGTGAAGGCCGCGATCGGCGAGGTCGTCACGGCCGAGGAGCTCGGCGGCGGCGACCTGCACGCCCGCCGCAGCGGCGTCGTCGACCACCTCGCCGAGGACGACGACGACGCCCTGGACACCGTGCGCCGGATCGTCGCCACTCTCCCGCCCGACCCGGAGCCCGCGTGGGACGTCACGCCGAGCGAGGCGCCCGTCGTCGGTGCCGAGGGCACGGACGGGCCGGGCGCGAGCCTGTACAGCGCGGTACCGGCCGATGTACAAGCCCCGTACGACCCGCGCGAGATCGTCGCGCGGCTCGTCGACGGCAGCCGGTTCCACGAGTTCAAGCGAGAGTACGGCGACACGCTCGTCACGGGCTTCGCCCGCGTCCACGGGCACCCGGTCGGCATCCTCGCGAACCAGGGTGTGCTGTTCGGGACGTCCGCGCTCAAGGGGGCGCACTTCGTCGAGCTCTGCGACCAGCGCGGCATCCCCCTGCTGTTCCTGCAGAACATCTCGGGGTTCATGGTCGGCACCGACGCCGAGGCGGGCGGCATCGCGAAGGACGGCGCGAAGATGGTCACGGCCGTCGCGACGACGCGCGTCCCCAAGCTCACCGTGATCGTCGGCGGGTCGTTCGGCGCCGGGAACTACTCGATGTGCGGGCGCGCCTACTCCCCGCGGTTCCTGTGGTCGTGGCCCGCGAGCCGCATCTCCGTCATGGGCGGGCCGCAGGCCGCGTCCGTGCTGTCCACCGTCAAGCGCGACCAGCTCGCCGCACGCGGCGAGGCGTGGGACCCGGGCGACGAGGCCGCCTTCGCCGGCGGCATCCGCGCCGACTACGACGAGCACGGCAACCCCTACTACGCCACGGCCCGCCTGTGGGACGACGGCGTGATCGACCCCGCCGACACGCGCCGCGTGCTCGGGCTCGCCCTCGGCGTGTGCGCGCGCACGCCGCTCGCCCCGCTCGGCGGAGCCGAGCAGACCAGCGCCCGGTTCGGGCTCTTCCGGATGTGAGGCCCGTGTTCTCCACCGTCCTGGTCGCCAACCGCGGCGAGATCGCGTGCCGCGTGATCGCCACCTTGCGCCGCCTCGGCGTCCGGTCCGTCGCCGTGCACTCCGACGCCGACGCCGGAGCGCGCCACGTGCGCGAGGCCGACGTCGCCGTGCGGCTCGGGCCGGCGCCTGCTGCGCAGTCGTACCTCGACGTCGAGGCCGTGGTGGCCGCCGCCGTCGCGTCCGGTGCCGAGGCCGTCCACCCCGGCTACGGCTTCCTCTCCGAGAACCCGGCGCTCGCGACGGCGTGCGAGCGCGCCGGGATCGCGTTCGTCGGGCCGGGCGTCGAGGCGCTGGAGGCCATGGCCGACAAGCTCGCCGCCAAGCGGATCGTCGCCGCGCGCGGCGTGCCCGTCGTCCCGGGCGCGGGGGAACCCGGGATGCCCGACGACGCGCTCGTCACCGCTGCGGACGGCGTCGGGTACCCGCTGCTCGTCAAGCCGTCCGCTGGCGGCGGAGGCAAGGGCATGGTCGTCGTGCGGTCCGCCGCCGAGGTGCCCGGGGCTCTCGCGTCCGCGCGGCGCGTGGCGGCCGCGTCGTTCGGCGACGACACCCTCCTGCTCGAACGGCTCGTGGAACGGCCCCGGCACGTCGAGGTCCAGGTGCTCGCCGACGCCCACGGCAACGTCGTGCACCTCGGTGAGCGCGAGTGCTCCCTCCAGCGGCGCCACCAGAAGGTCGTCGAGGAGGCGCCCTCGCCGCTGCTCAGTGCCGCCGAGCGAGCCCGGATGGGCGAGGCCGCGCGCGAGGTCGCGCGATCCGTCGGGTACGTCGGCGCCGGGACCGTCGAGTTCCTCGTGCCCGACGCGACGCCCGACGAGTTCTTCTTCATCGAGATGAACACGCGTCTCCAGGTCGAGCACCCGGTGACGGAGATGGTGACGGGCCTCGACCTCGTCGAGCTCCAGCTGCGCGTCGCCGCCGGTGAGCCGCTGCCGCTCGTGCAGGACGACGTCGAGCTGCGCGGCCACGCCGTCGAGGCGCGCGTCTACGCCGAGTCGCCCGCGCGCGGGTTCCTGCCCTCGACCGGCACCGTGCTCGCGTACGACGACGCCGGCGTCCCCGCAGGACCCGACGCGACCCCGCTGCGGCTCGACTCCGGCATCACGAGCGGATCCGTCGTCGGCGGGCACTACGACCCCATGCTCGCCAAGGCCGTCGCGTGGGCCCCGACCCGCGAGCAGGCTCTCGAACGGCTCGACGGAGTCCTCGCGCGGACCGTCGTGCTCGGTGTCGAGACGAACGTCGGGTTCCTCAGGTCGTTGCTCGCGGACGGCGACGTGCGGGCGGGGCGGCTCGACACCGGGCTGATCGACCGGCTGGTCTCTGGTGGTGGGGCCGGGGCCGGGGCCGGGGCCGGGCCCGGCGAGGAGGTCGGGGGTGCGCGCGCCGTCTACCATCCGCGGGCTCGTTCCTCGCCCGCTCCCGCCAGACCCGACCACGACGGCGCGCACACCCCCGACCCCCTCACCTCCAGGGTCTCGCCTCCCGACCGCGATGGCGTGCACACCCCCGACCCCCTCACCTCCTGGGTCTCGCCTCCCGACCGCGATGGCGTGCACACCGCCGACCCCCTCGTTTCCGAGGCCGGCTCGCCTTCCGGTCACGACGGCGTACGCGACCCCGAGTCGGTCGCCTCGTCCGGCGCGTCACCTGGCGTCGCCGACCGCGTCCGAGCCGACGGAGGTCCTGGTTCAGCGGGCGTGTCGTCCGGTGATCTCGTCGCGGCGGCGCTGTTCGTCGTCGCGCGGTCCGGCGAGCACGGGGTTGCGCCCGGTGAGCACGGGGTCGGCCACCGTTCCGGAGCGGGACCGGTGGGGAGGCCCGTGTTCGGTGGCGCGGTCGAGCCGGATCCGTGGCGGAGCGGGGACGGGTGGCGGCTGAACGCGCCGGCGGCGCCGCGCGTCGTCGTGCTGCGCGACGTGAGCGGCCCTGGTGGGGACGAGCGCGAGGTGCGGGTCGTCGGGACGGCGCGGGGCGCCGTCGCGCACGTCGCGGCGGACGGCGGTGCCGGGCTCGGCGCGGCAGGTACCGGGGCGACGACGGAGCGCGGCGTGCCGGCCTCGCTCGAGCCCGATGCCGCGGACGACGGCGCGTGGTGGCTCACGCTCGACGGAGTGCGGGAGCGCGTGCGGCTCGCGTGGCAGCCCGCTGCCAGCGGCGAGCCCGCGGTCGTGTGGCTCCATCGCGGCGGGCGCGCCCTCGCCCTCGCGGCCCCCGACCGGTCGGAGCGGGCCGCGCGACGCCGGGCCGAGCGCCGTCGGGCGGCCGGGGGAGCGGGCGGCCCCGCAGACCCGGAGGTGCGCGCCGCGATGCCGGGGACCGTCGTCACGACCGCCGCCGACGGCGAACCGGTCATCGCAGGCGCCGTCCTCGTCACCGTCGAGGCCATGAAGATGGAGCACCCGGTCCTCGCGCCGCACGACGGCGTCGCGCGCGTGACCGTCCGGCCGGGCGACCTCGTGCGCCGCGACCAGGTCGTCGCCGTCGTCGAGCCGCACCCCGCCGCCGCACCCCACACTCCCGAGATAGAGGCCACCACGCCGAGATAGAGGGGATCCGCCTCTACCTCGGCGGAGAACCCTCTACCTCGGCGGACTCCGAGACCCCAAGGAGCACCATGATCGAGGTCGACACCCTGCTCACCGACGAGCAGTCGAAGCTGTACCAGGTCGTCCGGGACTTCGCCGACGACGTCGTCGCGCCCGCCGCCTACCGGTACGACACCGAGCGCCGCCTGCCGATGGAGATCATCGCGCAGATGGGCGAGCTCGGGCTGTTCGGGCTGCCGTTCCCGCGCGACGTCGGCGGTCAGGGCAAGGACTACGTGTCGCTGTGCATCGCCGTCGAGGCGCTCGCGCGCGCGGACCAGTCCATCGCGGTGACGCTCGAGGCGGGCGTCGGGCTCGGCGTCGTGCCGATCTACCGGCACGGCACGCGCGAGCAGCAGGAGCGGTGGCTGCCCGACCTCCTCGCGGGCCGCGCGCTCGCGGCCTTCGGCCTGACGGAGGCGCAGTCGGGCTCCGACGCGGGCGGGACGCGCACGACGGCGCGGCTCGAGCGGGGCGAGTGGGTGATCGACGGCAGCAAGCAGTTCATCACCAACTCGGGCACTCCGATCACGAGCCTCGTGACGGTCACGGCGGTGACCGGCGAGACGCTGCGCCCCGACGGGTCCGTGCAGAAGGAGCTGTCGAGCATCATCGTGCCGGCGGGCACGCCGGGTCTCGAGGTCGGGCCGCCGTACGACAAGGTCGGCTGGCACACGTCGGACACCCACCCGCTCACGCTGACGGACGTCCGCGTGCCGGAGGGCAACCTGCTCGGCGAGCGCGGGCGCGGGTACGCGAACTTCCTGCGCGCGCTCGACGAGGGGCGCATCGCGTTCGCCGCGCTCGCGACGGGCGCCGCGCAGGGCTGCCTCGAGGAGGCCGTGCGGTACGCGAAGGAGCGTGTCGTGTTCGGCCGCGCGATCGGCGAGAACCAGCACGTCGCGTTCACGCTCGCGCGCATGCAGGCACGCGTCCACACCGCGCGCCTCGCCTGGTTCGACGCCGCGCAGAAGCTCGTGCACGGGAAGCCGTTCAAGGCCGAGGCGTCGGTCGCGAAGCTCGTGAGCGGCGAGGCCGCGATGGCGAACGCGCGCGACGCGTCGCAGATCTTCGGCGGCTACGGCTACCTCAACGAGAGCCCGGTCGCGCGGCACTACCGTGACGCGAAGGTGCTCGAGGTCGGCGAGGGCACCACCGAGGTGCAGCTCATGGTCATCGCGAGGAGCCTGGGCCTGGAGGCGTAGCCCGTGGCCGCCGAGCACGAGGTTGGTGCCGTTCTGGATCGCTCTACGGCACCGACCTCCTGCTCGACGGCGAGCAGGGGCGTGCTCGGCGGCGCGGGTCCGGCGGCCGGCCGGGTGGGCGGACGACGAGGAGAGGACGCAGCATGCGCGAGGAGGTCCAGCGGGGCCTGTACTACGACGAGCTCGAGCCGGGCGTGGTCTACCGCCACCGCCCGGGGCGCACGCTCACCGAGGCGGACGACGTCGTCTTCTCCACGCTCACGATGAACCACCAGGCGCTGCACCTCGACGCCGCGTGGGCCGCCACGCAGCCGTTCGGGCAGCGGCTCGTGAACTCGATGATGACGCTCTCGACGCTCGTCGGGCTCTCGGTGGGGCAGGTCACGCAGGGCACGATCGTCGCGAACCTCGGGTTCCGCGAGGTCGAGTTCCCGAAGCCCGTCTTCCACGGCGACACGCTCTACGCCGAGACGCAGGTGCTCGACAAGCGCCTCTCCGCGTCCCGGCCCGGGCAGGGCGTCGTCACGCTCGAGCACCGCGGCCGCAACCAGGACGGCGTGCTCGTCGCCCGGGCCGTGCGCACCGCGCTGTTCTGGACGCGCGCCGCCCACGAGGCGGCGGTGCCCGACGGCGCGGGGCCGGCGGGTCGGTCGGTCGCCGCCGGACCTCCCGAACCCGGGGTTACGGGTCAGCCTGGGGCTGCCGAACCCGGGGTTACGGGTCAACCTGGGCCTGCCGAACCCGGGGTTACGGGTCAGGAGGAGCCCTCTGTGGCGCACAACCCGGGGTTCGGCGGTGGACCGGTGCTCCGCGCCGACGACGAGGACGGCGCGTGGTGAGCCACGGCGGCGGGCACGAGCTGCCGACGACGACCACCGCCGCCGCCGGCGTCACGTCCGGACGCGCACCGTTCGATCTCGGCCCTGCGCTTCTGTTCTGCCCTGGCGACCGCCCGGACCGTTTCGCCAAGGCCGCCGACCGCGCCGACGCGGTGATCCTCGACCTCGAGGACGCCGTCGCGCCCGCGGCCAAGGCAGCGGCGCGGCGGGCCGTCGTCGAGGCGTCCGCCACTCTCGACCCCGACCGGACGGTCGTGCGGGTCAACGCCGTCGGCACGCCCGAGCACGCGCTCGACGTCGCGGCGCTCGCGGACACGCGCCTGCGCACCGTCATGGTCCCGAAGGCGGGACTGGATCTCCTGACGTCCGCGCTCACCGCGACGCTCCCCGGCGTGCGTGTGATCGCGCTGTGCGAGACGGCCGCCGGCGTCCTCGCCGCCCCGGAGCTCGCGCGCCGCGACGAGGTCGTGGCGCTGATGTGGGGCGCGGAGGACCTCGTCGCGTCGCTCGGCGGGACGTCCAGCCGCCATCCGGACGGCACCTACCGGGACGTGGCGCGCCACGCCCGCGCGTCCGTGCTGATCGCGGCGGGCGCCGCCGGCAAGGCCGCGGTCGACGCCGTGCACGTCGACATCGCCGACCTCGACGGCTTGCGCTCCGAGGCGCAGGACGCCGCCGCGAGCGGCTTCACCGCGACCGCGTGCATCCACCCCAGCCACGTGACCGTGATCCGCGAGGCCTACGCTCCGACCCCCGACGAGGTCGACGACGCCCGTGCGCTGCTCGACGCCGCCGCCGCGAACCCCGGCGGGCCGGACGCCGTCTTCACGCTGGACGGACGCATGGTCGACGCGCCCGTGCTGCGTCACGCGGAGTCCGTCCTGCGACGGGCCGGGCACCGTGTGCCGCACCCCTGACAGGACGCCACCTCGGAGAACGACGCCGCCCGCCGGACCAGGGCGCCGCCTGCCGGCACCGCGTCAGGCGTTCGCACCGGGTCAGGCGGTCGCAGCGGGTCAGGCGGTCGGCACGGACATCCGCAGGTGGGCGACGATGTCCTCGACGCGCGCCTTGGCGTCGCCGAACAGCATGGACGTGTTCTCGCGGAAGAACAGCGGGTTCTGCACGCCGGCGTACCCGGTGGCCATGGACCGCTTGAACACGACGACGTCGCGCGCCTCCCACACGTGGAGCACCGGCATGCCGGCGATGGGGGATCCGGGGTCGTCGAGCGCGCCGGGGTTGACGGTGTCGTTGGCGCCGATGACGAGCACGACGTCGGTGTCCGTGAACCGGTCGTTGACCTCGTCCATCTCGAACACGATGTCGTAGGGGACGCGCGCCTCGGCGAGGAGCACGTTCATGTGCCCGGGGAGGCGCCCGGCGACGGGGTGCACGCCGAACCGGACGTCGGTGCCGCGCTCGCGCAGCAGCGCCACGAGCTCCGCGACGGGGTACTGGGCCTTCGCGACGGCCATCCCGTACCCGGGCGTGATGACGACGCTGCGCGCGTCGGCGAGGAGGCGCGCGACGTCCTCGGCGCCCGTATCGCGGTGCTCGCCCTGGTCGCCGACGGCGGACGGTGCGGCGGCGCCCTCCTCGGCGCCGAACCCGCCGAGGATGACGGAGACGAACGACCGGTTCATGGCCCGGCACATGATGTAGGACAGGATCGCGCCGGAGGAGCCGACGAGCGCGCCGGTGACGATGAGCAGGTCGTTGCTCAGCATGAAGCCGGCCGCGGCGGCGGCCCACCCGGAGTACGAGTTGAGCATCGAGACGACGACGGGCATGTCGCCCCCGCCGATCGACGCGACGAGGTGCCAGCCGAGCGCGAGCGCGACCACGGTCATGAGCAGCAGCGGCCACACCGACGGCGCGGCGACGAACCAGCCGAGCAGCCCCACGCTCGCGACGAGCGCCGCGAGGTTGAGCAGGTTGCGCCCGGGGAGCTGGAGCGGCGCGGACCGGGTGCGGCCCGAGAGCTTGAGGAACGCGACGACGGATCCGGTGAACGTCACGGCACCGACGAGCACGCCGAGGTACACCTCGACGAGGTGCGCGACGTCGTCGCCGCCGGCCGCGTGCGCGGTGAGGTAGGAGTTGTAGCCGACGAGCACGGCCGCGAGCCCGACGAAGCTGTGGAGGATCGCGATGAGCTCGGGCATCTGCGTCATCTCGACGCGACGCGCGCGCCACGTGCCGACGACCGCCCCGACGAGCAGCACGACCGCGATGAGCAGCGCCGTCACGAGCGCCGGCCGGGCGCTGGTGCCGAGGGCGAGCACGATCGTCGCGCCGAGCGCGAGGACCATGCCGGCGGCGCCGGCGAGGTTGCCGCGCCGTGCGGTCTCCTGGCGGGACAGGCCCGCGAGGCTGAGGACGAACAGCAGCGCGGCGAGGACGTAGACGGCCTGCGCGACGGACGTGGCGGTCATCGGGCCACCGCCGGGGCGTCCTTGCGGAACATGCGGATCATGCGGTTCGCCACGAGGAACCCGCCGAAGATGTTGATGCTGGCGACGGTCGCGGCGACGCACGCGAGGGTCGTGACGAGCCAGTCGTCGGAGCCGATCTGCAGGAGCGCCCCGACGAGGATGATCCCGGAGATCGCGTTCGTCTGGGCCATGAGCGGCGTGTGCAGCGAGTGCGTGACGTGCGAGATGACGTAGTACCCGACGACGACCGCGAGGGCGAACACGGTGACGTGCCCGACGAGCGACGGCGGCGCGAACGACAGCGCGAGGGTGACGAGCACGGCGGCCAGCGCCGCGCCGACGAGCCGCTGCCGTCCTCGGCGCGCACGCCGCTCCGCCGCGTCGGCGGCAGCCCGCTCGCCGTCCGTGGCGACCTCCCGGGTGTCGCCGGGCCCGGTGCCCGGCAGTGCGCCGTCGTCCGGGGCCGGGCCTGGTGGTGGCGCGGCGCTCACCGCGACGGGCGGTGGCGGCCAGAGCACGTCGCCGTCGCGCGCCACGGTCATGCCGCGCTGCACGGGGTCGTCCAGGTCCACGGCGACCTGCCCGTCGCGCTCCGGGGTGAGCAGCTCGAGCAGGTGCACGACGTTCGTCCCGAGCAGCTGCGACGTGTGCTGCGGGAGGCGCCCGGCGAGGTCGGTCCAGCCGAGGACCACGACGCCGCCGTCGGTGACGACCCGCTCGCCGGGCACGGTGAGCGCGCAGTTGCCGCCACCGGACGCGGCGAGGTCGACGACGACGCTCCCGGCCCGCATGCCGGCGACCGCCTCGGCGGTGAGCGTCCGCGGGGCGCGGCCCCGCACGAGCGCGGTGGTGACGACGACGTCCGCCTCCGCCGCCTCGCGCGCGTAGACGTCGAGCGCGTGCCGCTCCTGCTCGGGCGTGAGCGGTCGCGCGTACCCGTCGGCGTTCATCTGCTGCTGCGCCTCGGGGGCGCGCACCGCCGTCCCGCCCATCGACTCGATCTGCTCCGCGGCCTCGGTGCGCGCGTCGAACGCGCGCACCTGCGCCCCGAGGCTCGCGGCGGTCCCGACGGCGGCGAGGCCCGCGACGCCCCCGCCGATGACGAAGACCTTCGCGGGCGGCGTCTTGCCCGCGGCGGTGACCTGCCCGGCGAACATGCCGCCGTACTCCTGCGCGGCCTCGACGACTGCGCGGTACCCGGCGACGTTCGACAGGGTGCTCAGCACGTCGAGCGCCTGCGCGCGGGAGATGCGCGGCACGGCGTCGAGGGCGAGAGCCGTGACGCCGGCTGCGGCGAGGCGCTCGACGAGCTCCGGGCGGCTGCCCGGGTAGAGCATCGCGACGAGCGTCGCGCCCGGGCGCAGCTGCGCGACCTGCGCATCCGTCGGCGCGTTCACCGCGACGACGACGTCGCTGCCCCACACCGTCGCCGCGTCGGCCACGGCCGCGCCGGCCTCGATGTACGCCGCGTCGGGGAACGTGGCGCGCGCCCCGGCGTCGTGCTCGACGACGACGTCGAACCCGAGCGCGCGCAGGCGCTCCACCGTCCGCGGCGTCGCGGCGACCAGCCGCTCGTCGTCCGCGGCCTCGCGGGGGACTCCGATCCTCACGTGCGGGCTCCTCACCTCGTCGAGCGGCGACCGGCCCGTCCGGCATCGGCCGGGCGCGCGGCGAGCCTACCGACCCCCGGGGGCGCGGGGACCGGGTCCAACGTCCCGCGGTCCGGCACCGTGGACCCGCGCGGTACCGGTGCTACAGGTCGCCCTTCCTCTGCAGGTACCGCATCGCGGCCCAGCCGAACGGCACGCGACCCCAGTAGGTCGCGACGCGGAAGATCACCGCCACGGAGGTGGCGAGCGCGGCTGGCACGCCCGCAGCGGTCAGGCCGACGATGAGCGCGGCCTCGATCGTCCCGAGGCCGCCGGGGGTCGGCACCGCGGCACCGGCGGCGTTGCCGACGAGGTAGATGACCGCGACGTCGACGAGCGACAGCTCCTGGCCGAACGCGGCGAGCGCGGCGTCGAACGCGAGGACGTAGCCGAGCGTCATGATCACGTTGCCGCCGAGCCCGAGGGCCAGGCGCCCGGGCTGGCCGAGCAGCTCCGAGAGCCGGGGCCACACCTGCTGCACGGTCGGGCGGATCTTGGCGAGCGCCCACCCACGCACGCCGGGGACGAGCAGCGTGGCGAGCACGGCGAGCGCGACGCCGCCGATGGCGAGCAGCACGGTCGTCGACGGCAGCTGGACGAGGCCGCCCTCGCCGGTGAACGTCGAGAGCACCACGAGGATGAGGATCGTCACGACGAACTGCGACACCTGCACGAGGCCCACGGTCGCGACGGCGACGGGCGTGGGCACACCCCTCCGGGTGAGCATCCGGAGGTTCAGCGCGGCGGGGCCGATGCCGGCCGGCGCGGCGAGCGCGACGAACGACCCGGCGGCCTGCGTGAGCGTCGCGCGCGCCATGGGGATGCGCCGGGGCGAGAACGCGACGAGCGTGAGCGCGGCCCCGACCCAGGTGAGCATGCCGAGCAGGAAGGACACGACCGCCCACCACGGGTTCGCCTCGGCGAGCGCCTCGGTGATCTGGTCGAAGTTGATGGTGGTGACCACGACCGTCACGGCGACGATCGTGAGGGTGAGCGTGAGGACGGTCCGCGCCCCGAACCGCGTGATGCGCTGCGGCTCGACGTCCGCCTCGGGCAGCCGGTCGACGAGCGCGGCGCGCAGCTCCTTGAGCAGCTCCTTGTTCTGCCGCATCTCCTCGCGCGTGCTCGGCGGCAGCGCGACGGACTGGAGAAGGGGGCCGATGGCGGCGATGTCCTCGTCGGGCAGCACGCTCACCGCGGACTCGACCGCGCGCCGCGCGCCGACGCGCAGGGCGAGCAGCGCGACCATCTGGGTGAGGTCCATGCGCCGGGCGAGCTCGGACGACGCGATGTCGCCCTGCTCCCACCCGGTGAGCCACACGTCCGGGGCGCCCGTCGCGGGGGTGCGCGAGACGAGCACGACGTCCGACGTCAGGGCGCGGTGCGCGATGCCTGCCGCGTGGGCGAGCGTGAGCTGGCGCCAGGCCTCGTTGAGCACGGCGTCGGTGAGGTCGTCGGCGGGCAGGTCGCGCAGCGACACGGCTCCGTGGGCGTGCTCCTGGACGAGGACCATCGAGTCGGCCGACTCGGCGATGCCGAGCAGGTTCGGCGTGCGGACGCCGGCGGCGCGGGCCGCGTAGGTGAGCAGGGCCGAGCGCTCGGCGGCGGCGCGCAGCGAGATCGCGGCGCGGCCCTCGATGCCGCGCAGGCGCAGGGAGCGCCAGAGCCGCGTGAGGAAGCCGACGACCTGCCGGTCGCCGTCGAGCACCACGACGTCGCGGCGCTCGCCGCTCTCGTCGATCATCGCGTAGACGCGGTTGTCGCCTGCTCGCGTGAGCGCGATCGCGCCGGGGTCGGACGGCGCGTCCTCGCCGTCCGGACCTCCGTCGGGAGCCGTGGCGCCACCGGGCGGGACCGGCGTGGTCGCCGCACCGGAGCCGGGCCTGCCGGTTCCCCCGAGGTGCTGGCGGGCGAGGGTCGCGTCCGCGGTGAGGACCGTGCCGGCCTCGTGGGACGCCCCGGGTGCGCGCAGGACGCCGATGTGGACCTCCGACGTCACGTGCCCCTCGGCGTCGAGCTCCGTGAGCGGGTCCTCCGCGGCCTCGGCGAGCTCCTCGTCGTCGGTGACGTCGCGCACCCGGACGAGGGCCACGGGCGAGCAGCCGGCGCGGCGCACGCCCGCGACGAGGTCCGGGCCGTACGCGCGCTCGCTGCGCACGCCCGACGTGTACCGCACGGCCATCCCCGCGATCCGGCCGAGCAGGAGGGTGATCGCGATCCCCGGCAGGGACACCTGGCCGGTGATGAGCACGACGCCGATCGCGACGAAGATGAGGTTCCACGACCACGCGACGGTGCGACGCCGGGTGCGCGTCCCCGCGGCGGTGAGCAGACCGGCGAGCGCGGCGACGTAGCCGGGGATGGTGAGGCGCCACTGCCCGCCGGTGAAGACGGACAGCCCGCGCACGAGCTCGTCCGAGCCCCAGGTGCGCACGGCGAGCACCACGACGACGGCGAGGAGCAGCCCGAGCGTCGCGGCGACGATCGCCTCGACGACCTGCCGTCCGAGGCGGCGCACCCCCAGCTCGACCAGCACCGCCGCCGGGACGAACAGCGTGAGCAGCCCTTCGAGGACGGCGACGGGGATGAACAGCACCTGGTACAGCAGGTCGGAGAAGTTGCGCACGTCCTCGGCGACGCCCTCGGTGGTGCCGTGCGCGAACACCGACATGAGCATGAGCAGCGCCACGCCGAGCGCGCAGAGCACGAGGTTCACGAGATCGCTGGGGTGGCGCACGCGCGACTCGGTCGTGTCGACGATGCGTACGGTCCTCGTCGCGTCGACGGGCACCGGGCGGGACAGCAGGGACTCGAGAGGGCCCGTCGCCGGGCGCGGGTCCTGCCCGGGCGGCGCCCCGAGGCTGCCGACCTCCACCACGGGCCCGGTGGGCGGGTGGCCCCCGGACGGCTCGGGAGCGGGCGAGGACATGGCTGCGAGTCTAGGGCGCGGCACGGGCGGAGGCGCGGTATTTGGCCGTTTCCTTCCGTGCCGCGGCGCCGTCCGCGCGGCCCGCCGGGACGTGGTCCCGGAGTGCGACGTCCCGTTCGGACGCCTTTGGTGGGGATCGTCCCGGTCGGTTCCGCGTGTCGGTCGGCCCGTTCCGCCGCGCGAGTGTGACCGAGCCCTCCCTAGCATGAGGAGCGCCCGCGGCCGTTCCGGACCGCGGGACCCGGGCACAGGGAGGGATGCATGGGGGACGACGTCGCCGCCGCCGAGGAGGCCACGCACGAGCGCAACCCGTTCCGGCGGGTGTGGTGGCTGCCCGTGGTGCGGGGCGTCGTGCTGGTGGTGCTCGGGCTGCTGCTCATGATCGAGCCCCTGGAGCAGCTCGGGACGCTGCGCCTCGTGCTCGGCGCGTTCCTCGTGGCCGACGGCGTGCTGGTCGCCGTCCAGGGGTTCGTGCACCGGCAGCAGACCGGGTCCGCGTGGTGGCTCGCCCAGGCGGGCGTGAACGTCGTGTTCGGCGTGGTGGTGGGTCTGTGGCCCGACCTCACGGCGACCGCCCTCTACTACGTGCTCGCCGTCTGGGTGCTCGTGCTCGGCGTGACGACGATCGCCGGCGCCGCGGCCCTCGCGCGCAACCGCGACCTCGGCTGGGCGTGGGTGCTGACCTTCGGGATCGTCTCGGTGCTCTTCGGCGTCCTGCTCGTCACGCGCCCACTCGACGCGTTCGACGTCCTGCGGCTCGTCACCGTCGTCTTCGCGCTCTACGCGTTCGTCGCGGGGTCGATCCACGTCGTCTCGGGCTTCGCGGTCCGCGCGGTCGCGCGCGAGCTCGCCGACCTGCGCGCGCACGCCGCGGCGGCGGGCGTCGTCGTGACGGGCGGGTCGGTGCTCGGCGCGGCGGCGGAGCGCCCCGACGTCGTGCCGCCGACCGCGCACGCCGCTCCGGACGGCGAGGACCCGCCCCCGCAGGAGGGTGCGACCTCCACGTAGCCGGCGCGAGGGGGCGGAACCATACACCCGGCACCAGCATGGCGTGGATGTGTCTCACGTCACGACGGTTGCCCGGGGCGGCGGGTTACGACCGGGTAACAGACGCGCCGATATCGCCCGGTTCCTCCACCTTCTGACACATGCTCGACACGACGTCGTGCTAGAAATCACCCCACTCCGCCACCAGGCCGGGGTCCTGGTGCGTGCACCGTCGCACCCACCTGCGTCTCGTACCCCGAGAACCCGAGAAAGAGGTAGACCCATGACAGCGGTGTCCAGGAAGCGGCTGCTCGTCGCGGCCGCCGGCATCACGGCGGTGACGCTCACCCTCACGGCGTGCGGCGGAGGCTCCGGCGACGACGGCGAGGACGGCGGCAGCGCGAGCGGCGGCGGGTCCCTGACGATCGGCACGACCGACAAGGTCACGACGCTCGACCCGGCCGGCTCGTACGACAACGGCTCGTTCGCCGTCATGAACCAGGTGTTCCCGTTCCTCATGAACACCCCGTACGGCAGCCCGGACGTGGAGCCGGACATCGCGGAGGCGGCCGAGTTCACCGCGCCGACCGAGTACACGGTGAAGCTCAAGCCGGGCCTGAAGTGGGCCAACGGCAACGACCTCACGTCGTCCGACGTGAAGTTCACGTTCGACCGTCAGATCGCGATCGCGGACCCGAACGGCCCGTCGTCGCTGCTCTACAACCTCGACAGCGTCGAGACGCCCGACGACACGACGGTCGTCTTCCACCTCAAGAGCGAGAACGACCAGGTCTTCCCGCAGATCCTGTCGAGCCCCGTCGGCCCGATCGTCGACGAGGACGTGTTCGCGGCCGACGCCCTGACGTCGGACCAGGAGATCGTCGACGGCAACGCCTTCGCGGGCCAGTACGCGATCACGAACTACGACTTCAACAACCTCGTCACCTACGAGGCGTACGACGGCTACGAGGGCCTGCTCGGCCCGGCGAAGACCGAGAAGGTCGCGGTCAAGTACTACGCCGACGCGTCGAACATGAAGCTCGAGATCCAGCAGGGCGACATCGACGTGGCGTGGCGCAGCCTGTCCGCGACCGACATCGAGGACCTGCGCGGCAACGACGACGTCAAGGTGCTCGACGGCCCCGGTGGCGAGATCCGCTACATCACCTTCAACTTCGACACCCAGCCGTTCGGTGCCGCGACGCCCGAGGCCGACCCGGCCAAGGCGCTCGCCGTGCGTCAGGCCGCGGCGTCGCTCATCGACCGCGAGGAGCTGTCGGAGCAGGTCTACAAGGGCACGTTCACCCCGCTGTACTCCTACGTGCCGGCGGGCCTCACGGGCGCGATCGAGCCGCTCAAGGAGATGTACGGCGACGGCGCGGGCGCACCCGACGCGGCGGCGGCCGAGAAGCTCCTCACGGACGCGGGCGTCGAGACACCGGTCACGCTCAAGCTCCAGTACTCGAACGACCACTACGGCCCGTCGTCGGCCGACGAGTACGCGCTCATCAAGGACCAGCTCGAGAAGGACGGCCTGTTCACGGTCGACCTGCAGACCACCGAGTGGGTCACGTACGCCGAGGAGCGCACCGCCGACGTCTACCCGGCCTACCAGCTCGGCTGGTTCCCGGACTACTCCGACGCGGACAACTACCTCACGCCGTTCTTCCTCGAGGAGAACTTCCTGGTCAACCACTACGCCGACCAGGAGGTGAACGACCTCATCCTCGAGCAGGCCGTGACGGCGGACGCCGACGCGCGCACCGCGCTCATCGAGGAGATCCAGACGAAGGTCGCCGAGGACCTGTCGACCCTGCCGTACCTCCAGGGTGCGCAGGTCGCCGTCGTCGGCGCCGACGTCGAGGGGGCCGAGGACACGCTCGACCCGTCCTTCAAGTTCCGCTACGCGGCCCTGTCCAAGGGCTGACGCGCCGCCCGGCCTCCCCGCGCACGTCGTGGGGAGGCCGGGCCGTGCCTTGCTCACGGACGCCCACGGACCTCCGACGAAGAGACGACATGACCACCACCACCGCGGACCAGCAGGTCGGCGAGGACCGGGCGGCGGCACCCCGCGCCCCCGGCCGCCGACGCCGATCGGGCGGCGGGCTCGGGAGCTACATCCTCGTGCGCGCGCTGCTCATCATCCCCACCGTCTTCATCCTCGTGACCACCGTCTTCGTGGTCATGCGCGCCACCGGTGACCCGATCACCGCCGCGCTCGGAGGACGCCTCACCCCCGACCAGCTCGCCGAGCGCATCGCCGAGGCGGGCTACGACCGGCCCGTCCTCGTGCAGTACCTCGAGTACCTGGGCGGCATCCTCCGGGGCGACTTCGGCACGACCATCAGCGACAACCGGCCCGTCGTCGAGGTCCTCGTGACGTACGGCAGCGCGACGCTCGAGCTCGCGCTGTACGCCCTGCTCGTCGCGTTCGTCGTCGGCATCCCGCTCGGCATGGTCGCCGGGTACTTCCGCGACCGCGTGCCCGACGCCGCGCTGCGGATCGGCGCGATCCTCGCCTACGCGACGCCCGTGTTCTTCGCGGGCCTGCTGCTCAAGCTCGTCTTCTCGGTGTGGCTCGGCTGGCTGCCCGTCTCGGGCCGCGCGTCGACCGACGCGGAGATCGAGATGCAGATGCTCGACGACCCCACCGGCTTCTACCTCGTCGACGCGATCCGCACGGGCGACCCCGAGGTGATCGGCGACGTCCTGGCCCACGCCGTCCTCCCTGCCGTCGCGCTCGGCCTGCTCACCGCCGGCGTGTTCCTGCGGCTCGTGCGCACCAACGTCATCGGCACGCTGTCGACCGACTACGTCGACGCGGCCCGCTCGCGCGGCGTGCGTGAGTCGCGCCTGGTCCGCACGCACGCGTGGCGCCCGGCGCTCATCCCGATCATCACCGTCATCGGACTGCAGATCGCCATGCTCCTCGCGGGCGCGGTCCTCACCGAGACGACGTTCGAGTGGAAGGGCCTCGGGTTCCAGCTCGCCGAGTACCTGCAGGCGCGCGACTTCGTCGCGGTGCAGGGGATCGTCGTGCTCATGGCCGTGATCGTGGCGGTGACGAACTTCCTCGTCGACGTCGTCGCGGCGCTCATCGACCCGAGGGTGAGGTACTGACCATGGTCGCCGAGACCAGCACCACCCCCGCCGGCGCTACCGGCACGTCGAGCGCGCCGCCGTCGGCCGCGCGCCGCCGCGGACCGCGGTGGAAGCGGCTGCCCGTCGTCCACCAGCTGCGCCAGAGCGTCGGCCTGCAGCGCGGCATGCTCGTCACGGGCCTCGTCATCACGGGCCTGTTCGCCCTCACCGCGGCCCTCGCGCCGTGGATCGCGCCCTACGGGTACAGCCAGCTGCGCACGTCCGAGGGGGCGTTCGGCGCGCAGCAGCCGCCGTCGGCCGAGCACCTGCTCGGCACGACCGTCGGCGGGTACGACGTCCTGTCGCGCGTGCTCTGGGGCGCGCAGACCGCGATCCTCGTCATCGTCGTCGCGATCCTCGCGTCCATCGTGCTCGGCGTGCTGCTCGGGCTCGTGTCCGGCTACTTCGGCGGCTGGGCCGACCGCCTGCTCGTCGTCGTGGCGGACGCGATCTACGCGTTCCCCTCGCTGCTGCTCGCGATCCTCATGGCGATCGTCATCTCCGGCGGCCAGTCGAACATGTGGGGCGGCATCCTCGCCGCGGCGCTGTCGATCACCGTCGTGTTCGTCCCGCAGTACTTCCGCGTGACGCGCGCCGAGGTCGTGCGGATCAAGAGCGAGGCGTTCGTCGACTCGGCGCGCGTGCTCGGCACGCCGCACCGGCGCATCATGGTGCGCCACGTGCTCCGCAACGCGACGCGGACGCTGCCGCTCATCGTGACGCTCAACGCGTCCGAGGCGATCCTCACGCTCGCCGGCCTGGGCTTCCTCGGCTTCGGCATCGAGCCGACGGCGGCGGCCGAGTGGGGCTACGACCTCAACAAGGCCGTGTCCGACGTGACGAGCGGCATCTGGTGGACCGCGCTGTTCCCGGGCCTCGCGATCGTGCTCGTGGTGCTCGGCATCACGCTCGTCGGCGAGAGCCTCAACGACCTCGCGGACCCGCGGCTGCGCTCGCGCCGTGCGTCGGCGGAGGTGTCGGGCGAGGTCGCCGAGACGTCGGTCGTGCCGGGCGGGACGCTCACGGCCGGGCTGGCGGGGCTCGACGACCTCGAGGGCTGGGCGGCGCGGGACGACGAAGCAGGTCCGCCGACGAGCGGGCCGTCCGACGAGACGGAGGGCCGGCGATGAGCGCGGCGACGGGGACGACCACGGCGACCGAGGACGCGACGCGGGGCCCGGTGGTGACCATCCGCGACCTCGCGGTGTCGTTCGCGACCGACGCCGGGGCGGTCCGCGCGGTCGACGGCGTCGACCTCCAGGTCGCGCCGGGCGAGGTCCTCGCGGTCGTGGGCGAGTCCGGCTCCGGCAAGACGGTGACGGCGAAGACGATCCTCGGGCTGCTGCCCTCCACCGCGACGGCGCGCGGCGCCGTCGTCCTGTCGAACAAGGCCGGCACCGCGGAGCACGACGTCGTCGCGCTCGACGGCGAGCGGCTGCGGCAGGTGCGCGGCACCGACGTCGCGATGGTGTTCCAGGAGCCGTCCGCGGCGCTCAACCCGGTCTTCACCGTGGGCTGGCAGATCGCGGAAGGCCTGCGCGCGCACGGGAAGGTCTCGCGGCGCGAGGCCCGGAAGCGGGCGATCGACGTGCTGCGGCGCGTCGGGATCCCCGACCCGGAGACGCGCGTCGACCACTACCCGCACCAGTTCTCCGGCGGGCAGAAGCAGCGCATCGTCATCGCGATGGCCCTCGTGCTCGACCCGGGGCTCATCGTCGCCGACGAGCCGACGACGGCGCTCGACGTCACCGTGCAGGCCGAGATCCTCGACCTGCTGCGCCGCTGCCGCGACGAGTTCGGCACCGCGATCGTGCTCATCACGCACAACATGGGCGTCGTCGCCGACCTCGCCGACCGCGTCGCCGTGATGTACCAGGGCAAGGTCGTCGAGCAGGCGCGGGCGCCCGAGCTGTTCGCGGACCCGCAGGCCGACTACACGAAGCGGCTGCTCGCCGCCGTCCCGCGCATCGGCGAGGGCGTCGCCCGGGCGGAGGTCCGCGCGTCGGCCCGGGCCGCGGGCTGGGAGGGCGCCGAGCCGGTGGTCGAGGCGAAGAGCCTGACCATCACGTACCCGGGGCGGCTGCGCCGTCCCGGCTTCACCGCGGTCGACGACGTCTCGCTCGCCATCCGCCCGGGCGAGGTGCTCGGGCTCGTGGGGGAGTCCGGCTCGGGCAAGACGACGATCGCGCGCGCCGTCGCCGGCCTCACACCGGTCACCGACGGGTCGCTGCGGGTCCTGGGCGTCGAGATGAAGGGCGTGCGGTCCGCCGACCTGCGACCCGTGCGCCCGCGCATCGGCTTCGTGTTCCAGGACCCGGCGACGAGCTTCAACCCGCTGCTGACGATCGCGGACTGCGTGGCCGAGCCGCTCGTCGTGCACGGGCGGGCGGCGTCCCCCGAGGAGGCGCGCGGCCGCGTGGACGAGCTGCTGGAGGCCGTGCAGCTCCCGCGCTCGTACGGCGACCGGTTCCCGCACGAGCTGTCCGGCGGGCAGCGCCAGCGCGCGTCGCTCGCGCGGGCGCTCGCGCTCGACCCGGAGCTGCTCGTCGCCGACGAGCCGACGTCCGCGCTCGACGTGTCCGTGCAGGCGCGCGTGCTCGAGCTGTTCGCCGAGCTCCAGCGCGAGCTCGGGTTCGCGAGCCTGTTCGTCTCGCACGACCTCGCCGTCGTCGACCTGCTCTCGGACCGGATCGCGGTGCTCTACCGCGGCCGGCTCGTCGAGGAGGGCACGGGCGAGGAGGTGCTCGGCAACCCGCGCGAGGAGTACACGCAGCGCCTCCTCGCGTCGCTGCCCGTGCCCGACCCGGTCGCCCAGGCCGAGCGCCGCGAGGCGCTGCGCGAGCTGCGCGGCGCCTGAGCGGCCGCGGGCGCTCGGCTAGCCTCGGTCCGTCGCGCCGCACGCGTGGCGCGACGGACCGAGAGCGACGGGCGGGGACCAGGTGGCACGGCACGGACGCGGCGCGGCGTGGCTCGTGCTCGCGAGCGCGCTCGCCCTGGCGGCGTGCAGCGCCGCGTCCGACGGTGAGGTGTCGCCCGCGCCGACGGCGGCTCCGTCGAGCGCAGCGCCGGAGGCGACGCCGTCCGCCGAGCCCGCGCCCACGCCGTCGGACCTGGGACCGGGCGTGGCGGACGAGCTCGCCGCGCTCGAGGCCGCCTACGACGCGCGCGTCGGGGTGCATGCTGTCGACACCGCGACGGGCGACCACGTCGAGCACCGGGCGGACGAGCGCTTCGCCTACGCGTCGACGATCAAGGCGCTCGCCGCCGGGGTGCTCCTGCGGGGCCAGCCGGCGTCGGCGCTCGACGAGGCGCTGCCGGTGACGGCGGAGGACGTCGAGGGGGCGGGGTGGTCGCCCGTCACCGGTACGAGGGTGGGGACCGCGATGACGGTCCGCGAGCTCGGCGCCGCAGCGGTCTCGCGGAGCGACAACGGCGCGTTCAACGTGCTGCTGCGCCACCTCGGCGGGCCGGAGGCGCTGCAGGCGGCGCTCGTCGAGACGGGGGACACGACGACGCTGGTGGACGCGTGGGAGCCCGAGCTCAACCGCTTCACGCCCGGTGAACCGGCACGGACCTCCACACCGCGGGCGCTCGCGGACGGCGTCGCGGCCCTCGCGCTGGGCGACACGCTCGACCCGGGCGTGCGCGCCGTCTACGTCTCCTGGCTCACGGGCAGCACGACCGGGGACGGGACGATCCGGGCGGGGGCGCCCGACGGCTGGACGGTCGGGAGCAAGACCGGCACGGCCGGGCGCTACGGCTCGCGCAACGACGTCGCGGTCGTGTGGCCGCCCGACGGCGCGCCGATCGTGCTAGCGGTCCTCACCGACCGGCCGGGGATGGACGACGAGCCCGACGACTCGTTGCTCGCCGACGTCGCCGCGCTGGTGCTGGGAGCGTTCGCCGGAGCCTAGGCGGGCCGCGGGGCGTACATGATGACGGCGACGCCGGCGAGACAGATCAGCGCGCCGGTGACGTCCCACCGGTCCGGCCGGAACCCGTCGACGACCATGCCCCACGCGAGCGACCCGGCGACGAAGACCCCGCCGTACGCGGCGAGGATGCGCCCGAAGTTCGCGTCCGGCTGCAGCGTCGCGAAGAAGCCGTAGAGGCCGAGCGCGACGACGCCCGCGCCGATCCAGATCCAGCCCCGGTTCTCGCGGACGCCCTGCCACACGAGCCACGCACCGCCGATCTCGAACAGCGCGGCGGCGGCGAACAGCAGGATCGAGCGGGTTAGAGTCATCGGTCCGTGTCCTCACGTGGTCGGCGGCTCACTCCGCCCGAGACTACGGGGCAGGTCGGGCGGCCGGGACCGTGACGGTCACCTCGTCGCGCTGGCCCGCGTCGCTCGCCGACCGCGCGGGCGCGACGGTCACCGAGAACGCCGTGTCGGGAAGGCCGGAGACGGTGAGGGTGCTCGCCGACGGGCCGTAGTCCTCGGTGCACGGCACGTCGCCCCACACGTCCGGGCTCACGTCGATGCGCAGGGTGGCGGGCGTCGGCGGCAGCATCGCCGTCGTCGACCGGGTCACCTCGACGGGCAGCGCCGGGCACGAGCTGCTTCCCCACGTGACGACGACGAGCTCGCCCGGGGCGTCGCCGCGGACGACGGACGCCGGTGGGGCGCTGCCGGCGCCGTCCGGGATCGGGACCTTCCACGTGTCCGCCACCGCACCCGTCGGCTCGGCCGGCCGCAGGTCCTCACGGTCCGTCGTGCAGCCGGTGGCCGCCCCGCACACCACCCCGACGGCATCACCGCCATCGCGCGGCAGGTTCGGGTGCTCATGCCCCGACCATGTCGCGGGGCACGTGGACCTTTCACGCCAAGGTCACGCCCTCCGCCGCGCACGGGCGTCGAGTCGTGCACCGAGCACCGCGAGGGCGGCGCCGGCGAGCCCGAGCACGACGGCGGTCAGGAGCGTCTCGTGGACGACGGCCATGCGCTCGTACATCCAGACGGCGAAGTCGCCGTCCTCGCTTCCCAGGGACGGAGCGAACCTCTCCGTGATGTACCACCGGTTCGCCCAGGCCACGAGGTTCCCCACGCTCAGCAGGCCGAGGACCACGGCGAGGACGCGGGAGATCCGAGTCACGCGGCCGGTGAACGTGCTTTCCGGTTCGACGGCGACCATGGCCGCATCCTTCCAGGTCAGCCGGGATCCGTCGTGGACGTCGCGACGCTGGCCGAGACGTCGAGCACATCGCGCGCGAGACGACGCACCCGCGCACAGGACCGCCAGCAGCGCCACCAAGACGACTCCGCATCGGTTAGCGACAACTTGCCCGTCCGCTGACGTTTTGATTGCCTGGCCGCGTACGTTCGCGACGACGGGATGGTTGATGGCACAGCGGCACGACACTCGACGAGGGGTGACGTCGCGCGTCGCCTTGGCTTTCGCGCTCCTGCTGGTGGGGGCGATCACGGCATGCAGCGGCGGAGGGTCGGAGTGCGCGCCGTCGGACGTCTTCGAGACCGAGGCGGGACCGGGGGACTCGGTCGACACCACGGCCGAGGCGGCGGACGGGCTCGGAGAGACGCGGTTGCTGCACGAGGAGGACGGCTATGCGTTCTTCCTCGTGGACGAGCCGGAACTGCGGGGCGAGGTCTGCGTGTGGGTCGAGCGTGACGCGACGTACGTAGCGCACGGGTGCAGCTCGCAGGGCGTCAAGATGATGACGGGCTCTGACGGCGGCGTCGGCGTCGTCTACGACGTGAGGGGCGACGTCGAACGTCAGGCGTTGGGCTCCTATCACGTCGTCGACTCGTGCCTGGCGGTCCGGGTCTGACCGGACCGTTGCGCACGCCACGACCCGCCGTCGTCACGCCAGCCCGAGCGACTGCTTCCACTCCAGCGGCAGGAGTGCGTAACCGACGAACGCGACGACGTCGAGCAGCGTGTGCGCGATGACGAGCGGCATGACGCGGTGCCGTCCCCACCGGGACGTGTACCACCACGAGAAGACGACGCCCATGACGACGTTGCCGATGAACGGTCCGATGCCCTGGTACAGGTGGTAGGAGCCGCGCAGGAGCGAGCTCCACACGACGAACTTCACGCGCCCCCATCCGAGGTCGTGCGTGCGCTCGTACAGGTACCCGACGGCGATGACCTCTTCGAGCAGCCCGTTCTGCAGCGCGGAGAGCAGCAGCACCGGGACGGTCCACCACGCGGCGTTGAGCGCGGACGCCTGGACCTCGACCGTGATGCCGATCGCGCGGCCGAGCAGGTAGAACGCGAGCCCGGGGATCCCGATCGCGGCGGCGAGCGCGAAACCCCAGCCGACGTCGCGGACGGGCCGGGCGCCGTCGAGCCCGATCACCCGCACCGCGGACCGGCCGCGTGCGCTGAGCAGGTACAGCGCGAGCGCCACGGGCAGCACGGCGAAGAAGATGCCCACCAGCTGGTAGGTCAGGTCGAGGTACGGGCGCGCGGACTGGCTGACGTTGAGGCTCGCGGACTGGTCGCGCAGCGCCGTCTCCGCGGTGAGCCGCGCGACGATGTTGATGAGCGCGTACACCGCGGACTGGCCGAGGCTCAGGCCGAGGACGATCCAGATCTCGGCCGAGATCCGTCTCCGGGACGTGCGGTCGGGTCGCGCCGGGGCGACGTCGGGCGACGGTGCGGCGGGCGCGAGGGCGGACGGCGCGGCGTCGGCGGGCTGATGGGGCACCGTCCGGTTATAGCACCGCCGTCTCGACCTGCCCTCGACGTCGGCTGGGAGGCCGCTGGATCCTCAGGTGTCGCGCGGCGGGCGGCCGGGGCGCCGCACGGGGGCGACGTCGCGCGGCAGCCGCCCGGCGTCGGCGAGCGCCCGGCGCAGCAGCATCTCGACCTGGGCGTTGACGCTGCGCAGGTCGTCCGCGGCCCAGCGGGCGAGCGCGTCGTGCACCGCGGGGTCGAGCCGCAGCAGGACGGACTTGCGCTGGGCCTTGCGCGCCCGGGCCGGTCGTGCGCCGTCCGGCCCGGCCTCGCCGCCGTCGGCGCTCGCGGGCGTGCCGGTGCCCGACGGCGGCCGCTCGCCGTCGTCGGGCAGCCTCGGCTCCGCGTCGGTCACTGGTAGAGCGACCCCGCGTTGACGACGGGCGTCGCGCGGCTCTCGCCGCACAGCACGACGAGGAGGTTGGAGACCATCGTGGCGCGGCGCTCGTCGTCGAGGACGACGACGTCGTCCCGCTCGAGGCGTGCGAGCGCGTCCTCGACCATGGACACTGCGCCTTCGACGATGCGCGAGCGGGCCGCGATGATGGCGCCCGCCTGCTGGCGCTGGAGCATGGCCTGCGCGATCTCGGGCGCGTACGCGAGGTTGGAGATCCGCGCCTCGATGACCTCGACGCCGGCGACGACGACGCGCTCGGCGACCTCCGCGGCGATCTCGGCGGAGACGACCTCGGTGGCGCCGCGCAGCGACTCCTCGCCGGCGTCGGCGTCGTCGTACGGATGGGACATCGCGACGTGGCGCAGGGCGGACTCCGCCTGGACCACGACGAAGTCGTCGTAGTCCTCGACGGCGAAGCTCGCCTTGGCGGTGTCCGCGACCTGCCACACGACGATCGCCGCGATGTTGATGGGGTTACCGTCGGCGTCGTTGACCTTGAGCTCGCTCGTCTCGAAGTTGCGCACGCGCACCGACACGCGCTGGCGCGTCGTCAGCGGCACCGTCATCACGAGACCGGTGCGCCGGATCGTGCCGAGGTAGCGGCCGAAGAGCTGCACGACGAGCGTCTGACCGGGGCTCACGACGGAGATGCCGGTGAACAGCCCGACGCCCACGACGAGGCACACGACCGCGGCCACGACGGCCCCGGGCGTCGACACGGCGAACAGCACGACGCCGAGCCCGGCGAGGGCGAAGGCGAGGACGAGCGCGACGATCGCGCCCCCGGCGCCGAGCGACCACGCGGGCCGCTCCGTGATGTCGACGCGGGTGCCCGCGTGGCCCACGGGCCGTCCGGTCGGCTCGCCGCCGACGGACTCCTGCGGCGGGGTGGCGGTCTGGGTCATGGTCGCGGTCCTCCCTCGCGGCCGGTCCGGCCGCCGATCATCTGGATAGCAAAGTGATATCACATTATCCGTCGGACCGGCGAGCGTACAGGCGGGCGAGCGGGGCCGCCGTCGTGCCGTGGACGACCGTGCTGGCGGCCACGGCGAGCATCCCGACCGCGAACACGCGCGGGTCGTGGACGCCCTGCTCGCGCGCGTGCACGAGGTAGAACACCGCGGAGACGCCCATGGGGCCGAACCAGCCCGCGAACGCGGCGTCCCGCCACGGCATGCCGAGCGGGGCGCGCGACGCGAGCACGACCGGCAGCCGGCGCAGGAGGAGGACGCCCACGACGACGAGCACGACGGTCGGCCCCAGCCGCGCCCACTCCGACCAGGGGAGCGCGGCACCGACGAGCGCGAAGAACGGGACCACCGCGTAGCGGTTGATCGCCTCGTCGACGGCGTCCTGCCGGCTGCGCGTCGACGCCTCGGTGCGCGCCCCGTACGCGATCCCGGCGACGAAGACCGCGAGCACGCCGTCCGTCTCCGCGAGCCGCGCGACGCCGAGCGTCGCGACCGCGAGCAGCAGGGTCAGCACGAGCGCCGGCCCGTCGTCGAGGTCCCGGTGGCGCGTCGCCGCCCGGCGCCCGGCTGCGACGGCGAGCCCCGCGGCCGCGCCGAGCACGACGGCGCCACCGACCTCCCAGGCGAGAAGTGCGAGCTCGTGGCCGACGTCCCGCGCGGGCAGCGCGAGCGAGACGGCGACCGCCACGAGCGGCAGGGCGAGCCCGTCGTTCGCACCGCTCTCGGCGGTGAGCACGGTGCGCAGCCGCTGGGGCAGCGACCGCTGCGCGACGTCGCCCGTCACGACGGACGAGGCGAGCACCGGGTCGGTCGGGCTCAGGCACGCGCCGAGGACCGCCGCGAGGGCGAGAGGGAGCCCGAGCGTCAGCGACAGCGCCCCCGAGACGACGGCGGCCGCGGGCATGACGACGACGAGCAGCCAGGCGACGGGCCGCACGACCGCGCGCAGCGACGTCGTGGGGAAGCGCAGGGCCGCGGCCATGACGGAGGCGGCGAGCAGGAGCCGGGACGTCTCGAGCAGGAGCGTGTCCCGCTCCTTCTCGTCCCAGCCCAGCGCCCCCGAGCCGCCGAGGACGCCGGCCTGCGCGAGCGCGATGCCGAGCAGCAGCGCCACGAGCGGCTCGGTGAGGGGCAGCCTCCGCAG
The DNA here is from genome assembly GCF_042670945.1 of Cellulosimicrobium sp. NPDC057127. Lineage (NCBI taxonomy): Bacteria > Bacillati > Actinomycetota > Actinomycetes > Micrococcales > Promicromonosporaceae > Cellulosimicrobium > Cellulosimicrobium sp. NPDC057127. The sequence goes on from NZ_JBHUUP010000015.1 coordinate 46,047, forward strand.
CTTCTTGCTCCACAGCGCGAGCCCGACGCTCGCGACCCCGAGCACCGCGTACACCACCGGCAGTCCCACGTCCCGTCCTTCCCTCGCCCGGCTCGTCCCTGCGTCCCCGACGGTAGGGCGGCCCGGGCGGTCTCGCAGTGCTTGCCATGACGCGTGAAGGCGTGCATGATGGAAACTACTTTGCAACACAAACTACTTCGTACGGAGAGTCCCATGGCGGCCCACCACCCCGACGCCCCGCTCGACCCGGCGGAGTCCCTGCGGCTCATCCGCGAGCAGCAGGACCGCGCCCGCTCCGCCACCGAGCCGGACGGCCGCCTGCTCTACCTCGCGTGGGGGATCGCCTGGCTCGTCGGCTACCTGACCCTGTGGACCAGCGCCCGGCAGGAGGACGGCGGGACGCAGCCCGCGTCGTGGGCCTTCGCGGTGTTCGGCGGGGCGATCGTCAGCGCCGTCGCGTTCACCATCGTGCACAGCGTCACCCGCACGGCGGGGACCCGCGGCGTGAGCGCCCGCACCGGGATGCTCTACGGCTGGTCCTGGATGCTCGGCTTCCTCACCCTGGGGCTCGTGCTCGGCGGGCTCGCCCGTGCGGGCGCCTCCGAGGACGTCATGTCCCTCGCGAGCAACGCGCTCGCGTGCGTCGTCGTCGGGCTGCTCTACCTGGGCGGGGCCGCCGCCTTCCAGGACACGCGGCTGTTCGTCCTCGGCGTGTGGGTCCTGCTCGTCGCGGCGGTCGCCACGTTCGCGGGCCTGCCCCTGACGTACCTCGTCATGGCGCTCCTCGGTGGTGGCGGCTTCCTCGTCATGGCAGGGATCGAGCACCTCGTGCGCGCCCGACGGCGACGGCTCGCCGACGACGGACCCCACGCCGCGCGCGGTCGGTCGCCGGAGGTGGCGGATGCCTGACGTCGACCTCGACCCGGTCATCCACGCGCCGGCCCGGCTGCGCGTCGTCGCGACGCTCGCCGCCCTCGGCCCCGGGGACGAGCTGTCGTTCCCCAAGCTGCAGAAGCTGCTCGACATGACCGCAGGGAACCTGTCCACGCACCTGCGCAAGCTCGAGGACGCGGGCTACGTCCAGGTCACCAAGACGCACGAGGGGCGCACGCCCGCCACCTACCTCCGGCTCACCAGCGCCGGGCGCGTCGCGTTCGAGACCTACACGACCACGCTCACGTCCCTCCTGAGAGGAACCGCATCATGACCGCACCCCCCGCCCCGCCCCGCGCGGATACGCGCGCGGCGCTCGCGCCGTCGGACCCCGCGACGCCTCTGGTGACCGCCGAGGGCGTGACCAAGCGCTTCGGCACCGTCGTCGCGCTCGACGACGTCTCGCTGACCGTCGGCCCCGGCGAGCTGGTCGGGCTGCTCGGCCCGAACGGCGCCGGGAAGTCGACCCTCCTGTCGCTCGTCAGCGGGCAGCGCCGGCCCGACGAGGGGACCGTCCGCCTCTTCGGCGGCGACCCGCGCGACGCCCGCAGCCGGCTCGGGCTCGGCATCACGCCGCAGGAGACGGGACTGCCCGCGACGCTCAAGGTGCGCGAGGTGGTCGACTTCGTCGGAGGGCACTACCCGGACCCCGTCCCCACCGCGGACCTCCTCGAGCAGTTCGGGCTGACCGACCTCGCCGGCCGCCAGACCGGCGCGATGTCCGGCGGGCAGAAGCGCCGTCTCGCGGTCGCGCTCTCGCTCGTCGGGCGCCCGCGCGTCGTCCTGCTCGACGAGCCCACGACCGGGCTCGACGTCGGGGCCCGCCAGGCGCTGTGGGACGCCATCCGTGCGTACCACGCGGACGGCGGGACGGTGCTGCTCACGAGCCACTACCTCGAGGAGGTGCAGGCGCTCGCGCAGCGCGTCGTCGTGATCGACCAGGGCGTCGTGAAGGCCGACGACTCGCTCGACGCGATCCTGAGCCGCGTGTCGCTGCGCCGCGTCGCCGTGCGGTCCGGCACCGACCTCGCCGGCCGCCCCGGCGTCGTGCGGGCCGAGCCCCTCGCCGACGGCCGCCAGGAGCTGTACACGCCCGACGCCGACGCGTTCGTCCGCGACCTCGTCACCTCGGGCACGGACTTCCGCGACCTCGAGATCCGCGGCGCGAGCCTCGAGGAGGCCTTCGAGGAGATGGTCGCGCACGACGCGCCGGCCGCAGACCGTCCCGGGTCGCGCACCGCGGCCGCGGACACCGAGGGAGCACGATGAGCACCGCGACCACCACCAGGGCGAGCAGCACGACGGACACCCGTGGCCCCGGGGCGGCGCGCCTCACGTGGCTGCACCTGAAGTACCAGTTCCTCGAGACCGTGCGCGTGCCCATCGCAGTGCTGGGCAACCTGCTGTTCCCCGCGCTCGCGATGTTCTTCTTCGTCGTGCCGCAGCCCGCGGTGGCGCAGGACCCCGTCGCGGCGACGACCGCCGTCGCGGCCCTCGGCCTGTTCGCCGTCTGCTCGGCCAGCCTGTTCACGTACGGGCTCGGCGTCGCGGAGGACCGGCAGCTCCCGTTCGACCCGTTCCTGCGGTCGCTGCCCGCCGGGCCCGCGCCGCGGATGATCGCCCGCGTGCTCAACGGCGGGATCTTCGCGCTCTTCGGCCTCGTGCCGCTCATCCTCATCGGGTGGCTGTTCACCGACGCGTCGGTCACGGTGACGGAGCTCGTCGCGGGCGTGGGGACGATCCTGCTCGTGTCCGTCCCGTTCGTCCTGCTCGGCATGGCCGTCGGGTACTCGCTGTCCGCCAAGGCCGCGCTGCCGGTCGTGCAGGTGATCCTCTTCCCGCTCGCGTTCGCCGGCGGCCTGTTCCTGCCGCCCATGCTCTTCCCCGACTGGCTCGACGGGATCTCGCAGGCGACGCCGACGCGCGCTGGGCGCGACCTGCTCGTCCAGGCACTGACCGGTGAGCCGGCCAACCCGTGGGCGTGGCCGGTGCTCCTCGGCTGGACGGCGCTCTTCGCCGCGCTCGCCGTCGTCGCCTACCGCCGCGACGAGGGACGCCGCTTCCGCTGAGCCCGCGGGCTCCCCGCGCCGACCACGCGGTTGGTGTCGTTCTCGCGGCGAGAACGACACCAACCTCGTGGTCGCGCGTGAGCAAAGACGTGCTCGACAACGCGGTCGGGGGGACGGCCGGGGCGGTCAGCCGGCGGAGCGCAGCCGCAGCGAGTTCCCGACGACGAGCACCGAGCTCGCCGCCATCGCCGCCCCCGCGATCATCGGGTTGAGCAGCCCGGCCGCCGCGAGCGGGATCGCCGCGACGTTGTACGCGAACGCCCAGAACAGGTTCTGCTGGATGATCCGCAGCGTCCGGCGCGAGAGGCGGATCGCCGTCGCCGCGCTGCGCAGGTCGCCGCGCACGAGCGTGAGGTCGCTCGCCTCGATCGCGACGTCCGTGCCGGTCCCCATCGCGAGCCCGAGGTCCGCCGTGGCGAGCGCTGCGGCGTCGTTCACGCCGTCCCCGACCATCGCGACGACGCGACCTTCGCGCCGCAGCCGCGCCACGACGTCGACCTTCTGGTCCGGCAGGACGCGCGCGACGACGTCGCTCTCCGCGATCCCGACGGCACGCGCCGCCTCGCGCGCCGCACCCTCGCCGTCGCCGGTGAGCAGGTAGGGGCGCAGGCCGAGCGCCTTCAGCTCGGCCACGGCCTCGGCCGACTTCGGCTTCACCGGGTCGCGGAGCACGAGCACCGCGCGCGCGGCGCCGCCCCACGCCACGACGACGGCCGTCGCGCCGGAGCGCTCCGCGGCCTCGAAGGCCTCGTCCAGCGCGGGGTCGCTCGCGACGCCCTGGCCGGCGAGCCACGACGGCTGGCCGACGAGCACGCGGCGTGCGTTGAGCGACGCCGGAGCTGGGGCGCCCTCGGCCGTCCCCTTCGTGCCCTTCGTGCCGGTGCCGGTCCCGAGCGAGAGCCCGGAGTGCGCCGTCCGGACCACGGCCTCCACCCCGCCGCCCGGGGCGCTGCGGAAGTCGAAGGCCTGGAGCGAGCCGATCGGGACGCCGTCGGCCCCGACCGCCGTGTCAGCACCAGGTGCCGGTGGAGTGGACTGCGGTGCGGACAGGTCGCGCGCGGCGGCCGCGATCGCCCGGGCGATCGGGTGCTCGCTCAGCGCCTCCACCGCGCCGGCGTGCCGCAGCGCGTCGAGCGCCGAGCGCGACGTGTCAGCACGACGGGTCGCCCGGGCGGCGGGTGATGCTGACAGGTCCAGGGTGCCCGACGGCGTCACGACCGCCTCGACCGCCATCGCACCCTCGGTGACCGTGCCGGTCTTGTCGAGCACGACCGTGTCCACGCGCCGCGTCGACTCCAGGATCTCCGGACCCTTCACCAGCACGCCGAGCTGCGCGCCCCGGCCCGTGCCCACGAGCAGCGCCGTCGGCGTCGCCAGGCCCAGCGCGCACGGGCACGCGATGATGAGCACCGCGACCGCCGCCGTGAACGCGAACGACGGGTCGGCACCCGCGAGCAGCCAGCCGGCGAGCGTCGCGAGCGCGAGCACCAGCACGATCGGCACGAACACTGCCGAGATGCGGTCCGCGAGGCGCTGCACCGGTGCCTTGCCGGTCTGCGCCTGCGAGACCAGGCGCCCGATCTGCGCGAGCGTCGTCTCCTCGCCCACGCGCGTCGCCCGCACCAGCAGGCTGCCCGACGCGTTCACCGTCGCGCCCGTCACGTCGTCGCCCGGCCCGACGTCGACCGGCACCGGCTCGCCCGTGAGCAGCGACGTGTCGACCGCGCTCACGCCCTCGACCACGACGCCGTCCGTCGCGACCTTCTCGCCCGGCCGCACCACGAACACGTCGCCCACGGCGAGCGCCGCCACGGGGACGCGCTCCGTCACGCGCCCGCCGTCCGGCCGGGTGACCGGCGTCCCGTCCGGGGCGAGCCGCACCCGCTCCGCGTCCTTCGCGCCCAGCTCCAGCAACGACCGCAGCGCGTCGCCCGCGCGCCGCTTCGACCGGTGCTCCGCGAACCGGCCCGCGAGCAGGAACGTCGTCACGACCGCCGCCACCTCGAAGTACAGCTCGGGCGGGCCCATGTGGTCGCGCGACGGGATCAGCGTCGGCTGCATCCGCATGCCGATCTCGCCCGCCCCGCCCAGCACCAGCGCCCACAGCGACCACAGCGACGCCGCAACCACGCCCAGCGACACGAGCGTGTCCATCGTCGACGACCCGTGCCGCGCGGCGCGGAACGCGGCCGTGTGGAACGGCCACGCCGCCCACGTCACCACCGGCAGCGCGAGCGCCGCGACGACCCACTGCCACCCCGGGAACTGCAGCGCCGGGATCATCGACAGCGCGACGACCGGGACCGTGAGCACCGTCGCGACGCGCAGGCGGCGCAGCAGGTCGCTTCCGCGGTCCGTGGTCGGGGCGTCGGCGGGGTGGCCGGAGGTGCTCGGGCTACCATCCGCGCCGCTCGTCCCTCGCGGCGCTCCCGCCAGACCCGCCACGCCCTTCGCATCCTCCGGCCACCCCGCCGCCTCCGCTGCCGGCTCACCCGGCGACGTGCTCACGGTCGGGCCCGACGGCGAGGCGGTGGGTGCCGCCGCCGTCTCGCCCGGTGCCATGACTACGGTCGGGCCCGACGGCGTGGGTGTGGCTTCCGTGGCCGTCTCGCCCGGCGCCGTGGGCGCCGGGGTGGAGGTGTGGTCGGCCGGGGCAGGGGCGGTCGGTGACTGGTGGGCGCGGCGGGTCGTGACGCGTGCGGTGTAGCCCGCCTTCTCGACGGCGGCGACGAGGTCGGCGTCGTCGACCGGGCCGGTGAGGACGACGTGCGCGTTCTCGAGCGGCAGGTTGACGGTGGCGGTGACGCCGTCGACGCGGTTGAGGCGCTTCTCGACGCGGGCGACGCACGACGCGCAGGTCATGCCCTCGACGGCGAGCTCGACCTCGGCGAACGGGCGGCCGTCGGGAGGCGCGGCCGAGGTCGGGGTGGGCGTGGGCTGGGCGGTCATCGGGTGACTCCTCGACAGGTGCTCGGGGGGAGGTCACCGGCGACGCACCGGGGTGGCGGTCGTCGCGGCGGGGGCGCCGACCCGGTGAGGGCGGCGCGGCGCGGAGGGCCCGGGTCGCGGTGGTGCGACGGTCGGCGGGCGGTCCGCGGGGAAGGGGTGGGGCCGACGGCGGCCGCTGCCTCGTGCGGGCGAGGTGCGGCCGCCGTCGGGCCCGAGAAGCGGTCAGGCGCTCGGCGGGACCTGCAGGTCGTACGTCTTCGTCGCGGGAGCGCCGCCCTCGGCGGGGCCGCAGCCGCACGCGCAGTCGTGCGCGGACTGCTTCTCCGGCGCCTGCTCGGCGTACTGCGCGGCGAGGGCGTCCTCCTGGACGGAGTACGACGCGACGGTGTAGCCGGCCTCGTCGACCGCCTTGCGCAGCGCTGCCTCGTCGAGCGGCTCGTCGGAGAAGACGGTGACCTCGGACTCTTCGCCGACGCGCAGCTCGACGCTGACGTTCTCCACGCCCGCGACGGCCTCGACGTCCTTGGTGACGTGGGCGACGCAGTTGGCACAGGTCATGCCGGTGACGCCCAGGGTGGTGACGGTGCTCATGGTGCTCCTCGGTGGTGGTGGGTCAGCTGCGGACGAGGCGGGCGATGGCGTCGGCTGCCTCCTTGACCTTGGCGGCGCCCGCCTCCTCGGACTCCCGCGCCGCGTCGACGACGCAGTGGCCGAGGTGGTCCTCGACGAGGCCGATGCTCACGGCCTGCAGGGCCTTGGTGACGGCCGAGACCTGGGTGAGGATGTCGATGCAGTAGACGTCCTCGTCGATCATGCGCGCGATGCCGCGCACCTGCCCCTCGATGCGGCGCATCCGCTTCAGGTACGCCTCCTTGTCGGACGCGTACCCGTGCGGGCCGTCGTGGCTCGTGGGCCCGGCGTCCTGGGTGGTGGTGCGGGCCTGTGCGGTCTCGGTCATGGTCGCTCCTCGGCTCTCGACACCTACCACTATACCCCCGCCGGGTATCAAGAGGCGGGGCCGCGACGTGACACCCGTCATACCCGACCCGTGAGCCGCGCACCGGCACCGATGACTGTGCGCACTGCCCGTCGGGCGCGCCGGACGACAGGGTGGAGGGACCACCGAACGAGAGGCTCACCATGACCGACGTCATCACCTCGCTGCAGGAGTTCACGCTCGACCTGCCGCCGTTCCTGCGCTGGGTCGGCGTCCTGCTGGCCGGCATGATCCCCTACATCGAGGCCGAGGGAGCCGCGGTCGTCGGGATCGTCGCGGGGATCGACACGGCCGTCGCGATCCCGGTCGCGATCGTCGGCAACGCCCTCGCCCTGGCGCTCGTGGTCTGGGTCTTCGGGGCCGCGAGGTCGGGCCTGACCCGAGGCCGGACGAAGGAGGCCGACCCGAAGCGCCAGCGCATGCGCCGCGTGTTCGACCGGTACGGGGTACCGGGCGTCAGCCTGCTCGGCCCGCTCCTGCTGCCCAGCCACGTCACGGCCGCGGCGATGGTCGGCTTCGGCGCCCCGCGCATGCGCGTCTTCGTCTGGAGCGTCGTCTCCGTGTCGCTGTGGGCCGTGGTGCTCGGCCTGCTCGTGCACCTCGGCGTCGAGGCCGTCGCCTGACGCGGGCCTGCCCCACGGCGCCGCCGGTCACGGCAGGATCACGATCTCGGCCTCGCCGCGCGGCGCGCCCCGGGCGGTCCTAACCTCCCAGCATGGGGACGCGACGGCGCGTGTCGGCGTGGCAGGGGGCCCGGACGGCTCTCTCGTCGACCCTGCTCGCCCTCGTCCTCGCCCTCGGTCTCGTGGCCGTCGCCCCGCCCGCCGGGGCGTGCGCGTGCGGGGCCGTCGTCGACGGCCCGGCCGACGAGTCGTCCGTGGGCGCCGGGACCGCGGTGCTCCAGTGGGACGGGACCACCGAGACGCTCGTGCTCGAGCTCGAGGTCTCGTCCACGGCGCCGGAGGTGGGCCTGCTGCTGCCCACCCCCGCTCCGGCGGAGGTCGCGCTCGCCGACCCCGAGATCTTCCGCGAGCTCGACGAGATCACGGCGCCCCGCGCCGTCGTCTCCGAGTACCGCTGGTGGCCCGAGCTGGGCCTGGGCGGCTCCGGAGGATCCCCGGGCGTCGGGGCACCGGGCGTGGACGTGCTCACCGAGGTGCGGCTCGGCCCGCTCGACGTGGCCACCGTCGCCGCGACCGACACCGCCGCGCTCGACGTGTGGCTGGCCGACCGGGGCTTCGAGCTCCCGGCGTCGGTCCGCGGCGCGATGGCCCCGTACGTGGCGGAAGGCTGGTCGTTCGTCGTGGCGCGGCTCGCGCCCGAGGAGGCGACCACGTTCGACGGCACGGTCCAGCCGCTGCGCGTGACGTTCCCGAGCAGCGCCCTCGTCCTCCCGATGCGGATGACGGCGGCCGCCGACGGCACGCTGCGCACCCGCACCTACGTCCTCGGCGACCACCGCGTGGACCGCGCCGACCCGACCGCCGCGCTCGACGCCCCGACCGTGCGCTTCGCCGGGCGCGTCCCCCCGGGCTCCGTCCGGTCGGCGGAGCTCGCCGGCCTGCTCGCCGCAGGGGACTACGTCACCGTCCACGAGCAGACCTTCGCCGACCCGGCGACGCAGGTAGTCTCCGACCTGACCTTCGTCCCCGCGCCGTCCGACGTCGCCCACTCGCCGACCTACGCGGTCGTGGCCGACAAGCGGATCGGCCCCTTCCACGCCGGGCCCGTGCTGGCCTTCGGCGGCGTCCTGGTCCTGTCGGCGCTGCTCGTCTGGGGCTCGCGCCGCCACCACGCACCCGTCCGCGTCGTCGCACCCCGGCCCGCCCGGGCCTGAACCGAAGGTGGGCACCATGAGCAGCACCGATCCCGTCCTCACCGCGTTCGCGAGCACCGCCCGCCAGGTCTGGTACTGGCTCGTCGTGCGCGGCGTCCTGGCGGTCCTCCTGGGCGTCGTCGCGCTCGCGTGGCCCACGATCACCGCCGCCGCGTTCGTCTGGGTGGTCGGTGTCTTCGCCGTCGTCGACGGCGTCGTCGAGATCGTCGAGGGCGTGCGCCGCCGCGGCACCGGCTCCGGGGCCACGGCGCTCGTGACCATGGGTGTCGTCAGCGTCGCCGTCGGCGTGGTGCTGCTCGTCTGGCCGGGCAAGACCGCCGTCGTGCTGACCTGGATCATCGGTTTCTGGGCCCTGCTCTACGGCGTCGTGCAGGTCCTCGCGAGCGTCGCCCTGCGCCGTGCCACCGGCAGCGGGTGGGCCTGGGGCGTGGTCGCCGGCGTGCTCGGCGTCGTCTTCGGGCTCCTCGTGCTGCTCAACGTGGACGAGGGCCTCGTCTCCATCGTCTGGCTGCTCGGGCTCTTCGCCGTCGTGTGGGGCGTGCTGCTCGTCGTCCTCGGTCTCCAGGTCCGCTCGCTCGGCCGCCGGGCCGGCGCGGCCGCGACGCTGCCCTGACGTGCGCCGAGCACGGGGTCGTCCACCAGGATCGGCGGGATGCGGTGGACGGCTCCGTGCTCGGTGTGCAGGTCAGACGGGTGACGCCTGCGCCGCGGCACGCGCCGCCGCGGGGAACGCGTCGAGGACGCGCGCGACGGCGGCGTCGTCGTGCGCGGCCGAGACGAACCACGCCTCGAACACCGACGGCGGCAGGTTCACGCCCTGCTCGAGCATCGCGTGGAAGAACGCCCGGTACCGGAACACGTCCTGCGCCTGGGCCTGCGCGTAGTCGCGCACGCCGGCGCTCGCGGCGAGGTCGCCGAAGAACACGGAGAACAGCGAGCCGGCGTGCTGCACCCGGTGCGCCACGCCCGCGGCGTCCAGCGCCTCGCCGACCGCGGCCGAGAGCGTGCGCGACACCTCGTCGACGCGCGCGTAGACCGCGTCGTCGGCGAGCCGCAGCGTCGCGAGGCCCGCGGCCACCGCGACCGGGTTCCCCGACAGCGTGCCCGCCTGGTACACCGGGCCGGCCGGCGCGAGCTGGTCCATGACCGCCGCCGGGCCGCCCACCGCGGCGACGGGCATGCCGCCGCCCACGACCTTGCCGAACGTGAACAGGTCCGGCACGTAGCCCTCGGCACCCCGTGCCGCGGAGGAGTTCGCTCCGTTCTCGACCCCCCACCAGCCGCTCGGGCCGACCCGGAACCCGGTGAGCACCTCGTCGAGGACGAGCAGCGCGCCGTGCTGCGCCGTGATGCGCCGCAGACCCTCGTTGAAGCCCTCGGCGGGCGTCACGACGCCCATGTTCGCCGGCGCGGCCTCCGTGATGACGGCCGCGATCTGCGAGCCGCGCTCGGCGAACGCCGCCTCGACCGCCGCGAGGTCGTTGTACGGCAGGACGAGCGTGTCCGCCGCGCTCGCCTCGGTCACCCCGGCCGAGCCGGGCAGGGCGAGCGTCGCGACGCCCGACCCCGCCTGCGCCAGGAGCGAGTCCACGTGCCCGTGGTAGCAGCCGGCGAACTTCACGATCACGTCGCGGCCCGTGACGCCGCGCGCGAGCCGCACCGCCGTCATCGTCGCCTCGGTGCCCGTCGACACGAGCCGCACCCGCTCGGCGGCCGGGACGCGGCGGCGGATCTCCTCGCCGAGCTCGACCTCGGCGAGCGTCGGTGCGCCGAACGACAGGCCGCGCGACGCCGCCTCCTGCACCGCGGCGACGACCTCGGGGTGCGCGTGGCCCAGCAGCGCCGGTCCCCACGAGCACACGAGGTCCACGTACTCGCGACCCGCGACGTCGGTGACGTACGCGCCGCGCGCCGACGCGAGGAACCGCGGGTCGCCGCCCACGGAGCCGTACGCGCGCACGGGCGAGCTCACGCCGCCCGGCAGCACGCCCTGCGCGCGCACGAAGGCCTCGTGGTTGCCCGTCGCGGTCGCGCTGGGCACCGCCACCTCCGCCTGGGCGGCGGCCGCGGCCCCGAACCCCGTGGACTCCGTCATCAGCGCGTCCCTCCGAACGTCTCGTCGTGCAACCAGCCCGCCAGCTCGACGGCCCAGTAGGTGAGGATCACGTCGGCGCCCGCCCGCTTGATGCCGAGCACCGACTCCGAGATCGCCGCGCGCCGGTCGATCCACCCGTTCGCCGCGGCCGCCTCGATCATCGCGTACTCGCCCGACACCTGGTACGCCGCGACCGGCACCGGCGACATCTCCGCCACCGCGGCGAGCACGTCCAGGTACGACCCGGCCGGCTTCACCATGACCATGTCCGCGCCCTCGGCGAGGTCGAGGTCCGCCTCGCGCAGCCCCTCCCGGGCGTTGCCCGCGTCCATCTGGTACGTGCGGCGGTCGCCCTGCAGCGCCGAGTCCACGGCCTCGCGGAACGGGCCGTAGAACGCGCTCGCGTACTTCGCCGAGTACGCGAGGACGCCGACGTCGGAGTAGCCGGCGGTGTCCAGCGCCTCGCGGATCACGCCCACCTGGCCGTCCATCATCCCGGACGGCGCGACGACGTCCGCGCCCGCGCGCGCCTGCGCGACGGCCATGCTCGCGTACCGCTCGAGCGTCGCGTCGTTGTCGACCACGACCGTCTCGGCCGTGCCGTCGCGACGCGTCGCGAGGACGCCGCAGTGCCCGTGGTCGGTGAACTCGTCGAGGCACGTGTCGGCCATGACGACGGGGGCGCGGCCCGTGGCGGCCTCGACCTCCCGGGCGACGTCGCGGCTGAGCCGCAGCGCACGCTGGAGGATCCCGTCCTCGGCGTCCGCCTGGCTGCCCGTCGCGTCGCGGTGCTCCGGGATGCCGAACAGCATGACGCCGCCCACCCCCGCCTCGGCGGCCGCGCGCACGGCGTCCGCGAGCGTCTCCTCCGTGTGCTGCACCACGCCCGGCATCGACGAGATCGGCCGCGGCGCCGTCAGGCCCTCCTTGACGAACAGCGGCAGCACGAGGTCCGCCGGGTGCAGGCGCGTCTCGCCGACGAGGCGGCGGATGCGGCGGGTGCTGCGCAGCCGGCGCGGCCGGTGGTGACCGACGGGCAGGCCGGGGTGGGGGGTGGGCACGCTCACGAGAAGTCCTCTCTGTCACTGGTGTCAGCACCATGTGCTCCCGGGGCGGCGGGTGTCGCTGACAGGACGGTGGTCACGGCGGCCGCCAGCGCCTCGTCGGTCGGGCGGTCCGCGACGGCGTCGAGCCGCAGCCCGACGGTGCGCGCCGCCCGGGCCGTCGGCTCGCCGATCGCGACGGCCGCGACGTCGTCGCGCGGGCCGAGCTGCCGGGCGACCTCGCGGGCCGTGCTTCCCGACGTCAGGACGACGGCGTCGACGCGGCCGCCGCGCCACGCCTCGACGACCTCCGGTGCGAGGTCGTGCGCGACGGTGCGGTAGACGGTGACGACGTGGGGCGCGTACCCCCGGTCGCGCAGGCCGTCGGCCATGGTCGACGCCGCCAGGTCGCCCTGGGGGAGCAGCACGGCTTCTGCGCTGTCCGACGACCCCGCCTCCGAGAACGCGGCCACCAGGCCGCGGGCGGAGTTCTCCGCCGGCTCCATGTCGACCGTGATGCCCGCGGCCTCGAGAGCGCGGCGGGTCGCGGGGCCGACGGCGGCCCACCGGGCCGTGCGGGCGACGTCGGCGAGGGTGGTGCCGCGGCGGGCGGCGCCGGCGGCGAGCTCGTCGAGCGCGTTGACGCTCGTGACCACGACCCAGGTGTACGCGCCGGCGGCGAGCCGCGCGAGGGCGTCGTCGACCGGTGCGGTGTCCTCGACCGTCGCGCGCTCGATGGCCGGGCTGACGAGGACGTGCGCGCCCGCGGCACGCAGCGTCGTCGCGAGCGGGGCGGCGCGCTCGGCGACGCGGGGCAGGAGCACCGTCCGGCCGGAGAGCGGTGCGGGTGCGAGGACGGGGGCCGGTCCGCGCGACGGGTCGCGCAGCGGGCCGGGCGTCACCCGGCGTCCCCGCGGTAGCCGCCGTCGCGCAGCTGCTCGCGCGCCGTCTCGACCGCATCGCGAGAGGTCGAGCGCGGGGTGGCGTGCCGGGCGTCGGCGGTGTCGTTGGTGCCGGTGGTGCCGGTGGTGCTGGCGGCGTCGCCCGTGCCCTCCGTGCCGCCGGTGTCCGCGCCCTCGACGCCCGGCAGCGCGGCCTCGGCCGCGTCGGCGGCGTCGGCGGCCGGCCCGAGCGGGGCGAGCCGTGCGGCGCCGTCGGCGAGGAGCGCGTCGGCCACGCGGCGGCCGAGCGCGAGCGCGACCTCGTCGCGCGCCGCCCTCCGGTCCGCCCCGGTCGAAGGCAGTGGCGCGCGCGCCGAGTGCGTGAGTTGCTCGGCGCCGTCCACGCGTGCCACGACGGCGGTGAGCCGCAGCTCGCCGTCCTCGGCGACCGCGTGGGCGCCGACGGGTGCCGCGCACCCCGCCTCGAGGCGCGCGAGCAGCGACCGCTCGGCGAGGACCGCGACGCGCGTGGCCTCGTGGTCGAGCGCGTCGAGGGCCTCGGCGACCACCGGGTCCTCCAGCGACGCGGTGCGCACCTCGACCGCGAGCGCGCCCTGGCCGGGGGCCGGCGCCATGACGGTGGTGTCGATGACCTCGCTGATCTCGTCGAACCGCCCGAGCCGGGACAGGCCTGCGTACGCGAGGACGACGGCGTCGAGGTCGGCGTCCTCGCCGAAGACGCGCCGCAGGCGCGTGTCGACGTTGCCGCGGATGTCCACGACGTCGAGGTCGGGGCGCACCGACCGCAGCTGTGCGGCCCGGCGGGGCGAGCCGGTGCCGACGCGCGCGCCGCGCGGGAGCGTGGCGACGGTCCGGCCGTCCCGGGCGCACAGCGCGTCGCGCGGGTTCTCCCGCTCGGGGGTCACGACGGTGAGGCCGGCGGCGGGCGCCGTCGGGAGGTCCTTGAGCGAGTGGACGGCGACGTCGCAGCGTCCGTCGAGCAGCGCCTCGCGCAGCGCGGTGACGAAGACGCCGGTGCCGCCCATCTGGGCCAGCGACCCGGTGCGGACGTCGCCCTCGGTGCGGATGCGGACCGTCTCGACGGGCCGGCCGGTCAGCTCCTCGAGGCGCCGCGCGACGTGGCCGGTCTGGGTGGTCGCGAGGGCGCTGCCCCGGGTGCCGACGCGGATGGTCGCAAGCGTGCTGGCGGTGGTGCTCACCCTTCCAGTGTCCTCCGTGGATCGGCGATCTCGAAATGCGCGGAGAATTCCCGAGCGGGTGTGACGCGGTGGTGACACGTGGTCAGGATGTTCGGACAATGTGTCACGTCCACATTTCCTGTGCGCATTTCCGGGCACTTCCGGTAAGGATTACCTCACACCTTCCGGGCGCATTCCTGGGCGTGCGCGACGATCGCCGCGAGACCCGTGCCCGCGATCCAGCCCCCGGTCACGCCGAGCCCCGGCACCTCGTCCACGCGCCCGGCGAAGGAGCCGACCTCGCGCCGGTACGCGGGCGTGGGCGGCGGCAGCGCGCCGTCCCACCGCGTGACGACGTGCCCGAGCACGCGTCCGTGCAGGTCGACGCCGAACAGCCGCGAGGCGTCCGCGACGACCTGGTCCAGGTCGGGCTCGCTCTGCACGCCCACGCGTCCGTAGCTCAGGCGCACGACGTGGTGCCCCGGCCCGACGGCGTCGCGCACCCGGGAGCGCAACCAGGGCCACTTCGCGGTCGAGTGGGTCAGGGCCTTGGCCTCGACGTCGGGACGCTGCGCCGTGCGCCCCGCGTCGCGGTGCGGCGGGGCGACGAGCATCCCGGTGCCTCGCGGCGCGTCGTCGAGCTCCGGTGCGCGCAGGAGCAACGTGACCAGCCGCACGTCGGCGCCCGGCTCCGGGTCCGGCACGACGTCCGCCGGGCCGCCCACGAGCGGCCACAGCTGGTCGACGAGCGCCGGGGTCGTGACGACGAGCCGGGGCGCGTGCAGGTGCGTCTCGCCGCGCGGGCCCTGCGTCGTGACGCGCCACGCACCCCACGCGGTCGGGTCGGGGGTGTCGTAGCCGGGCACGGCGTCCGGCCCGGTCACGTCCTCCGTCCTGGTCAGCGCGACGACCTCGTGCCCGGTGCGGACGTCGGCGTCCGCGGCCAGCGCCTCGACGAGCCGGTGCATGCCGCCGTCGATCCCGCGGACCGCCGAGCCCGCGGGGGCGAGCGCGCGCAGCGAGGCGACGGCCCGGGCGAGCGAGCCCTCGCGCTCGAACGCGGCACGGAGCCCGGGCGCGACCGCGTCGACGTCGAGCCGGTCGAGCGGGGCCGAGTGCACGCCGGTCGCGACGGGCGCCACGAGCCGCTCCGTGACGAGCGTGCCCATGCGCGAGCGCGCGAACGACTCGAGCGTCGTGGTGTCCGCGAACCGGCGGGGGAGCACGCGGTCCAGGCTCGCGCGCAGGGCCCCGGTCAGGCCGACCGCCCGTCGTACGTCCGCCGCCCACGGGTGCGCCGGGATGCCGAGGACCCCTGCGCGAGGGAGCGGGAACGGGCGCCCCGCCGCGTAGCCCCACGCCGACGCGGGCGCCGGCTCCACGACGGCGAGCCCCAGCGCGTCGGCGAGCTCCGCGACCTGCGTGCCGCGGGCCGCGAACGACTCCGCGCCGACGTCGATCCGCACGCCGTCGAGACCGGGCAGCTCCTCGCCGCGCACCGGGCCGCCGGGGACGTCCTGCGCCTCGAGCACGACGACGCGCAGCCCGCGCTCCCGCAGGGACCGCGCCGCCGTCAGCCCGGCGACGCCCGCGCCGACGACGACCGCGTCCACGACCTCGACCCCGCCCGGCGCGAGGTCGGAGGCGGGCGGACCGGGTGCCGCCGGCGCGTCGCTCATCGTGCCGCGCCGGCCTCGTGCACGAGCTCGACGACGCGCGTGAGCACGGTCGGGTCGGTGTCCGGGGGGACGCCGTGGCCGAGGTTGAGGACGTGCCCCGGGGCCGCGGCGCCGCGTCGCAGCACGTCGCGCACGTGCGCCTCCAGCACGTCCCAGGGTGCTGCGAGCAGCGCGGGGTCGACGTTCCCCTGGAGGGGGACGGTCGCGCGCGACGCGTCGGTGCCCGGGACGCCGGGCGGGGTGGCCGCGAGCGTCGCCGCCGCCTCGTCCAGCGGGGTGCGGTAGTCCACGCCCACGGCGACGTCGTGCACCCCGGCGGCGAGGACGGCGTCGCGCATGGCCGGCAGGAGGTGGCCGGTGCCGGTGCCGAAGTGCACGACCGGCACACCGAGGTCGGCGACGTGGGTGAGTGCCCTGGTCGACGCGCCGGCGGCGCCCTGGGTGTAGTCCGCGAGGGACAGCGAGCCCGCCCAGGAGTCGAACAGCTGGGCGGCGCTCGCGCCCGCGAGGACCTGTGCACGGAGGAACGTGCCCGTGAGGTCGGCAGCCCAGTCGACGAGGCGCTGCCACGTCTCCGGGTCGCCGCGCAGCAGCGCGCGCGCCGCGAGGTGGTCGCGCGACGGCCGCCCCTCGACGAGGTACGCGGCGAGCGTGAACGGGGCGCCGGCGAAGCCGATCAGCGGGGTGCTGCCGAGCGCGTCGACCGTCCGGGCGACCGCCTCGGTGATCGGCGCGAGCGCCTCGGGCGTGATCTCGGACTCGACGAGGCGCGCCACGTCGTCGCGCGTGCGGTAGGCCTGGCCCATGACGGGGCCGACGCCCGGCGCGATGTCCACCTCGACGCCCGCCAGGCGCAGCGGGACGACGATGTCCGAGAAGAAGATGCCAGCGTCGACGCCGTGGCGCCGCACGGGCTGCAGCGTGATCTCCGAGGCGAGGTCGGGGCGCAGGCACGAGTCGAGCATGCTGACGCCCTCGCGCGCGGCCCGGTACTCGGGGAGCGACCGTCCGGCCTGGCGCATGAACCACACCGGTGTGATTTCCGGCCTTTCCCCGGTCGTCCCGGCGCGCAGCGCGCGCACGAGAGGAGATTTCGTCGTGCGGCCGTCCGCGAGCGGGTGCGTGGGCGCGAGTGAGGGGAATTTCACGATTCACAATTCTGCCCCTCGCGCGCGCCGATGGTTAAATCGAAGCACTGTGGCTCTTCTCTCCCTGACGGCCAGCCACCACGAGCTCGATCTCGACGCCCTCGAACGTCTTTCGACCGGCGCCCACTCGATCGGCGGCTCGGCGGTCGCGGCCTGCGACGTCATCACGGGTGCGGTCGTCCTCGCGACCTGCAACCGCTTCGAGCTGTACCTCGACGTCGACGCCCCGCTCGACGGGCCCGGCGTGCGGCACGCCACCGAGCACGTCGCCCGCCTCGTCGCCGACGCCTCGGGCGTCGCCCCGGACGAGGCCGTGCGGTCCTTCCGGGCGCGCGCCGGCAGCGAGGTCGCCGAGCACCTGTTCTCGGTGGCCTCCGGGCTGGACTCGATGGTCGTGGGGGAGCGGGAGATCGCCGGCCAGGTCAAGCGCGCGCTCGAGACCGCGCACGCCGACGGCCTCACGTCCTCGACGCTCGAGCTGCTGTTCCAGACGGCGTCGCGCACCTCCAAGCGCGTGAGCACCGGCACGGCCCTGGGCGGGGCCGGGCGGTCCGTCGTCGCCCTCGGCCTCGACCTCGCGTCCGCCGAGCTCCCGCCGTGGCACCAGGTCCGGACCGTGCTCATCGGCACCGGCTCGTACGCCGGCGCCAGCCTGGCCGCGCTGCGCGCGCTCGGGTGCGACGACGTGCGCGTCTACTCACGGTCCGGCCGCGCCGAGGAGTTCGCCGCCGCGCGCGGCGCGGAGGCCGTCACCGACCTCGTCGGTGCGCTCGAGGACGCCGACCTCGTGGTGTCGTGCAGCGGCGCCCGGGGGCGCGTCGTGGCGGGTGGCCCCGGCACGGAGGCGCACCGGGAGCAGGCCATCGAGCACGTGCTCGACGCCGCGTCCGTCGTCCGGGCGCGCGAGCGCGCCGCGGTCGCGGCCGGCGACGAGCCCGAGGCGCGGCCCATGGTCGTGCTCGACCTCGCGCTGCACCGCGACGTCGACCCGCACGTCGCCGACGTCGAGGGCGTGCTGCTCTACGACCTCGCGACGCTCGCCGCGCACTCGCCGTCGATCGCGTCGGACCTCGTGGCCCACGCCCGCGCGATCGTCGACGACGCGGCGCACGAGTTCGAGGAGACGCGCCTCGGGCGCGCGGCCGACGCGGCCGTCGTCGCGCTGCTGGCCGACGCCGAGCGGCGCATCCACGCCGAGGTGGACGACGTCGTGTCCCTGCGCCGGGCCGACGGCGACGAGCCCGGCGATGACGAGGTCGAGGAGCTCGCGCGCGGCGTCCGCCGTCGCGTCCACGCCGACCTGCACAAGGCGATCGTCGCGGCGCGCGCCAGCGCCGTCGAGGAGTCGCGGTCGGCCGAGCGCTCGGTCGTCGCGGACGCCGAGGCGATGATCGCCGAGGCCGAGGCCGAGGCCGAGGCCGAGATCCGCTGACCGCGGCGGGCCGGTAGCCTCGCTGGTCGTGACGACGACGAACGGCACCCCGGCGAACGGCAGGCCCACCCGGCGTCTCGGCGTCCTCGACATCGGCTCGAACACCGTCCACCTCGCGGTCGTCGACGCCGCCTACGGCGCCCGGCCGGTGCAGGCCGCGGGCGCCCGGACCGTCGTGCGGATCATGCGGTACCTGGAGCCGGACGGCTCCCTGTCGCCCGACGGCGTGGCGGCGATGCTCGACGCGGTCGACACCGCGATGGTGCTCGCGCGCGAGTCGTCCGTCGACGAGATGCTGCCCATGGCCACGTCGGCGCTGCGCGAGGCGACGAACGGCCCCGACGTGCTCGCCGCCATCTCCGAGCGCGTCGGTCGGTCGGTGCAGGTGCTCTCCGGCGAGGAGGAGGCGCGCCTGACGTTCCTCGCCGCGCGTCGCTGGCACGGCTGGGCGGCCGGACGGCTGCTCGTGCTCGACATCGGCGGCGGCTCGCTCGAGATCGCCTCCGGCGTCGACGAGGAGCCCGACCTCGCGGCGTCCGTCCCGCTCGGCGCGGGGCGCATGACGATGGCCTACCTGCCCGGCGACCCGCCCGACCCGGCCGACGTGGACGCGCTGCGCGAGCACGTGCGCGCGACCCTCGCGCCGACGGCCGAGGCGTTCGGGCGGCTGCCGCGTCGCGACCACGTCGTCGCCACCTCCAAGACCTTCCGCTCCCTCGCGCGGCTCGCGGGCATGCAGCACGAGGTGGTCGGGCCGGACGAGCGCTGGCGCATGCGACGCTCGCAGCTCGCGGACTGGGTGCCGCGCCTCGCCCGGCTCACGGCCGAGGGGCGCACCGCACTGCCCGGGGTGACGCCCGAGCGCACGGTGCAGATCGTCGCGGGCGGGGTCGTCGCGGTCGAGACGATGCGCGCCCTCGGCGTCGACGAGGTCGAGATCTGCCCGTGGGCGCTGCGCGAGGGCGCGATCCTGCGCCGGCTGGACCACATCTGACGGTGCTGCCGTCCGCCCCGGGTGGCTGGACCGGTCAGCGCGCCCAGGCGGCGACGTCCGTGCCCCAGGCGTGCGCCGGGGCGGGGTGGTCGTCGATGCGCTCGTCGCCGAGACGGTGGAGCGCGGGGCGTGCCGTGATGACCGTGGTCGCGCGACCGTCGACGCCCACCTCGTGCGCGACGACGCAGCCCGGCCCCGGCGCTGCCGGCGCCCCATGCGCGGGGTCGCGGCCGGGAGCGGCGAGGAGCGCCGTCGCCGTGCGGGCGAGCACGCCGTCGACGTCGCGTCCCCGGCCGTCCGCCGCGCGGTCGACGAGCGCGTCGGCGACGGCCGCCGCGACGAGGTACCCGGTCGCGTGGTCGAGCGCCTGGGCGGGCAGCGCACCGGGCGTCGCCGCGGCCGGGGGGCCGTCGGTCCCGTCACGCGATCCCTCGACGAGCGCGATGCCGCTCACCGCCTGGACGATCGAGTCGAACCCGCGGCGCTCCGCCCAGGGGCCGTCGTCCCAGGCCGCGACCCGCGCGCGGACCGCCCCGGGCGGCGTGCGCAGCCCGAGCCGCTCGACGGCGCCGGGCCGGTAGCCGGTCACGAGCACGTCCGCCGTGTCGAGCAGCTCCTGCGCGCGGGCGAGGTCGGCGCGCTCGCGCAGGTCGAGGAGTGTGGACCGCTTGCCCTGACCAGAGTCGAGGTGCTGCCACCCGATCTCAGGCAGGTGCGGCGGGTCCACCCGCAGCACGTCGGCACCGAGCAGCGCGAGCGCTCGCGTCGCCACCGGCCCGGCGATCACGCGCGTGAGGTCGAGCACGCGGACGCCCGCGAGCGGACGGGGCCCGTCCGCGAGGGGGCGGCCCGGCCCGGCGTCGTCCCGCACCCGGGTCCGCACCGGCTCGGCCGAGCCGGCGCCCCGGCCGGGCGCCACGCTCCACTCGTCCTCGGTGCGCACGCGCACGGCGATCGCACCCGCCTCGGCGGCAGCGTCCTCGACGTCCTGCACGAGCCGCTCCTCCAAGCGCGTGGCGAGATCGTCCCGCGTCGCGTCGTCGGGCAGGCCGACGACGCGCAGGAGACGCGTGCGGTGGTGCGGGTAGTTGGCGTGCGTGCGCAGCCACCCGTCCGCGGCGCGGAAGAACCCCGACAGGGCGGCGAAGCCGTCGACCGGCCGGTCGTCGAGGCGCAGCAGGCGGTCGCTCGTGAACGCCGCCGCGACCCGCTCCGGATCCGGGTCCGGGCCGAGCGGGTACCCGCCGGCGCGTGCCGCGGCGTCGCGCAGCGCCCGCACCGAGCCGACGGCGAGGTCGAGGACCGGCAGGGTGGCCGCGAGGTACCCGGGGGCCGGCGGGGAGGGCGTGTCGTTCACGGCCTCGACGCTACGGCTGTCCCGCCGAGGCGACCACTCCTTCGCGACGGAGGTCCGGCCCGGGATGTGAGCGCACGGGGCCCCGGGGACAGTGACCCGATGGAGTTCCTGGACGAGGAGAGCATCAGCACGTTCGTCGATGCGCTCGTGCGGCTCGTCGAGATGGCCGGTGCCGTCGTCATCTTCGTGGGCTGCGTCGTGGCGTTCGCACGGTTCGTGTGGATCGGGGTGCGCGAGCGGCGCGCCGAGTCGTTCGTGCGCGTGCGTCTCGACCTCGGGCGGATGCTCGCCCTCGGTCTCGAGTTCCAGCTCGCGAGCGACATCCTGCGGACCGCGGTCGCGCCGACGCTGCAGGAGATCGCCGAGCTCGCGGCGGTGGCCGCGATCCGCACCGCCCTGAACTTCTTCCTCGCGCGCGAGATCCAGCAGGAGCGCCGCGAGCTCGCCTCCGCCGACGCGCGCGGGTCGTCCGGTGCCGCCTGACCTGCTCCACGCCCTCGCGACGGTCGTCGTGACCGGTGGTCTCGTGGCGGGCGCCGTCGTCGCGGTCGCGGCCCGGTCGCCCGGTGAAGGCCTGCGCTGCCTGCTCGACTTCCTGCTCGCCGCCGGGCTGCTGCGGCTCGCCGCCGGCCCGACGTGGGAGAGCATCGCCGTCGCCGCGCTGACGGTCGTGGTACGACTGCTCGTCAGCCGGTCGTTCCGGCTGGCCGCCGCGCAGAGTGCGCCGCCGGCCGGGCACGTCTGACCGCGCCGTGTCCCGGGTCGCGGTCAGTCCGCGACACCCGTGCCCAGCACCGTCCCGTCCGCGTCGACGGCCTCGACCGCGACGTACGCCGCGTCCTCGGGCACGGGGGCGAGCGCGGTCTCGAACCCAACGCGCGGTGCCTCGACGACGGGCTCGGCGTCGGACTCCGACGAGCCGGCGACGAGGCGCCACGACGCGACCTCCGTCGCGCCGTTCCAGCTCGCGTAGGCCGTGCCGCCGTCGATGACGACCCGCGGCGGGTCGGCCGGCGTGCCCACCCAGTCGTCGAAGCGGTAGGCCCGGTAGGACTCGCCGGCCTCGAACGGGAACTCGCGCACCAGGGTGCCGTCCGCCGTGAACTCGCTCGTGAGCCGCGCGTCGCCCCAGCCGATGACGACGTTGCCGTTCGCGAGCACCTGCAGGTTGCCCTGGCTGCCCGCGACGAGCGTCGGGTCGGTCGGGAGCCACTCCTGGAGCACGGACGCGGTCATCGCGTCGGTGTCCAGGGCGAGCCGCAGCCCCCGCGACCTGTCGCCGACCGGCGGGTCGCCCTGGTTGTCGAACAGCGTCAAGGTGCCGTCCTCGTGCATCTGCGCGTCGTGCTGCCACGCGAACTGCGCGCCCGTGCCGTCGTCGGGGCCCTCCATGTCGAAGTCGCTCGACGTGCCGCCGAGGACCCACTCGACCTCACCGGTCTCCCGGTCGACCCGGTACACGGCGTGGGTGTTGCGCGCCGAGACGAGGATGTCGCCGTCGGGGGTCAGGTTCGCGCTGTTGATGTGGAACCAGTCGAAGGGGTCGTCCTCCGCGCCCTTCGGGTTCTCCTCGTCCGCGTCGGGCGACGTCATGGTGTCGGTCAGGTCCACGTGCTCCGACGCGCGCCACTCGAACAGGACCTCTCCGGAGTCGACGTCGACCTCCTGCACGACGTTCTCCCACGCCCAGCCGTCCTCGTCGCCGCCCACGGGCGTCAGGTCCGTCTGCTCGGCGACGTACGCCAGCAGGAGCATCGTCCCGTCGGGCGTGATCGTCGCGTCGTGCATGTCGGCGTTGCCGGGCCCGACGTCGCCGCCGGTCGTGACGCGCGTGATCTCGCGGTACGACGGGTCCAGCACGACGATGTCGCCGAAGCCGTGGCCGACGAAGTCCGACTGCCCCACGTAGTACGTGATGACCTGCTCGCCGTCCAGCTCCTGGACTCGGACGTCGTACGCGGGCGTGTCGTCCGGCGCGATCCACACCGGCTCGCCCGCGCCGTCCACGAACAGCGGGCCCTTCTGCGGTGCCTCGCTGCGCTTGGGCCCCAGCACGTACAGCGCCTCACCGGTGTCCGACGACGCGGCCGGCCCCTGCGTGACCGGCAGCACCGGCGCGACGAGCTCCGTCGAGCGAAACGTGTGCACGGCCGGCGGCGTCGACTCCGACGGGCTGGGCTCCGGGTCGTCGTCGGAACCGGTGCACGCCGACGTCACCAGCGCCGCAGCCATCGCGACGGCGACGAGCCGGATCATGGGCCGGGAGCCGTGCATGGCACGAGCGTGCCGCACCTCGCCGGGCGACGCACGCCCGCGCACCGTCGAGCACGCGGTCGTCCACCGCCGAGCACGACGTTGCGCGCTCGCGAGAACGAGGTTGGTGTCGTCATCCGCCGGATCACGGCACCAAGCTCGTGCTCGGCGACCGGCGCGTCGAGGCGTATAGGTTCGTCGCGAAGGTATGGTCGCCGACATGGCATCCAGACCGCTCCAGGAACCGGCGTTCCTCATCCTCTCGGCGCTCGCGCGCGAGCCGCTGCACGGGTACGGCATCGCGCAGGACGTCGAGGCGAGCTCGGACGGGCGCATCACGCTCCGGGCCGGGACGCTCTACGGCGCGATCGACCGCCTCGTCGCAGCCGGCCTCGTCGAGGTCGACCGCGAGGAGGTCGTCGACTCGCGCCTGCGCCGCTACTACCGGCTCACCACCGAGGGCGGCAGCCGTCTCGCCGCCGAGGCGGAGCGCGCCGAGGCGCAGGCGCGCCGGGCGCTCGAACGCCTTGCGTCGCGGCAGCCACGGGGCGGGACGGACGTCGCGCCGGGTCGGCTCGACGGCGGGGTGGTCCCGGCATGAGCGGCGTCGACGACCGCGCCGGCGCCGCGGACGACGCCGTGACGGCGCCCGAGGCCGGAGCACTTCCCATCGCCCCGGTGCTGGTCCGCGACTACCAGCGGCTCCTGCGGCTCTTCCCGTACACGTACCGGCGCGAGCACGAGGCGGAGATGCTCGGTCACCTGCTCGACGGCGCGACGCCCGGCCAGGCACGCCCGTCGCGGGCCGAACGGTGGGACCTCCTGCGCGCCGCCGCGCGCGAGTGGCTGTTCGCCCCGCTCGGCTCGACGGCGCGGCAGCGTCGCGACGGGAGCGCGCTGCTGCTCGTCGTGCTCATGCTGCTGCTCGCGGTCCAGGCCGCGCGCGAGCTGTCCGCCACGATGATGTTCCTCGGCAGCGAGAGTCGTCACGAGGCCCTACGGATCGCGGGCGAGCCGTTCTGGATCGGGGTGAACGCCCTGATCTCGGCGCCGCTCGCCCCCGCGTGGCTCGCGTGGGGAGTCTGCGTCGGCGCGCTCGCCCTCGGGCTCTCGCGGACGGGCGCAGTGCTCGCCGTCGTCGCGGCGATCGCCGGAGCCGTCGCGGTCGGGGGCCTCGTCTCCGCCGAGCGGGTGTACCTGGCGTACGTGAGCGCGGGCTGGGTCGTCGCTCTCGCCGCCTTCGCGCTCGTCGTCGTGGACCGCGCACGGCTGGAGGTGCGCGTGGTGACGCTTCGCACCGTCACCGTGACGGTGTGCTCGGCCGCCGTCGCGGTCAGCCTCCACGCTCTCACCGCGCCGACGGGTGCGAGTCTCTGGGCGAACTGGATCACCGTGGGGAACGTCTCCTGGATGCTCCAGGACCTGCTGCGCCCCGCGCTCGTCGTGCTCGGGGCCATGCTCCTGTGGGATCGCACGCGCCAGTCGGTCCCCGCGCTCGTCGGGGTCGCCACCGCCCTGCTCCTCGGCCGCGAGCCGGTCTTCTGGTCGGGGAGCCTGAATCCCGGGGCCGTCGACCTCGGGAACGTCCTCGCGCTGCTCGGGTTCTCGGTCGCCGCGACGGCTGCCGCCCGGTGGGTCGTCAACCGGCTCGACGAGCTGCAGCACGCCCGGGCCTCGCACCGGGCCCTGCTCGCCGCGACGGGCGGGATCGCGGACCCGCGCGAGCGACGCCCCGGCGAGCCGACCGCCGTCTGACACGGCGCCGTCGGGCACCCGCGGCCCAGCCGGGCCCCGCCGACGAGCACGCGGCCAGCCACCGCCGAGAACGGGATCAGCCACCGGATCCAGGTCGATCCGGTGGCTGATCCCGTGTTCGGCGGAGGGCCCGGTCAGGCGAGGTGGTCCGCCACGAGACGCTCGGCGAGGCCGGTGTAGGTCGCGGGGGTGAGGTCCGACAGGCGCTGCGCGACGTCGTCGGGCAGGCCGAGGCCGGCGACGAACTCGCGGAGCCGTGTGGCGTCGACCCGCTGCCCGCGCGTGAGCTCCTTGAGCCGCTCGTACGGGTTGTCCATGCCGGGCACGCCCGCGACGGACGCGGCGCGCATCGCGGACTGGATGGGCTCCCCGAGCACCTCCCAGTTCTCGTCGAGGTCGGCCGCCATGAGGTCGGCGTTGGCCGCGAGGGCCTTGAGACCGCGGCGCACGTTGTCGATCGCGAGGAGCGAGTGGCCGAACGCGGGGCCGATGTTGCGCTGCGTCGTCGAGTCGGTGAGGTCGCGCTGCAGGCGCGAGGTGACGAGCGTCGCCCCGAGCGTGTCGAGCAGCGAGCACGAGATCTCGAGGTTCGCCTCGGCGTTCTCGAACCGGATCGGGTTCACCTTGTGCGGCATGGTCGACGAGCCCGTCGCGCCGGGCACCGGGATCTGCGTGAAGAACCCGAGCGAGATGTACGTCCACACGTCGGTCGACAGGTTGTGCAGCACGCGGTTGTAGCGCGCGAGGTCGGCGTAGAGCTCGGCCTGCCAGTCGTGCGACTCGATCTGCGTCGTCAGCGGGTTCCACGTGAGCCCGAGGCCCTCGACGAAGTGCTTCGAGACCGACACCCAGTCCACGCCCGGGACGGCGACGGTGTGCGCGCCGTACGTGCCGGTCGCGCCGTTGAGCTTGCCGAGGTACTCGGCGGCACCGATGCGACGCAGCTGGCGGCGGAGCCGGTGGGTGAGGACCGCGAGCTCCTTGCCGAGCGTCGTCGGGGTCGCCGGCTGGCCGTGCGTGCGGCTCAGCAGCGGCACGGCCGCGTGCTCGCGCGCCATGTCGGCGAGCTGGTCGGCGAGCGCCGTCGCGGCGGGCAGCCACACCTGCTCGACGGCGCCGCGCACCATGAGCGCGTACGACAGGTTGTTGACGTCCTCGCTCGTGCAGGCGAAGTGGACGAGCTCGCCGACGCCGGGCAGCACCGTGTCCGTGCCGAGCGACTCCGGCGCCGACGCGAGGCGACGCTTGACGAAGTACTCGACCGCCTTGACGTCGTGCACCGTCTCGCGCTCGATCGCGGCGAGCTCGGCGATCTCCTCGCCGCCGAACGTCGCGGGGATCTGCCGCAGGTACGCGACCTCGGCCTCCGAGAGCTGGGGGGCGCCGGGGACGACGGGCCGCACCGCGTTCTCGTCGACCGCCTGGACGCCGTTGCACAGCGTGATCAGCCACTCGACCTCGACGTGGATGCGCTCGCGGTTGAGCGCGGCCTCGCTGAGGTGGTCCACCAGCGGGGCGACGGCGCCCCGGTAGCGGCCGTCGAGCGGGCCGAGCGCGATCGGCGGCGTGACCTCGGCGAGGCTCACGCGGGCAGGGCTGTGGGCGGCGGAGTTCTCGGGCACGGCCCCGATTCTCCCACGGCGCGGTGCGACGGCGGCGTCCGTCCCGCGGGAGGGACGGCGAGAGCCGCTGCGGCGCGGCAGGGCTCGCACCGGTGGCCTGCACGTGCACAGGCCACGAGCCCGGCGGTCCCGTCCACAGCGGCCGCGACGTGCCCGGACCGCTTCCCGGCGCGTCCTCCTAGCGTGCCCGCATGACCTCCTCCCACGGCGCGCCACCCGCGTGCTCCGTCTCCCCGGTCGGGACGCTCGTCGACCCGACGCCGTCGCTGCGCGCGGTCGCGGAGGCCGTCGACACCGCGCGGTGGCGGGTCGACGGCGCCCGGGTGCTCGACTGGGCGGGAGAGGCTGCGCAGGGCTACGGGACGGCGCTCGACGACGCCGTCGCGCGGGCCGTCGCCGCGGGTACCCTCACCCACGACGCGATCGCGGTGGCCGACCGCTACCTGCGCGCGCTCGACGCGGAGCACGAGCGCGCCGTCCTCGCCGGGGAGCGGGCCTGGTGAGCCGCGCACCCGACCCCACGGCGAACGTGACGGTCGTGGGCGGGACCGTGACCACGGCCGACGCGGAGGCGATCCTCGCGCAGTCCGCCGTCCTGCGGTCCGCGGTGGACCTCGTCACCGAGGCGCGCACCGGGTGCCGCACGGCGCGGCTGCGCGTCGGGGGTGCGCGATGGGCCGGCGCGGGCCCGTTGTCCGGCGGGACGCTCGGCCCCGGGGCGCTGACGGCCGGGGCCGCCGGCACGACGTCCGGCGCGCTGCGCGAGCACGCCGCCGCCCTGGAGGCCCTCGACGCGCTCGACGCGGCGCTCGCGGACCTCGAGTCGCGGCTCGACGGCCTCGCCCTGCGCACGGCGAAGGCGTCCGGGACGTACGTCGCCGCCGAGTCCGCCGCCTGGCAGGCGTTCGGTGCCGTCGCCGACGTCCCGCTGCTGGGGCTGTGGGCGGCCGGACTCGTCGGTCAGGGGGCGTTCCTTCACGCCCTCCTGACGGGCGACGGGTTCGCGTGGGAGCGGTTCGTGACGGGCGGCGGGCCGATGCACGAGCGAGCGGTCGCGTCCACCGGCGCGCTGCTCGGGCTGCTCGACCCGGACCGGGACCCGTCCGAGGCGCCGACGGTGGCGAACGCCGCCGCCGTCCTGCGCGGCCTGGCGCAGGGGTGGCGCGGCCTCTTCCACGACCGCCTCCGCGTGGAGCGGCTGGCGCCGGAGCGCTCGCCCGACGACGCCCTGATGCCGCCGCCGCGCGACGCCCAGGACCTGCTGCGCCGGATCGACGTCGTCTACGGCACCGCCGGGGAGGACAACCCGGTGCCGCACTCGACGATCGCGCTCGAGAAGATCGTGCACGACGACGGCGGGACCACGTGGGTGGTGACGATCCCGGGCACGCAGCTCGGCCGGTGGGGCACCCCCTTCTCCATGACGTCGAACTACGGGGTCATGGGGTCCGAGGACGCCGACGCGGCGCAGCTCGCCGAGGCGGCGGACAGCGCGGCACTGGTCCTCGCGGCGCTCGAGGACGCCGAGGTCGCCGCCGAGGACGAGGTCGTGCTCGTGGGCCACAGCCAGGGCGGGATGGTGGCGGCCGCCGTCGCGGCGGCGACGGCGGGCGGCACGGCGGGCGGCACGGCGGCGGGCACCGCCGGTGCGAGCGGGGCCGGTGGGCGACCGCAGTACCGCGTGACGCACGTCGTGACGGCCGGCGCACCCGTCGGCGGGCTGCCGCTGCCGCCCACGGTGCTGGGGACGCACGTGGAGAACCGGCAGGAAGGCGTGTCCGCCCTGGACGGGATGCCGAACCCCGCCGCCGCCGGCCAGCTCACCGTGACGCGCGACCACGACGTCGGCGGCGAGGGCGACCCGGGAGCGGTCCCGCACGGCGTCGGGTTCCACGTGCAGACCCTCACGGACGCCGAGGCGATCGGGCACCCGGGGCTGGCCGCGCACCTCGACGCCGTCGAGCGGTCGCTCGACGGGCAGCGTGTGGAGACGCGGTACTACCGCGGCACGCTCGAGCTCGACGTCGAGGAGGTCGCCGAGCGCGTCACGACCCTCGGGCCACCGGGGGTGCCGGGGCTGGACGACGTCGTCCGCAGGGCCGTCTCGCCGGGCGGGAGCACGGTGCTGGCGCCGGGGTCCGGCGACGGCGCGTCGGACACCCGGCGGTGAGGCCCGGCAGGGCTCAGCGGTCCTTGCGGGGCACCACGGCCGAGACGAGGAAGTTGATCACCGCGATGACCAGCGCGGCGAGCAGCGCCCACCAGAAGCCGCCGATGATCCGGATGCCCCAGTCGGTCTGCTCCGTGATCCACGCCGTCAGCATGAGCATGAGGGCGTTGACGACCAGCGAGAACAGGCCGAGCGTGAGGATGTAGAGCGGGATCGACAGCACCTGGACGATCGGCTTCACGACGGCGTTCACGAGCGAGTAGAGGAGCGCCACGACGAGGATGATGACGAGCCTCCCGCCGGGGGAGTCGGAGCCGACGATCTGGAAGTGGTCGTCGATGAACAGGCTCGTGAGCCAGATGGCGAGACCGGTGACGAGGACGCGGACGACGAAGCTCATACCGGGCATCCTGCCACCGGACCGGTCGGTCCACGAGGCGGCGCGGCGTCGACAAGTCCTGAGGTCGAACCTAGGCTGCTGAGCGTCCCGACAGCGCCGTCGGGCCCCGACGAAGGAGTGGTCATGTCTGCACCCCCCGTCCGACGCCCGATCGCCCTCGCCGCGACGGGAGCGCTCCTGCTCGCCGGGACGGCGCTGCCCGCCTCCGCCGCGGTGCCCGACCCGCAGGTGGTGGGTCCGGTGCAGGCGACGACCGCCCCCGGCGACCCGGCGCACGGCTACCCGTTCCTCGCCAGCGACTACGACCTCGTCGGCCACGGCTACGTGGAGGAGGAGTTCTTCCTCGAGGGCGAGGCGACCCGGTACCAGGCGGACGGCCTCACGGACGCCACGGTCCTCAGCACCGGGCACGAGTACCGCACCCGCATCGTGGTCCGCCGACCGGTCGACCCCGCCGCGTTCAACGGCACCGTCATCGCCGAGTGGTACAACGTCTCCAACCAGTGGGACCAGGAGGTCGACTGGTTCCAGACGCACGAGCACCTCGTGCGCGAGGGCTACGCGTGGGTGGGCGTCTCCGCCCAGCGGGCGGGCGTCCACTCCGCCACCGGGCTGCGTGCCTGGAGCCCCGAGCGGTACGGCACGCTCGACCTCACCGACGGCGGCACCGTCACCGACGACACGCTGTCGTACGACGTCTTCTCCCAGGCCGTCGAGGCGGTCCGCGACCCCGAGGGGACCGCGCCGCTCGGCCCGCTCGTGGCCGAGCGCGTCGTCGCCACCGGGCACTCGCAGTCGGCGGGCCGCCTGCGGACCTACGTCAACTCGGTCGACCCGCTCGCGGACGTGGTGGACGCGGTCGTGCTCCACGGCGGCGGCGCGTCGGTCCGCGACGACATCGACACCCCGGTGTTCAAGCTCAACAGCGAGACGGACGTCGCGATCAACCTCCTCGGGGCCGCGGAGCGCCAGCCCGACACCGACCTGCTGCGCACGTGGGAGGTCGCGGGCGCCTCGCACGGCGACTGGAAGCTCATCACCGACTACGGCCGGCTGCGCATCCGCGACATCGGTACGGCGCCCGGGGGCTACCCCGGGACGCCGCAGACGTGCGAGCAGCCCTCCGGGTCGCGCGTGCCGCAGCACATGGTTCAGGGCGCCGTGTACGACCACGTCGCCGCCTGGGTGGCCGACGGCACCGCCCCGCCCTCGGCGGAGCCCCTCGAGCTGACCGACGACGACCCGCCGACCGTGGCGCGCGACGACCTCGGCCTCGGCCTCGGCGGCATCCGACTCGCCGCCCAGGAGGTGCCGTTCCGGATCAACTCGGGTCTCAACGCCGGGCCGGGCTTCTGCTTCCTCGACGGCGGGTCCACGCCCGTCGACGACGCCACGCTCGCCGACTGGTACCCGGACCCGCAGGCGTACGCCGACGCGGTCGTGGCCGCGACGCGCACCGCACTCGAGGCCGGGCTCGTCATCGCCGACGTCGCGGCCGACCCCTCCTGGTACACCGACGTCGTCGAGCTCGTGGGCGAGCGCGTCGCCGCCGGGACGGTGGACGAGACGGTCGGGGAGCAGGTCCAGGACCGCATGCGGCGGGCGCTCGAGGCCGCCGACGCGGGCGACTGGGAGGCGGCCGACGGCTTCGTCGCGGAGGCGCAGACCCTCGGCCGGACCGCGGTCGAGGACGCCGACGCGGCGGCGAGCGTCGTCCGCGCCACCACCGCCGTGCGCGGGATCATCGCGCTCACGGCCGGCGCCGGGGGCGACCTCGCCGTCTCCACGACGACGCAGGCGCGCTGCCTGGGCGGCAAGGCCTACCTCGCGGTCCGGGCCACGAACGACGACGCCGTGCCGGTCGACATCACGCTGGCCACCCCGTTCGGCGAGCGGACCGTCGCCGACGTCGAGCCGGGCGCCTCCGCCTACCACGCGTTCGCGGCGCGGTCGGTGGCCGTCGGGGCGGGCAGCGCCCAGGTGTCCGCGACGGGCGACGGCCGGTCCTTCGCCGCCGACGCCGCGTACGACGCGCTCGACTGCGGCTGACGGTCGCGCGCCGGGCGGGATCACGCCC
Organism: Cellulosimicrobium sp. NPDC057127; assembly: GCF_042670945.1. Lineage (NCBI taxonomy): Bacteria > Bacillati > Actinomycetota > Actinomycetes > Micrococcales > Promicromonosporaceae > Cellulosimicrobium > Cellulosimicrobium sp. NPDC057127. Next base: position 76,937 of record NZ_JBHUUP010000015.1, read on the forward strand.
GCCCGGCGCGCGGTGGCATGATCGAGGACCGTGGCCCACGAACCCCGCGTCCCCCTGCGTCCCGCCGTCGCCGCCCTGCCGGCCTACGTCCCCGGGGCGCGCGTCGCCCCCGGCGCTGCGGCGTTCAAGCTCTCGTCGAACGAGAACCCGTACCCGCCGCTCGCGTCGGTGGTCGCCGCCATCGCGGACGCCGCCGCCGACGTGAACCGCTACCCCGACATGTACGCGACCGAGCTCGTCGAGGCGCTCGCGGAACGCCTGGGCGTGTCGTCGGGCGAGGTCGTGGTGGGCAACGGCTCCGTCGCGGTGCTCGCGCACGTGCTCCAGACCGTCGTCGAGCCGGGCGACGAGGTCCTCTACCCCTGGCGATCGTTCGAGGCGTACCCCATCGCGGTCGCCGTCGCGGGCGGGACGTCCGTGCAGGTCCCCCTGCAGACCGGGGCGGCGCTCGGCCGGCTCGACCTGCCCGCGATGGCCGCCGCGATCACCGAGCGCACGCGCGTCGTCATGGTGTGCACCCCGAACAACCCGACGGGACCGGCCGTGCACCGCGACGAGCTCGACGCGTTCCTCGCGGCCGTCCCGTCGCACGTGCTCGTGGTGCTCGACGAGGCGTACCTCGAGTTCGTGCGCGACCCGCAGGCGCCCGACGGCCTCGCCGTCTACGCGCAGCACCCGAACGTCGTGCTCCTGCGTACCTTCTCCAAGGCGTACGGGCTCGCGGGGCTGCGCGTCGGGTACGCGGTGGCACGCCCGCGCCTCGCGGCGGGCGTCCGCGCCGTGTCCACGCCGTTCGGCGTCTCGCACGTCGCCCAGCGGGCGGCGCTTGCGTCGCTGGGCGCCCGGGACGAGCTGCTCGCCCGCGTCGAGCACCTCGTCGCCGACCGGACCCGGCTCGTCGAGGGCCTGCGCGACCAGGGCTGGGAGCTCCCCGAGTCGCAGGCCAACTTCGTCTGGTTCGACCTGGGCGAGCGGACGGTGCAGCGCGCCGAGGAGGCGCGCGCGGCGGGTGCGGTCGTGCGCCCGTTCGCCGGCGAGGGTCTGCGCGTGAGCGTGGGCGAGCCGGAGGCCACGGACCTGTTCCTGCGGGTCAGCGCGACCTGGCGCTGACGGCTCAGAGCTGACGCCGCACGCCCGCCTCGCGGGCCAGCCCTCCGAGCGCGTCGTCGAGGTCACCGGCGTCGGCGTCCTGCCCGGACCCGCGGCGCAGCACGGGCAGCACGGGCGTGCCCGCGCCCTCGAGCTCGAGCGCGAGCGCCGCGTAGAGCGCCGCGACGGCCAGCACGAGCCCGACGACGCCCGCCGCCGTGAGCCACGTCGAGGACCCCGTGATCTCGGCGACGCCGGTGACTGCGAACCGCAGCGCCGTCAGGCCCATGACGCCCGCCGCGACGAGCTTGCCGGTCGCAGCCGCCGCCGCGGGCACGAGCATCACCGCGGCCGAGGCGACGAGGAGCACGCCGAGCCCGGGGCTCGACGCCCGGGGGGGCGTGACGAGCGTCGCGGTCGCTGCCGCCGCCCAGGTCCCCGCGAGGACCGCCGTGCCGGTCCCGGCGACCGGGTCCCGCGCCAGGAACCCGTACACGGCCGCGAGGAGCTGCGCCGGGACGGTGGTCGCGAGCACGCCGAGCGCCACGACCCTTCCTTCCGACGGCGGCAACCACCCCAGCTGGAGCGCGGCGAACGCGGTCGTCGCCACCACCAGTCCCAGGAACGCGAGCGGCAGGGGCGTGCCGATGGGCCGCACGACGATCCGGGCCACGTCGGCGGGGGCGGTGCCGGCGCCGTCGTGCGCGCTCAACTGATCAGCACCTGGGTCGAGGACTCCTTGAGCTTCGCGTTCGCCCACCGCACCTGGCGCAGCGTGTCGGGGTGGGAGCGCTTCGTCAGGGCGAGCAGGTCGGTGTGCGAGATGCCCTGGGCGGCCTGCGCGAGCATCTCCCAGTCGGCGGAGACGCCCGACGCCTTCATGTAGACCTCGCGCAGGTCGCGCAGCATGAGCAGGCCCGGCACCTTGGCCCGGCCCGCGAGCTCGCTGGCCTTGTCGAGCACGCGGTGCGCGAGACCGGACTCGCCCTCCGGCTCGGGGTCGAGCGTCTCGCCGTAGTCACGGGCGATCGCGGCGATCTCGCGGACGTGCCGCTGCGACCACGCCGCGATGTCGCGGGCGACGTGGTAGATCTCGTGGTCGACCTGGTGCCGGTCGGCCACCTGCAGCAGCTCGTGCGCGAGGTCGTTCTCGGAACGGTGGAGCTCGCGCAGGACCAGACCGATCTTCATCGCACCTCCTCGGGGACGCGGACGTCGAAGGACTCGTCGGCGAGGGCGTCCGGCCCCCCGCGCGTCGGGGGGACGTCGCCCGACACGGGGGCGGACGCGGTCGTGGTGGGCGCGGGCGCAGGGCCGTCCCCGGGGCCGACACGGCGCAGCGCGGCCGCCGCCGTCTTGAAGATCGGCTGCTTCGACGCCGGGTCCCAGTCGGTGAGGGTCAGCTCGTTGGCGGCGCGGCCCTCGCCGTCCGGCCCGCTGCCCCCGGGCGTGTCCCAGTAGCCGTAGTGGAACGGCAGGAAGACGACGCCGCGCCGGACACCGCTGATCCGGACCTGCCCGACGACGCTGCCGCGGGGGGTGCGCACCTCCGCGACGTCGCCCTCGGCGAGCCCGTACCGCGCGGCGTCCTCCGCGGAGACCTCCATCCACACCTCGGGCGCGGCCGCCTGCAGCTGCGGTGCGCGCCCGGTCTTGGTCCGGGTGTGGAAGTGGTAGACGGTGCGCCCGGTGATGAGCTGGAGCGGGAACTCCTGCGACGGCAGCTCGTGCGGCGGCAGGTACTCCGCCGCCTTGATCACGGCCTTGGCGTCGGGGTTGAGGGCCTTGTACTCGGCCGGCTCCAGCGGTGCGCCGGTGACGAGGTCGCGGCCGTAGCTCTCGCAGTACGCCGCGTCGCTCCAGAACTGCCCGTCGGCGTACAGCCGCTCCGTGCCGTCGGGGTGCTCGTCGTTGCAGGGCCACTGGATGCCGCTGGCGCCGCGCAGCTTGTCGTACGTGATGCCCGTATAGTCGCACGGCCGTCCGCGCGTGCACTCCTTCCAGGCCTCGAACGCCTCCTCGGGGGTGCTCCACTTCACGAGCGGCTGACCGTCCTTGTCCTGGAGCCCGAGGCGGTGCGCGTAGTCGACGAAGATGTCGAGGTCCGGGCGCGCCTCGCCCGGCGGCTCGACGGCCTTGAGCGACAGGTGGACGGTGCGGTCGACGTTCGTGAACGTGCCGGTCTTCTCGCCCCACGTCGCGGCGGGCAGCACGACGTCGGCGAGCTGGGCCGTCTCCGACAGGAAGATGTCCTGGACCACGAGGAACAGGCGGTCCTGCGAGAGCACGGAGCGGATGCGGTGCAGCTCGGGCAGGGACACCGCGGGGTTGGTGCCCTGCACCCACAGCATGCGGATGGATCCCTCCTCGACGTAGCGGATCATCTGCATGACGTGCGTCGGGGGCGAGTAGTGCGGGATCCGCATGGGGTCGACGTTCCACACGCGGGCGAGGTCCTGCACGTGCGCGTCGTTCGACCAGTTCCGGAAGCCGGGCAGGTCGCCGTCGGCACCGGCCTCGCGCGTGTTCTGCGCGGTCGGCTGGCCGTTCATCTGGAGGATGCCGCAGCCGGGCCGGCCGAGCATCCCGCGCACGACGTGGACGTTGTTCACCTGCACGGCGGCCGCCGTGGCCTGGTGCGACTGGTAGAAGCCCTGGAGCACGGTGGACAGCAGCCGCTCGGCCGACCCGATGACGTGCGCCGCCTCGCGCAGCCGCTCCTCGGGGACGTCGCAGATCTCGGCGACCTTCTCGGGCGGGTAGTCCGCGACGCGCTCGCGCAGCTCGTCGAACCCGACGGCGTGGGCCTCGAGGTAGTCGTGGTCGACCTGGTCCGCCGCGACGACCAGGTGCAGCAGGCCGTTCATCAGCGCGACGTTCGTGCCGGGGCGCGGGGCGAGGTGGACCGTCGCCGCGCGGGCGACCGGCGTCTCGCGCGGGTCGACGCACACGACCCGGGGCGGGTTCGGGCCGGCGAGGCGGTCGAGCACGCGCGTCCACAGGACGGTCTGCGTCTCGGCCATGTTGTGCCCGTACAGGCAGATCACGTCGGCGTGGTCGACGTCGGTGTACGAGCCCGGCTGGCCGTCGCACGCGAACGTCTCCTTGAGGGCGGCCGCGGCGGTCGCCGTGCACAGCCGGGTGTTCCCGTCGACGTGGTTCGTCCCGAGGCCGCCGTGCGCCACCATGCCGAGCGTGTAGTACTCCTCGAGGAACAGCTGCCCGGTCGTGTAGAAGCCCACCGCGCTCGCGCCCTGCTCGTCGAGGAGCTCCTTCGTGCGCCCGACGACGCGGCTCATCGCCTCCTCCCACGTGGCGCGCACGAGCTCGCCGTCCTTGCGCACGAGCGGGTGCGTGAGCCGGTCGGGGGAGCTGTTCGCCTGCCAGCCGTACAGGTCCTTCGGCCCGAGCCGCCCGTGGTTGACCCGGTCCTCGACCCGGCCGCGCACCCCGACGATGCGGCCGTCCTTGACCGCGATGTCGAGGCCGTCGCCGTTCGAGTGCAGGATCGTCGCGCTCTGCACCCAGGCGTCGACGTCGGCCTCCGTGAGCCCCTCGTCGAGGAACGTGTCCACCCGCGAGGGCCAGGGCTCGCCCTGCCCGTAGGGGGTGCGGGTGCCCCACGGCTCCGCGATCCGGTCGCTGCGTCCCATCGCTCCTCCGGTCACCTCGCCCCGCCGCCTCTCGGCGAGCCCCCACCACGCAACGCCCGTCGGCCGGGCCTCGCAACCCGGCCTCGCGACCCGGCCTCGCGACCGGGCCTCGCGATCGGGCCACGGCGGCGGTGTCCAGGGCGCCTGCTTGCCGTGACCGCGCGGCGGGAGAACACTCGACGGGAGTTGGAGGATCCCTCCAAACGCCCGGGGCCGACGTTGGCCCTGGCGGGGGGAGCGCTACCTACGGCGTCGTAGCCTACGCTTGCGTAGGCTACGGAGACGTAGGTTACGACGGCGCCCCTGCACCCGAGCGGGCCGACCGGCCCGACCGAAGGAGAACGCGTGAGCGAGACCGCGAGCACGCCCCCGGACCTTCCCGACGTGAGCGGCGGGCCCGACGACGCACCCCTCCTCCAGCTCGTCACACCGGCGGGCGCGCGCGTCACCACGCCGGAGACCGACGCCTACCGCGAGCGCGTCGCCCACCTCGACGGCGCGGCGCTGCGCAGCCTGTACCGCGACATGGTGCTCACGCGCCGCTTCGACGACGAGGCGACGTCGCTCCAGCGCCAGGGCGAGCTCGGGCTCTTCGCGCAGTCGAAGGGCCAGGAGGCCGCGCAGATCGGCTCCGGCCGGGCGCTGGCCCCGCAGGACTACGTGTTCCCCTCCTACCGCGAGCACGGGGTGTCGCACGTGCGCGGGATCGACACGGTCGACCGCCTGCGCCTGTTCCGCGGCGTCGACCACGGCGGCTGGGACCCGACCGTGCACAACGTGCACCTGTACACCCTCGTCATCGGGTCGCACGCGCTGCACGCGACCGGCTACGCGATGGGCGTCCAGCGCGACGGGCTCGTCGGCACCGGCGACGCGGCGCGGGACACCGCCGTCGTCGCGTACTTCGGCGACGGTGCGACGTCGCAGGGCGACGTCAACGAGGCGCTCGTGTTCGCGGCCGTGAACAACGCCCCGGTCGTCTTCTTCTGCCAGAACAACCAGTGGGCGATCTCCGAGCCGACGAGCAAGCAGACCCGCGTGCCGCTGTACCGCCGCGGCGGCGGGTTCGGCATCCCCAGCGTCCGCGTCGACGGCAACGACGTGCTCGCCTGCTACGCCGTGACGGCCGAGGCGCTCGAGCGCGCCCGCTCCGGCGGCGGCCCGACGTTCGTCGAGGCGTTCACGTACCGCATGGGCGCGCACACGACGTCGGACGACCCGACGAAGTACCGCTCGCGGGCCCAGGAGGAGTACTGGCGCCGGCGCGACCCGATCGACCGGCTCGAGGCGCTGCTGCGCGCCGAGGACGCGTGGGACGAGGCGTTCGCCGCCGAGGTCGGGACGGAGGCCGAGGCGCTCGGCGAGCGGCTGCGCACCGAGACGCGCGCGCTCGCCGCCCCGGCCGGGGCGAGCATGTTCGAGCACGTCTACGCGACGCCGCACTCCGTCGTCGAGCGTGAGCGTGCGTGGTTCACCGAGTACGAGCAGTCGTTCGCCGAGGAGGCCGCACGATGACGACGACCGGGGTCCCCGCCGGGACGACGAAGACGCTCACGCTTGCGCGCGCGATCAACGAGGGCCTGCGCCGCGCCCTGGAGCACGACCCGAAGGTCCTGCTCATGGGCGAGGACATCGGCCCGCTCGGCGGCGTGTTCCGCGTGACGGACGGGCTGCAGAAGGACTTCGGCGAGGACCGCGTCGTCGACACGCCGCTCGCGGAGTCCGGCATCCTCGGCACCGCGATCGGCCTCGCGCTGCGCGGGTACCGGCCCGTGTGCGAGATCCAGTTCGACGGCTTCGTCTTCCCCGCGTACGACCAGATCACCACCCAGCTCGCGAAGATGGGCTACCGGTCGAGCGGGCGCCTCCAGGTCCCCGTGGTCGTGCGCATCCCCTACGGCGGCGGCATCGGCGCGGTCGAGCACCACAGCGAGAGCCCCGAGGCGCTGTTCGCGCACACGGCCGGGCTGCGCGTCGTCTCGCCGTCCACGCCGCAGGACGCGTTCACCATGATCCAGGAGGCGATCGCCTCCCCGGACCCCGTGCTCTTCTTCGAGCCGAAGGGCCGCTACTGGGAGAAGGGCGAGGTCGACCTGGGCGGTCCGGGGGAGGGCGCGGCCGTGCTCGACCGCGCGCGCGTCGTGCGCCCCGGCACCGACCTCACGCTCGTCGCCTACGGGCCGACCGTCGCGACCGCGCTGCGCGTCGCGTCCGCCGCCGAGCAGGAGGGCCGCAGCGTCGAGGTCGTCGACCTGCGTTCGATCTCGCCGCTCGACACCGCGACCGTGGTCGAGTCGGTGCGCCGGACGGGGCGCTGCGTCGTCGTCCACGAGGCGCCGAGCTACCTCGGCTCCGGGGCCGAGGTCGCGGCCCGCGTGACCGAGGAGTGCTTCTACGCGCTCGAGGCTCCCGTGCTGCGCGTGGGCGGCTTCCACACGCCGTACCCGGTGGCGAAGATCGAGCACGACTACCTGCCGGGCCTCGACCGGGTGCTCGACGCCGTGGACCGCGCGTTCGCGTACTGACGCACCCCGACCAGCACCAGGAGGACAAGCAGTGCCGACGTACGAGCAGTTCAAGCTCCCCGACGCGGGCGAGGGCCTCACCGAGGCGGAGATCGTGCACTGGCACGTCGCCGTCGGCGACCGCGTCACGGTCAACCAGACGATCGTCGAGATCGAGACGGCGAAGTCGCTCGTCGACCTGCCGTCGCCGTTCAGCGGCGTCGTGAGCGAGATCCTCGTGGCCGAGGGCACGACCGTCGAGGTCGGCGTGCCCATCGTCGTCGTCGACACGGACCCGGACGGCACCGCGCCCGCGCCCACCGCGCCGGGTGCGTCGGTGCCCGACGGCGCGGACGCGCCCGCCGCGTCGCCCGCGGCACCGGCCGCGCAGCAGGACACCCCCGCGTCGGGAGGATCCGGCTCGGTGCTCGTCGGCTATGGCACGGTCGACCCGGGCACCGCCCGCCGGCGGCGCCGCGGCGCCACCCCGGAGCCGGCCTCCGGGCCCGCCGCCGGGCCCACCCCCGAGCCCGCACCGGCCGCCCCGGCGAGCGCGCCCGCCGCTGCGCCCGTCGCCGTCGCGCACGTGCCGCTGCCCGTGCTCGCAAAGCCGCCCGTGCGCAAGCTCGCCAAGGACCTGGGCGTCGACCTCACGAGCGTCGCGGGCACCGGCCCGGGTGGGATCGTCACGCGCGAGGACGTCGTGGCGCACCACGACCAGGCGACGGCGAAGCCGCTCGCGACGTACGCGGACGACGACCAGCCGTGGCTCGCCTCGGGCACCGTCACGCCCGACGGCCGCCGCACGCGCGTGCCCGTGAAGTCGGTGCGCAAGCGCACGGCCGAGGCGATGGTCGCGAGCGCGTTCACGGCACCGCACGTCACCGTGTTCCACACCGTCGACGTCACCCGGACGATGAAGCTCGTGCGCACGCTGCGCGAGGACAAGGAGTTCGCGGACGTGCGCGTCACGCCGCTGCTCGTCGCCGCCAAGGCGCTGCTCCTCGCGGTCCGCCGCCACCCCGAGGCCAACGCGAGCTGGGACGACGAGGCGCAGGAGATCGTCTACAAGCACTACGTGAACCTCGGCATCGCCGCGGCGACGCCGCGCGGTCTCGTCGTGCCCAACATCAAGGACGCGCACCGCCTCGACCTGCACGGGCTCGCGACGGAGATCGCGGCGCTCACCGCGACCGCGCGCGCCGGCCGCACGACGCCGACGGACATGAGCGACGGCACGGTCACGATCACGAACGTCGGCGTCTTCGGCATCGACACGGGCACGCCGATCCTCAACCCGGGCGAGTCCGCGATCCTCGCGTTCGGCGCGATCCGCGAGCAGCCGTGGGTGCACAAGGGCAAGATCCGCAAGCGGTGGGTCACGCAGCTCGCGCTGAGCTTCGACCACCGCCTGATCGACGGCGAGCTCGGCGCACGCGTCCTGGCCGACGTCGCCCGCGTCCTCGAGGAGCCCGCACGGGGCCTCGTCTGGGGCTGAGCGCGGCGCGCTCCGGTCAGTCCGTCCCGGGCGCGACCTGGTCCTCGTCGTCCTCGCGCCCGGTGCGCGCGTCGGCGTCCTCGCCCTCGACGCCGAACCCGGGTGCGGCATCGGGCGCGCCGGCGCCGGGGTCGGCCGCGGCGATCTCCTCGTCGCGGGACGGGTGGGGCATGAGCGGTTCGGCCATCGACATGCTTCCTGCCTAGCACGCGGCCGCGGCGCACGCAGCGGCATCGCCGTGCGCCGTCCTCCGGTGACGCCGCCCCCGGCGCGGGAGAGCGTCGAGACCTCTCACGGCAGGCGTTCCTCCTGTGCGGAAGACCTCACACGGGGTTAACGGCGCTCGCGTCCCGTCGAAATACCGCGTTCCTAGCGTCGTGGTCACTGACCGGGACCTGCCTCTAGGAGTCGCCATGCCCGCGCCCACGAGCCCCACCACCCACGAGGGTGAGCAGTACGAGGACCGCCCCACCGGCACCGTGCCGACGCGGAGCACCACCGCGACGCTCGCCCCTAGGGCGACGACCGCCGTCGGGCGTGGGACGGAACGGCGCCGCTCGGGGCGCTGGATCGACCGCTGGGACCCGGAGGACCCCACGTTCTGGCGGGACGGCGGCCGGAAGGTCGCGTCCCGGAACCTGTGGATCTCGGTCTTCGCGGAGTTCCTCGGGTTCGCCGTGTGGGCCCTGTGGTCGATCGTCGTGCCGCAGCTGCCCGCCGCCGGCTTCGCGCTGACGGTCGACCAGCAGTTCTGGCTCATCGCGGTGCCGAGCCTCGTCGGCGCGACGCTGCGCATCCCGTACACGTTCGCCGTGCCGGTGCTCGGCGGGCGGAACTGGACCGTCGTGTCGGCGCTGCTCCTCCTGCTCCCGACGGCGGCGCTCGCGCTCGTCGTGCAGAACCCCGGGACGCCGTTCGGGCTCGTGCTCGGCGCCGCAGCGCTCGCGGGCTTCGGCGGCGGGAACTTCGCGTCGTCGATGGCGAACATCTCGTTCTTCTACCCGGAGCGGGAGAAGGGCAAGGCGCTCGGCCTGAACGCCGCGGGCGGCAACCTCGGCACCGCCGCCGTCCAGCTCGCCGTCCCGCTGGTCATCGTCGCCGGGGCCGGCATCGCGCTCGAGCGGGCCGGTCTCATGATGATCCCGTTCGTCGTCCTCGCGGCGTTCCTCGCGTGGCGTTTCATGGACAACCTGTCGACGGCGAAGGCCGATCCCCGCTCGTTCGCCGCGGCGACGCGGAACACGCACACGTGGATCATCTCGTTCCTCTACATCGGCACCTTCGGGTCGTTCATCGGGTACGCCGGCGCGTTCCCCATGCTGCTCAAGGGCCAGTTCCCGGAGGTGACGCTCTCGATCGCGTTCCTCGGCGCGCTCGTCGGGTCGGTCACGCGCCCGCTCGGCGGCATCGTCGCCGACCGCGTCGGCGGGACACGCGTGACCATCGCGTCGTACGCGGTGATGGCGCTCGGCGCGCTCGGTGCGATCCTCGCCCTGCAGAGCCACAGCTTCGCGCTGTTCTTCGGCTCGTTCCTCGTGCTGTTCGTGGCGACGGGGATCGGCAACGGCTCGACGTACCGCATGATCCCGGCCGTGTTCCAGGCGAGCGCGCTGCCGGAGGTCGCCGCGGCCGCCGACCCGGTGGAGCGCGACGCGGCCCGTGCCCGGGCGCGCAAGGCGGCGGCGGGCTGCATCGGCATCGCAGGTGCCGTCGGCGCGTTCGGCGGGTTCCTCATCCCGCGCGGGTTCGCCGCGTCGACGAGCCTCGCCGGGTCGCTCGTCCCGGCGCTGTGGACGTTCATCGCCGTCTACGCCGTCATGGCCGTCGTCGCGTGGGCCGTGTACCTGCGCAAGGGGTCGGCGCTCGCCGGCGCCGGCATCTGACGGCGCGGGAGGAGCGCAGCATGACGACCGCGACCGCGACCGCGACCGCGGCACCGGCCCGCACGCACTGCCCGTACTGCGCGCTCCAGTGCGGCATGGCGCTCACGCCGACGCCCGGGACGGCGCTGCCCGTCGACGTCGCCCCGCGCGACTTCCCGACGAACCGCGGCGGGCTGTGCCGCAAGGGCTGGACGAGCGCGGCCGTGCTGAACGCCCCCGACCGCCTCACGACGCCGCTGCTGCGCGGTCCGGACGGCGCGCTCCACCCCGCGACGTGGGACGCCGCGCTCGACGCCGTCGCCACCGGGATCGCGCGGGTGCAGGGCGCGCACGGGCGCGACGCGGTCGCCGTGTTCGGCGGCGGCGGGCTGACGAACGAGAAGGCGTACGCCCTCGGCAAGTTCGCGCGCACCGTCCTGCGCACCGCGAACATCGACTACAACGGGCGCTTCTGCATGGCGTCGGCCGCGGCGGCGGCGAACCGCGCGTTCGGCATGGACCGCGGCCTGCCGTTCCCGCTCGCGGACCTCGCCGGCGCGGAGGCCGTGCTGCTGCTCGGCTCCAACGTCGCCGAGACCATGCCGCCGTCCGTGCAGCACCTCGCGGGCGTGCGGTCGCGCGGCGGGCTCGTCGTCGTTGACCCGCGGCGCAGCGCGACCGCCGCCCTCACCGGCGAGGCCGAGCCGCGCGCGGACGTGGCGCCGGGCGCCGGGCCGGTCGGGGAGCAGGGCGTGCACCTGCAGCCCGTGCCCGGCACCGACCTCGTCGTGCTCCTCGCGCTGCTGCACGTCGTGGTCGCCGAGGGGCTCGTCGACGAGGAGTACGTCGCCGCCCGCACCACCGGGTTCGACGCCGTCCGCCGGTCCGTGGCGGCGTGGTGGCCCGAGCGGGCCGAGACGGTGTGCGGCGTCCCGGCCGAGCGGCTGCGCCACGTCGCGCGCCTGCTCGCCGCCGCGAGCCCGGTGCGCGGCGGCGCGGGGGCGTACGTGCTCACCGGGCGGGGCGTCGAGCAGTCGGCGCAGGGCACGGCGACCGTGACGGCCGCGATCGACCTCGCGCTCGCGCTCGGCCTGCCCGGCCGTGCGGGCTCCGGGTACGGGGCCGTCACCGGGCAGGGCAACGGCCAGGGCGGCAGGGAGCACGGGCAGAAGGCGGACCAGCTCCCGGGCTACCGGAAGATCGACGACCCGGCGGCGCGCGCGCACGTCGCGGCGGTCTGGGGCGTGGACCCGGCGACGCTCCCCGGCCCGGGCATGCCGGCGGTGGAGCTCCTGCGGTCGCTGGCCCCCGACCGCCGAGAAGTGAGTCCCGGCCCCGGATCGGCCGGGATCCGGGGCGGAAAGTCACTTCTCGACGTGGGCCAGGAGAAGGTCCGGCCGCGTGCGCTGCTCGTGCACGGGTCGAACGTCGTCGTGAGCGCGCCGAACGCCGACCGGGTCGTCGACGGCCTGCGCGCGCTCGACCTGCTCGTCGTGTGCGACGTCGTGCCGTCCGAGACGGCGCTGCTCGCCGACGTCGTGCTGCCCGTGACGCAGTGGGCGGAGGAGGAGGGCACCATGACGTCGCTCGAGGGGCGCGTGATCCGCCGACGCCGGGCCGTCGACCCGCCCGGCGAGGCGCGGTCCGAGCTCTGGGTGCTCGCCGAGCTCGCACGCCGCCTCGGGTCCGACGTCGCGTTCCCCACGGACCCGGCCGTCGTGTTCGACGAGCTCGCGCGCGCGTCGGCGGGCGGCGTCGCGGACTACGCGGGCCTGAGCCACGCGCGCCTCGACGCCGACGAGGCGGCCCGCGGCCCGGGGCTGTTCTGGCCCGTCCCCGCCGCGGGCCACCCCGGGACGCCGCGGGCCTTCCTCGACCGCTTCGCGACACCCGACGGCCGCGCGCGGGCGGTCGCCGTCGACCACGTCGGGCCGAGCGACGACGTGCGGCCCGACGCGCCGGTCTACCTCGTCACCGGCCGCGTGCTCGGCCACTACCAGTCCGGCGCGCAGACGCGTCGCGTCCCCGAGCTCGACCGCGCCGCCCCGGCGCCGTTCGTCGAGCTGCACCCGCTGCTGGGCGAACGCCTCGGCGTGGGCGACGGCGACCGCGTGCGGCTCACGTCGGCCCGCGGGTACGTCGAGGCGGACGCGCGCTGGACCGACCGCGTCCGCCCGGACACGGTCTTCATGCCGTTCCACTGGGGTGGCGTCGGCAGCGTCAACCGGGTGACGACCGACGCGACGGACCCGGTGTCGGGGATGCCCGAGTTCAAGGTCTGCGCGGTGGACGTCGCGATCGTCCGCGACCGTCAGGAGGTGCTCGCATGAACGGCACGGACACGACGTCGACGCGCGTGGTCGTCGTCGGCAACGGGATGGTCGGTGCGCGGTTCGCGGCCGACCTCGCGGCGCGCGACACCGCCGGCGCGTGCGAGATCACGGTGCTCGGCGCCGAGGAGTACGAGCCCTACAACCGGGTCCTGCTCAGCGACGTGGTCGCCGGGAGGACCGACGTCGCGGCGCTCACGCTCCCCGCCGCCGACGACGCACGCGTCTCCATCCGCCTCGGGACCGAGGCGCTCGCGATCGACCGCGCCGCGCGGCGCGTGGTCACCGCGGACGGCACGTACCCCTACGACGTCGTCGTGCTCGCCACGGGAGCCGCGGCCCGCGTGCCCGACGTCGCGGGCCTCACCGACCGCCCAGGCGGCCTGCCCCGCGGCGCGCACGCGCTGCGGACGCTCGACGACGCGCGCGAGATCGTCGCGGCGTCGGTCAACGCGCGGCACGCCGTCGTCGTCGGTGCGGGAGTCCTCGGCCTCGAGGTCGCGTGCGGGCTGGCGCGCCGCGGCGTCGCGGTGAGCGTCGTGCACGGCGGCGACAGCCTCATGGACCGCCAGCTCGCCACCGCCGCCGGCCGCGTCGTCGAGAGCCGCCTCGCCGGGCTCGGCGTCCGGGCGTGGACCCGCGCCGTCACCGAGCGCGTGGAGGTCGACGCGCACGGCCGGGTGCGCGGCGTCGTGCTCCGCGAGGCCGACCGTCTCGTCGAGCTCGACGCCGACCTGGTCGTCCTCGCGTGCGGGACCGTGCCCGAGACGGGGCTCGCGCGGGCCGCGGGCCTCACCGTCGACCGCGGCGTCGTCGTCGGCGACGACCTGGCGAGCCCCGACGACCCGTGCGTGCTCGCCGTCGGCGACTGCGCGCAACCGCCCGAGGGCGGGACCGGGCTCGTCGCGCAGGGGTGGGACCAGTCGCGGCGGCTCGCGGCGGCGCTCGCGGAGCGGGCCGCGGGCGTCGCGCCGTCGACCGGTGCCGGCCCGGACGGGGACGGCCCGGTGCGCGCCGCCGGCGGCACCGACGTGGTGCGGCTCAAGGCGTCGGGCCTGGACGTCGTCGCGATGGGCGTGTGCGGCACGCGCCGTCCGCCCGACCCGGCGCACCGCACGGTGACGCTGAGCGACCCGGTCGCGGGGCGGCACGTCGAGGTGGTCGTCGCGGACGGGCTGCTGGTCGGCGCCACGTGCGTCGGCGCGCCCGACGTCGGGGCCGACCTGACGGCCGCGTACACGCGCCGCGTCCCCGTCCCCTCCGACCCCGCCCAGCTGCTGCTGCGGGCGGTCGCCGCCGCGCCCGCCCCTGCCTCGACCCCGACGCGCATGCCCGACCGCACGACCGTCTGCACGTGCAACGGCGTCACGAAGGGCGAGGTCGTCGCGTGCTGGCACGACGGCGCCCGCTCGGTGGACGACGTCGCCCGGGCCACCCGCGCCACCACCGGCTGCGGCGGCTGCCGGGAGGTCGTGTGCGGCCTCGTCGACTGGCTCGCCGCCGCAGACCCGGGTGCCGCTGCGGCCGGTCCGCCCCTCGCGGACGACGGCCGGGTCGTGGTGGGCGACGTCGGGCCCGGGCCGGAGCGCGCCCGCACCGCCGGGGAGCGCCGTCTCACACGGACCACCCCGCCCGGGTGAGAAGACCGTTACGGACGGGCAACGGCCGGGGCACGGTGGCGAAACGGCCGCTCCGTAGCGTCGTGAGCACCTTCTCGCTCACCCCCAGGAGCTCGCCGTGACCGGACCTCAGACCGATCCCGCCCAGCCGGGCGCTCCCTCGATGCCGCCCCGGCACCTCGTCGTCGTCGGCGGCGGCATGGTCGCCCAGCGCCTCGTCGAGGCCCTGCGTGCCCGTGACGGCGCCGGCGCGTGGCGCATCTCGGTGTTCGCGGAGGAGCCGCGAAAGCCCTACGACCGCGTCGCCCTCACGAGCTACTTCTCGGCGCGCGACGCCGAGGAGCTCACGCTGGGCGACCCGGCGCTGTGGGACGACCCGCTCGTCACGCTGCACCGCGACTGCGCGGTGACGGAGGTCGACCGCGAGGCCCGCACCGTCACGGACCGGCTCGGCCGCGTCCACGCCTACGACGAGCTCGTGCTCGCGACCGGGTCGAACGCGTTCGTGCCGCCCATCCCGGGCAGCGACCTGCCGGGCGTGTTCGTCTACCGGACGATCGACGACGTCGCCGCCCTGCGCGGCTGGGTCGAGGAGAAGCGACGCAGCGCGACGACCGAGGGCGGCTGGGAGCGACCGGTGCGCGGCGCCGTCATCGGCGGCGGGCTCCTGGGGCTCGAGGCCGCGGGCGCGCTCCGGGCGCTCGGCGCGCAGGCGACGGTGATCCAGTTCGGCACCCACCTCATGGACGCGCAGATCGACCTCGGCGGCGGCCAGGCGCTCACGCGTCTCATCAACGACATGGGCATCGCGGTGCGGTGCGACACGGGGACGAAGGAGATGAAGGTCTCCCGTCGTACGGGCCACGTGGGGCGGCTCGACTTCGTGGACGGGGGCCGCCTCGACGTCGACGTGGTCGTGGTCGCGACGGGCGTGCGCCCCCGCGACGAGCTGGCCCGGGCGGCCGGCCTGGAGGTGGGTGCGCGCGGGGGCGCGGTCGTCGACCTCGCGTGCCGCACGGCCGACGAGCACGTCTGGGCGATCGGCGAGGTCGCGTGCATCGAGGGCCGCTGCATCGGCCTCGTCGCGCCGGGCTACGCGATGGCGGAGGTCGTGGCGGACCGGCTGCTGGGCGGCGAGGCGACGTTCCCGGGTGCGGACACCGCGACGAAGCTCAAGCTCCAGGGCGTCGACGTCGCGAGCTTCGGCGACGCGTTCGCCCGCACCGAGGGCTCGATGGAGCTCGTGTGGGCGGACCCGGTGGCGGGCGTCTACAAGAAGCTCGTGCTGTCCGACGACGCCAGGACGCTGCTCGGCGGCGTGTTCGTCGGCGACGCGACGCCGTACGCGTCGCTGCGTCCCATGCTGGGCGCGGAGCTCCCGGGCGACCCGGGCGCGTTCCTGCTCCCCGAGGGCTCGGGCGGTGGTGCACCGTCCCTCGAGCTGCCCGACGACGCGACCGTCTGCTCGTGCAACAACGTCAGCGCCGGGACCATCCGCGGCGCCGTCACCGAGCACGCGTGCACCGACCTCGCGGGCGTGAAGGTGTGCACGAAGGCCGGCACGTCGTGCGGTTCCTGCCTGCCGCTGGTCAAGAAGATCACGACGACCGAGCTCGAGCGGGCGGGCATCGAGGTGTCGAACGCGCTGTGCGAGCACTTCGAGCTCTCGCGGGCCCAGCTGTTCGACGCCGTGCGCGTCGCCGACCTGCACACGTTCAGCGAGATCATCGCGCGGTTCGGCCGGTCGGTCGTCGACGAGTCGGGCGCGACCGTCGACCCGGGGCGCGGGTGCGACATCTGCAAGCCCGTCGTCGCGTCGGTCCTCGCCTCGCTCGGCAACGGGCACATCCTCGACGGCGAGCAGGCGGCGCTCCAGGACACCAACGACCACGTCATGGCGAACATGCAGAAGGACGGCACGTACTCCGTCGTCCCGCGCATCCCCGGCGGTGAGATCACTCCGGAGGGACTGCTCGTCATCGGCCAGGTGGCCAAGGACTTCGGCCTGTACACGAAGATCACGGGCGGCCAGCGCATCGACATGTTCGGCGCCCGCATCGAGCAGCTGCCGCACATCTGGCGCCGGCTCGTCGAGCACGGCTTCGAGTCCGGCCACGCGTACGGCAAGTCGCTGCGCACCGTGAAGTCGTGCGTCGGGTCGACGTGGTGCCGGTTCGGCGTGCAGGACTCGGTGGGCATGGCCGTCGAGCTCGAGCTGCGGTACCGGGGCCTGCGCTCGCCGCACAAGATCAAGCTCGGCGTCTCGGGCTGCGCGCGCGAGTGCGCGGAGGCGCGCGGCAAGGACGTCGGCGTCATCGCGACGGACAAGGGCTGGAACGTGTACGTCGGCGGCAACGGCGGCTTCACGCCCCGGCACGCGCAGCTGCTCGCCGAGGACCTCACCTCCGAGGAGATGATCCGCGCGATCGACCGGTTCCTCATGTACTACATCCGGACCGCGGACCGCCTCCAGCGCACGGCCGCGTGGGTCGAGGACCACGAGGGCGGTCTCGAGGCGATCTGCGAGGTGATCCTCGAGGACAGCCTCGGCATCGGCGCCGACCTCGACGCCGCCATGGCCCGCCACGTCGACGACTACGAGGACGAGTGGCGCGCGGTGCTGGAGGACCCGGAGAAGCTGCGCCGGTTCGGCTCGTTCGTCAACGCGCCGGCCGAGCCGGACCCGGACCTCGCGTACGTCACCGAGCGCGGGCAGATCCGTCCTGCGACCGCCGCCGAGCGCACGGCCGCCCTCGAGGCAGCCCGCGCGTCGGGCGCCGAGCCCGTACCCGCCGGCCCCGTGGTGATCGCGGGCTCGACCCTGGAGGTCCGTCGATGAGCACCCCGACCCTCGTCCCCACCACGTGGGAGCGCGTGTGCCTGCTGCGCGACCTCGCCGTCGAGCGGGGCGCGGCGGCGCTCGTCGGCGGCGTGCAGGTGGCGCTGTTCCGGCTCCCCGACGGCACCGTACGCGCGGTGCAGCAGCGCGACCCGTTCTCGGGCGCGAACGTCATGTCGCGCGGGATCGTCGGCACCCGCGGCGGTGTACCGACGGTCGCAGGGCCGATGTACAAGCAGGTGTTCGCGCTCGAGACCGGGCGCTGCCTCGACCGCGTCGGCTTCGAGCCGGTCGACGGGCTCGCCCCGGACCTGGCGACCTGGGCGGTCGAGGTCCGCGACGGCGTCGTGCACGTGGCGGCCCGTGCCCGTGACGACGCCGCAGCCGGAGGCGGTGCGCCGTGACCACGCTGCTCGGGCTCGACCTCGCGGGCCGTACGGTGCTCGTCGCGGGCGGCGGGCCGGTCGCGGCGCGCCGTGCCCGCGCGATGTGGGCCGACGGCGCCCACGTGCGCGTCGTCGCGCCGCAGCTGTGCGAGGACCTGCACGACCTCGTCGCCGCGTGCGGCGCGCTCGGGGCGCTGCCCGCCGACGGGCCGCGCCCGGGCGGCGCGCGCGGGAGGATCACGTGGGCGCCGCGCGACGTGCGCGAGTCCGACGTGGAGGACGCGTGGCTCGTGCTCGCCGCGACCGACGACTCGGGCGCGAACCGCGAGCTCGCCGCGTGGGCCGAGGCGCGTCGCACGTGGTGCGTCAACGCCGGTGCGGCGCACGAGGGAACCGCACGCACGCCCGCGACCACTCACCAGGGCGACGTGCTGGTCGGCGTCGTCACCGATGTGTCAGCACCAGGTGCCCCCGGGGCGGCGCGTGATGCTGACACGGGCACCCTGGGCGCAGATCCCCGCCGTGTCCGCGCCGTCCGCGACGCGATCGCCGAGCACCTGCGCACGGGTGGCGCGGACAGCCGGCGGCACCGGCGCGCGCCCGGCAGCATGGGGAAGGTCGTGCTCGTGGGCGGCGGCCCCGGGGCGGTCGACCTCCTCACGCTGCGCGGCCGCCGCGCCCTCGCCGAGGCGGACGTCGTCGTCGCCGACCGGCTCGGGCCCGTGGACGTCCTGGAGGAGCTCGCCCCCGGCGTCGAGGTCATCGACGTCGGCAAGACCGCCGGCGACCACCCCGTGCCGCAGCACGAGATCAACGCGATCCTCGTCGAGCAGGCGCGGCGCGGCCGCGAGGTGGTGCGTCTCAAGGGCGGCGACCCGTTCGTCTACGGGCGCGGCGGCGAGGAGGTCCTGGCCTGCCGTGAGGCGGGAGTCCCCGTCGAGGTGGTGCCGGGCGTGTCGAGCGCGCTCAGCGTCCCGGCGCTCGCCGGTATCCCGCTGACGCACCGCGGGACGGTCGCCGCGTTCCACGTCGTCAGCGGTCACGACGGCCTCGACGAGGCGTCGCTCGTGTCGGTGCGCGATCGCACGGCTACGCTGGTCGTCCTCATGGGTGTCTCGCAGCTCGCTCGCATCACGGCCCAGGCGCTGGACGCCGGGGCCGACCCGGCGCTGCCCGTCGCCGTGGTCGAGAGCGGCTCCACGCCGCGCCAACGCGTCACGCGCGCCCCGCTCGTCGACGTCGCGGAGCGCGCCACCCAGGCCGGGGTCCGGGCCCCGGCGATCATCGTGATCGGGGACGTGGCCGCGGAGGGACGGCTCCACCCGGCGCCGCCCGCGTGAACGCCGAGCACGTCGCCGACGTCGCGGCCGCCGACGCCCGGCCTGCGCTCGGGCAGGTCATGGCAGGCTGCACGGTGCTCCTCACGGCGGACCGCCGCAAGAGCGAGCTCGCCGCCGCCCTCGAGCGGCGCGGCGCCGAGGTGCGCCACGCGCCGGCGCTCAGCATGATCCCGCACGCCGACGACGAGCAGCTCCTCGCCGGCACGCGCGACCTCGTCGAGCACCCGCCGGACGTCGTCGTCGTGACGACGGGCATCGGCTTCCGCTCGTGGGTCGAGGCCGCGGACGCGCACGGGCTCGCCGACCGGCTGCTCGAGGTGCTCGGCGGGGCGCGCATCGTCGCGCGCGGCCCGAAGGCGCGCGGCGCCATCCAGGCGGCCGGGCTCACGGCCGACTGGGTCGCGGAGTCCGAGACGTCGGCGGAGATCGCGGACGTCCTCCTCGGCGAGGGCGTCGCGGGCCTGCGGATCGCGGTGCAGCACCACGGCGCGGGCGCGGACGGCCTGGACGTCGTCTTCTCGGAGGCGGGCGCCGAGGTCGCCTCCCTCGTCGTGTACCGGTGGGGTCCGCCACCCGACCCGGAGGCGGTCCGTGCGTCGGTCGAGGCCGCGGCGTCGGGCGAGATCGACGCCGTCGTGTTCACGTCCGCCCCCGGCGCCGAGGCGTGGTTGAGCGCGGCCGAGGAGCACGAGGTGGGCCGCCTCGTCGTGAGCCGGTTCCAGGACGGGTCCATGGTCGCGGCCGCCGTCGGCCCCGTCACCGCGAAGCCGCTCGAGCACCGCGGCGTCAGCCCGCTCCAGCCGGAGCGCGGGCGTCTCGGGGCGCTCGTGCGCGCGCTCGTGGCCCACTACGAGCACGCCGAGACGGTGGCGCTCGCGACCGTCGCCGGTGCGCTGCAGATCCGCTCGCGCGTCGCGGTGCTCGACGGCGTCGTGCTGCCCCTGTCCCCGAGCGCGCTCGAGGTCCTGCGGCTCCTGGCGTCGCGGCGCGGCGAGGTCGTCACGCGCGACGACGTGCTCGACGTCCTCCCGGGCGACTCGCGCGACCCGCACGCCGCCGAGGTGGCCGTCGCCCGGCTGCGCGAGGCCACGGGGCGCCGCGACCTCGTCAAGACCGTCGTCAAGCGCGGATATCGATTGGAGCTCGCATGACCACGGAGATCCTGGCCTTCCCCTCCGGCACGCCGGGGGAGGAGGCCGCGCCCGAGGGCGCCGAGGGGGCGACGCCGGAGCCGGGCGGCGGCCCCGTGCTCGTCGGGTGCTCGCACGGCACCCACGACCTCGACGGACGTCTCGTGGTCCGCGCGCTGCTCGACGACGTGCGCGCCGCCCGACCCGACCTGGACGTGCGTGAGGCCTTCGTCGACGTGCAGGAGCCCGAGGTCGCGGACGTCGTCACGTCGGTCGTCGCACCCGAGGACGGCGAGCCGCGCGACGCGGTCGTCGTGCCGCTGCTGCTCTCCGGCGGGTTCCACGTCGGGGTGGACATCGCGGCGTCGGTCGAGGACCGTGGCCCCGGGACCGGCGACGCCGCCGCGGCGACGCCGCTCGGTCCGGACGCGCGGCTCGTGGACCTGCTCGCCGACCGCCTCGCCGAGGCCGGCGTGCGGCCGGACGACGCCGTCGTGATCGCCGCCGCCGGGTCGAGCCGCCCGGGCGCGGCGCGCGACGTCGAGGAGCTCGCCGCCGGGCTGCGCGAGCGTCACCCCGGACCGGTGACCGTGGGCTACGGCGCCATGGCGAAGCCGTCGGTGGCCGACGCCGTCGCCTCGGCGCGGGCGGGCCTCGGCACCGACGAGGGGGCTGCCGTGGACGGGGGCGCGCCGGTGGACGGGGGCGCGCCGGCGGACGACGCGCCGCGCGTCGTCGTCGCGGCCTACCTCCTCGCGCCCGGCTTCTTCCACGACCGCCTGCTCACCGCGGGGGCCGACCTCGTGACGGCGCCGCTCGCGCCGGACCCGCGGCTCACCGCGATCGTGCTCGACCGCTACGCCGACGCCGCGGCCACCCTCCCGGCCGCGAGATAGAGGTCATCCGTCGAGGTAGAGGGAAATGTCCCTCTGCCTCGGTGGGATCCCTCTACCTCGTGGTGACGAGCGGGCGCGTGCGGGGCGCGAGCAGCGCGACGCCGGCGGCGAGCGCGACCGTCACGCCGAAGCACACGACGTACGCCGTGAGGCCCAGCGAGGAGTGCAGCGCCCACAGCAGCGACCCGGTGACGGCGAGCGCCGTGGCGGCGGCGACGGCGTCGGACACCTGGAGCGCCGAGCTGTTCGCGCCCTGCTCCGCGACGGGGGAGAGCTCGAGCGTGAGCACCGAGAGCGTCGGGTGGGTCATGCCCATGCCGAGGCCCGCGAACGTCCACGCGACCATCCCGACGACGGGCGGTACCGCCGTCCACGCCAGGAGAGCGGCGCCGCCGACGCCGAGCGCGACGAGCGTGCCGCCGAGCCGGACGTATCCCGCGTGCGTGAGACCCCACGTCGCGCGGCCGCGCAGCCAGGATCCGGTCGACCACCCGACCGCGCCGAACGTCAGGACCGCGCCCGCCAGCGACGGCGAGAGGCCGCGCTCGTGCGAGAGCAGCAGGGGCAGCAGCACCTCGGCGCCGGTGAACGCGGCGGCGACGAGGCCGCGGAGCGCGATCACGCTCGGCAGGCCGCGCGCCGCGCGCGTCGTCCCGGGCGGCAGGAGGCGGGGGACCGCGACGACGACCGCCGCGAGCGAGAGGGCGAGCAGCACGACCAGTGCAGCGCCGCGGAGCTGGCCCGCGTAGTTCAGCGCACCGATCCCGACGGCGGCCACGACCGCCCACGCGAGCGACGCCTGCCGGGCGGGCCGGTCGAGGGGAGAGCCGGCGTCGGGTCCCGCGCCCTCGCCGGGGACGTCGCCGGACGACCGTGCCGCGCGCACGCCCGGCCGCATGAGGACGAGTGCCGGCACGGCGAGCACGGGGACGGCGAGGAACACCCAGCGCCAGCCGACGTGCTCGACGACGAGACCCGCGATCGCGGGGCCGACGATCGACGGGACCACCCACGCCGCGGCGAACGCGGCGAACACGCGCGGGCGGCGGTCGGTCGGGAACACCCGGGCGACGAGCACGTAGAGCGCGACGATGTAGAGCCCGGTGCCGACGCCCTGGAGCACCCGGCCGGCGACGAGCACGAGCATGTGCTGCGCGAGCCCGGCGACGAGCAGCCCACCGAGGAAGAGCCCGATGCCCGTCCACAGCGGCGTCGTCGGGCCGGCGCGGTCGCTCCAGCGTCCCGACGCCACCATGCCGACGACGCTCGACGCGAGCGACGCCGCGAACGCGAGCGTGTAGAGGGTCAGTCCGTCGAGCGCCACGGCGACGGTCGGCATCGCGGTCGCGACGGCGAGCGCCTCGAACGCGCCGAGGAACACGAACGCGACCATGCCGGACAGCACGGCGCGCTGCGTCGTCGGGGACAGGGCGGCAGGGTCGTGAGGGTCGGTGCCGGTCCTGGCGTCGACGGCGTCGTCGGACCGCGTGCGTGGTGCTGCCGTCATGGGTGCGTCCTTCCTGGGCCCTCCGGCCTGGCTCACGGTACGCCGCGGCACCTCGTGCGGGCGCGGGAATTCGGGTGCCGGAGCGGCCGTGCGAGCCCGTCGCAGGCACGCGCTGCTAGTGTCGAACCTCAACATTCGTCGAGGTCAAGCCCCGGGTGTGCCGCGGGGAGAGGGAGGGTGATGGCGCCGGACGACGCACCGGAGCCGGGCGACGAGCTCACCGTCGGCCAGCTCGCGGCACGCAGCGGCGTCGCCGTGTCCGCGCTGCACTTCTACGAGCGCCAGGGCCTCATCTCGAGCCGGCGCACACCGGGCAACCAGCGACGGTTCGCGCGCGAGACGCTGCGGCGGGTCGCGTTCGTCCGGGCGTCGCAGCGCGTCGGCATCCCGCTCGCACGCATCCGCGAGGCGCTCGAGACGCTTCCCGGCGACCGGACGCCGACGGCGAAGGACTGGCACCGGCTCTCCGCGGGGTGGCACGCCGACCTGGACGCGCGCATCGAGCAGCTGACCCGGCTGCGCGACCACCTGACCGACTGCATCGGGTGCGGGTGCCTGTCGCTGCGCCGGTGCGTGCTCGTCAACCCCCGCGACGCGCTGGGCGACGAAGGGCCCGGACCGCGCACGCTGCTCGTCGACGGTCTGGCGGACTGACGGGGCGACGCGCCGTCGTCACCAGTTCTTCGGAAGGTCCCCGCCGTCGCCGTCCTCCGGCTCGCCGCCCGTGCCCGGCTCGTCGCCGTAGAGCTCGCGGTACTCCTGCTCCTCGCGGTCGGCCTGCTCGCGCGCCTCGGAGTTCTGCTGCTCGAGCTGCTGGCGGCGCTGCTGCTCCTCCTGCTCCGCCTGGCTCTGCCCACCGTCGCCCGAGGCGTCCGACTGCTCGTCGCCCTGCCCGGGCTCGCCCTCGTCGCCGTCCTCGCCGGTCTCACCGTTCTCGCCCTGCGTGCCCTGGTTCTCCGGCTGGGACTCCTGCGCCTGCTGCTGCTTCTCCTGCAGCCGCTGCAGCGCCGCGGCGGACTGCTCCTCCTCCTCGGGCGTCTGCTCGGACTCCCCGCAGTCCGGCCAGCCCCGTACCTGCTCCGCGGTCGCGTACGACCGTTCGGCGTACTCGTACCAGTCCTGGACGTCCTGCCGGAGCTTCTCCGGGTCCACCTCGTTGCCGTCGCCGTACGGGTCGAGCACGTCCTCGTCGAACGGCAGCCCGGCCTCCCGCGCCGCGATCGCCGCCTCGACCGCCGCGAGCTCGTCCGCCTTGTCCTGCGCGTAGCCGAGGTCGTCGTCGCCCGAGAGCTCGTACGCGAGCGAGAGGTTCGTCTGGATCGCGCACCGGACCTCTGCCGACTCCCCCTCGGCGAGCCGGTACGCGCGGTCCAGCCCGTCGATCGCGTCGTACAGCGCCCACGAGTCCTGCGAGCGGGCGTTCGCCGTGCCGGCGTTGAAGTGCGCCTTCCACGGCTCGACGAGGTTGAGCGTGCGCTGCGAGCCGTACGTCCCTGCGGCGTCCCGGTGCGCCCCGGCGTCGTAGTCGGCGCGCGCGAACGACGCGACCGGGGCCAGGAACGCGAGCTTCACGCCCAGGACCACGAGCGCCAGCACCACGGGAGCCGTCACGAGGAGCCACGTCGTCCGGCGGCGCAGGCGCGCCCGCCGCAGTGCCGCTGCCTCCGCCCGCGGCGCGCGCGGGCCGCCCCAGGGCGGCGGGGGCGGGGGCACGGCGCTCATCGCCGGACCTCCGACCCGCGCGACGTCGCCCGCTCGCCCGGTGCGGGACGCACGAGGGACCGGCTCGCGGAGCGCGACCAGAACCACGCCTCGACGGCGAGCAGCGCGACCAGCCCGAGCGCGAGCGGCCACACGACCGGCCGGTGGCTCGTCACGTCGCGGCGGCCGTCGGCCGCGACCTGCTCGGGGTCGATCCCGGCGACGAGCGACGCCGTCTCCGTGGGCGCCTCACGATGCGCGTACGGGACACCGAGCTGGTCGGCGAGACCGCGCAGCGTCTCCTCGTCGAGGACCGACACCGCACGGGGTGGCTCGCCGTCCTCGCTCGGGCGTGACCAGTCGACGATGTACTCGGCGTCCTCGGGCGCGACGTCGGGGTCGTACTCCTTCATGTGACCGCCCTCCGCGGTGCCGTAGCCGAGGACCGCGCCGCCGTCGACGAGCGGTGCGAGGTCCGCGAACGAGCGGGGCTCGCCCTCGGCGGTCTGCTCGCCGTCGGACAGGAAGAACACGAGACGCATGTTCGCCGGGTGCTGCTCCGCGGAGCCGCGCAGCGCGGACGTCAGCTCCTCGAGCGGCCGGTCGGTCAGCGACCCCTGGGAGTAGCGCGTGATCTCGCGGTCGAACGTCTGGGCCCACGACGCGATCGCGCGCGTGTCGGTGGTGAGCGGGAGCTGCCGGGACGCCTGGGAGTCGAACGAGATGATCGAGTACCGCGCGCCCGGGATCGACTCCGTCAGGCTCACGATGTCGTGCCGCACGCCGTCGAGCCGCTCCTGGTCTCCCGCGGGGCCGTAGTCCTCCGCCGCCATCGACCCGGTGCGGTCCACGACGAAGAACATGTCGACGTTCGCGACCGACGTGTCGCGGTCCGTCGAGGAGACCGACGGCCCGAGGCCGATCACCGCGAGCAGCACCACGGCGCCCGTGCGCCGCACCCATGCCGCGCGCGGGGCGCCCGGGCGCACGACGCCGTCGGGCCCCCGACGACCCGCGAGCAGGGCCTGCCGCACCGTCAGGGCGAGCAGCGGCACGACGAGCAGGGCGAGGAGCCACACGGGCACCAGCGGCTGGAGGGTCACCGTGCCACCCCCGTCCCGGTCGGCACGGCCGATCCCGCGCCCATTGCCGTCCCCGTGCCCGCTGCCGTTCCCCTGCCGGCTGCCGTCTTCGCGCTCACTGCCGCACCCGCCAGGCGACGACGAGCAGCAGGCCGACCCCGGCCACCGCGACGAGGAACCACGTCCCGGGCGTGTCCGTGACCAGCACCTCGGGGGAGGCGTCGAGCTCGACCGCCTGCTGCGCGACGACGTCGTCGACCATCCCCTGCACGGCCGCGGGGTCGTCGGCGAGGAAGTACAGCCCGCCGCCGGACTCGACCACCTGCCGGTACTCCGTCTCCTCCGGCGTGCCCTCGTAGCGCGTCGACCCGCCGAAGATGCCGTGCAGCGTGATGTCGCGCGACGCGACGAGCTCCGCGGCCTGCGGCAGCGTGTAGATCGGCTCGCCGGACACGTAGTTGTCGGTCGCGAGGATGATCGAGCGCGAGCGGTCGGTCTCGGCCTCGTCGAACTGCAGGGCGCACGTCGCGAGCCCGTCGCCGATGAGGCTCGCCCCCGCCAGGTTCGCGGTGGTCCCGGCCGTGAACTGGGCGAACTCGAGGATCGCCGCGTCGTCCGTGCCGCCCGTGTAGTCGAACTCCGCCGGGTCCTCGTCGAGCGCCTCGATGCCGGCCTGCAGCTCCTCCTGCACGAGGGTGTAGTCGTTCGTCAGTGGGAAGACGGTCCGCGAGGACGAGTTGAAGATCGACAGCGCGATGCGCTCGCCCTCGAAGCTGTCGACCAGCTCCTGGAACACCTGGAGCACGGCGCCGTCGTACTCGATCATCGAGCCCGAGACGTCGAGGCACAGCACGATGTCGCGCGTGCCGAGCCGGTCCACGACGACGTCCGTCTCCACCGGGCGCGCCGCCACGGCACCGGCCCCCACGACGGCCGCCAGCAGCGACACCGCGGTGAGACCCTGCAGCGCGCGGTAGCGGCGCACCCACGCGGTGAAGGCGGGCAGGCTCGCGAGATACCGCGTGTTCGCCACCCACACGACGTCGCGGTCCCGCGAGCCGGCCTGGCGACGCCGGGCGAGCCACCACGCGACCGCGGCCATGGCGAGCACCGTCACGACGGCGGCCACCCACACCCACGGCCACAGGATCGAGGCACCCTGCGGGCCCTGCACGACCGCGGCCGCCGTCACCACGTCCTCACCACCGCACGGGCGCGGGCGATCGAGTCCTCGGCGTCCGTCGCGCGGGCCCGCGGGTCGTTGTCGTGGTCCGCGAACGACGGGCGGTAGTAGCGCGCGATGACCGGGGTGAGGTGCGCGGCGTCCGCGAGCTGCTGGATCTCCGACAGCGTCATCGACGACGCGTCCTGGCCCGTGCGGCCGCTAGCGAACCCGCGCACCTCGGCCGACAGCGCGAGGTGCAGCGCGCGCTCGTCGAGCTCGCCCGCGCGGTAGCGCTCCTCGACGAGGTCGAGCCGCCGCCCGTACTCGGCGCGCAGCGGCCCGTACGGGTCGGACGGACCCGCCGCCGGCGGGCGCGCGGCCGGGCCGGCGGCCTTCTCCTGCGCGCTCGCCCGCGTCCACCACAGCACGAGGGCGACGATCGCCGCGGCCGCCAGCAGCACGCCGACACCCACGGCCGTCCACCACCCCGGGTAGCCCACCGGGTCCACAAGCTCATCGACGGGCACGCTTCTGCCTCCCCAGGAGCTCGACGAACCGCGGGACGACGTCGCTCGTGCCCTCGACGAGCACCGACTCCACCTGGATCCCCGCGAGGCGCTGCGCGACCTCCGCGCGACGGTGCGCCACCGCGGCGGCCGCCGCCTCGGCGAGCCCGGCCCGCCCCCGCAGGAACGCGGGGAGCCGCAGCGCCCCGTCGACGTCCTCGACCTCGCGGTCCCCGGCCGCCGCGCCGCCGAGCGCGACGGGGGACAGGTCGGCGACCCGCACCACCATCACCTCGTGACGGAGGCGCAGCGACCGCAGGAGCCGGTCGTGCGCGGCGTCGGGTCGCGCCTCGTCCGTGACGACGACCACGAGGGAACGCCGTCGGAACGCCGTGAGCGCCCGGTCCAGCGGGCGTGCCAGGTCGCTCGGCGGCGCGTCGGCACGCCACATGTCCTCGACCGTGCGCAGCAGCACCTCGAGGTCCTGGGTGCTCGCGCGCGGCGGGAGCTGCACCACGCGCCGTGCGTCGCCCGCCACGAGCGCGACCCGGTCGCCGCGGTCCCGGGCCAGGTAGGCCACGAGCCCGCAGCACAGGCTCGCGACCGCGGCCTTCGACTCGCCGCTCGGCGCCGTCGCACCCATCGGGCGGCCGGTGTCGACGACGAGCACGAGGTTGACGTTCGACTCGCGCACGAACCGCCGGACGATCGGGATCCCGGCGCGCGCCGACGACTTCCAGTCGATGTCCCCGACGTCCTCGCCGGGCGCGTACAGGTGGAGGTCGTCGAAGTCCTGCCCGTGCCCCTTGTAGATCGAGCGGTGGCGTCCCTCGAGCAGGCCCGCGGCCCGGCGCACGACCGGGAGGTCGAGCCGGGCCCGGACCTGGGCGAGGCGGGAGACGTCGGGCACGGGTGCGCTCAGGGCGTGGGGACGGCGTCGAACACCGCGTCGACGAGCTGCTCCGGCGGCACGTTGTCGGCCAGCGCGTCGAACGTGCGCACGAGACGGTGGCGCAGCACCGAGTACCGCACGGCCTTGATGTCGTCCGGGACGACGAACGCGCGGCCCGCGAGGACCGCGAGCGCCTGCCCGACGCGCATGAGCGCGATGCCGCCGCGCGGCGACGCGCCGACGCGCACGTGCCGGTCGAGCCCCGCGACGGGCCGTGGCCCGGACAGGCGCGTGGTGTTGATGAGGTCGACGACGTACCGCTTGATCGAGTCGTCGACGTAGACGTCGTCGACGAGCCCGCGCAGGAACCGCACGTCGTCGAGCGTGACCGGCTGCGCCGTGACCGGGTCGTTCATCTGCCCGCTCGCGACCCGCTGCAGGATCTCGAGCTCCTGGTGCGGCGTCGGGTACGTCAGCACCTCCTTCATGAGGAAGCGGTCCATCTGGGCCTCGGGCAGCACGTACGTGCCCTCCTCCTCGATGGGGTTCTGCGTCGCGAGCACCATGAACGGGTCGGGCAGCCGGTACACCTCGCCGCCGATCGACGTCTGCTTCTCCTGCATCGCCTCGAGCATCGCCGACTGGGTCTTCGCCGACGAACGGTTGATCTCGTCGAGCAGCACGACGTTGGCGTGCACCGGGCCCAGCTGCGTCGTGAACTGGCCCGAGGCGTAGTTGAAGATCTGCGTGCCGACGATGTCGTTCGGCATGAGGTCGGGCGTGCACTGGATGCGGTGGAACGACCCGTCGATCGCCGACGCGAGCGTCTGCGCGGCCGTCGTCTTCGCGAGCCCCGGCACCGACTCGAGGAGGATGTGGCCGCCCGCGAGCAGCGTCGACACGAGGGCCGTGCGCAGCGCCTCCTGCCCGACGACGCGCTGGTCGAACACCTGCCCGACCCGCTTGAGGAGGTGGCTCGCCTGGTCCAGGTCCGCCGTCGAGATGCTGCCGTGCCCTGCGGCCATGGGTCGTCCTCCGGGTGGGGTCTCGGGTGCGCGTGCACCGTGCGGACGGCCGGGTGAGCGCCCGCCGGCGAACCGCGCCCAGTATGCCAGCGGGACCTGGACCGACGGCGGCTCGGTCCACAGGCCCGATGGGGAGGAGTCCCCGTCGCGCACCCGCGTGCCCCGTGCGCGCCGGGGTCCGCGGTTCCCGGTGCGGGACCGCGCGCGCCTACCCTGGTGGGATGACCTCGACCGCCGTGCGTCGTGCGCCGTCGTCCGCCGCCCGGCCCGCCAACCCCTGGTGGCTCGTGCTCGCCGGCCCGACGGCGGTCGTCGTCGCGGTCGCCGCGGTGCTCGCCGCCGGGGCGTTCTCGTCCGCGTTCGCCGCGGTCCCCGGGTTCAGCGACCCGGGCGCCCTCGCCCGGCTCGGCACACCCGTCGTCACCGTGCTCACCGAGCTCGCCGTCGCCCTGACGCTGGGCTCGCTCGTGCTCGCGGCGTGCGTGCTGGCCCCGGGCGAGCCGGTGCGCCGGGCGCTCGGCGTCGCCGGCGTCGCGTCCGGCACGTGGGCGGTGCTCGCCGTCGTGCAGCTCGTGCTGCGGTACGCGGTGATCTCCGGGACGCCGGTCACCGGCCCCACGTTCGGCGACGAGCTCGGCCTGTTCGTCTCGCAGGTGAGCCTCGGGCGCAACTACCTGCTCGTCGTCGTGGTGGCGGCGGCGACCTCCGCCGTCGCGCTCGCGGTGCGCGGCGCGACGGGGGCGATGTGGACCGCGGCCCTCGCGCTCGTCGCCCTCGCGGCGCAGGCCAACACCGGGCACGCCGCCGGGGCCGCGAGCCACGAGCTCGCGGTGTCGTCGATGTTCCTCCACCTCGCGGGGGCGGCGCTGTGGGTCGGCGGCCTCGGCACGCTCGCCGTGGTGCGCGTACGGGGCGGCCTCGGCCGCGCCGACCTGGCCCCGGCGGTCGCCCGGTACTCCGCGATCGCGCTGTGGTGCTACGTCGCCGTCGGGCTCTCCGGCGTCGTCAACGCGAGCATCCGGGTCGAGGACCTCGCCGACCTCACCACCGACTACGGCGTCCTCCTGCTCGTCAAGATCGCGCTCATCGTGGTGCTCGGCGTCGTCGGGTTCGCGCACCGCGAGCTCGTCGTGCGCCGGCTCGCGGGCACGGCCCCGGGTCGCGGCGGGGCGAAGGGCGACGGCGCGGACGCCACCCGGTGGCTGTTCTGGCGCCTCGCCGCGGTCGAGCTCGCCATCATGGGCGCCGTCTCCGGGGTGGCCGTCGCGCTCGGGTCGACGGCCCCGCCCGTGCCGGACGACGAGGTCCTCGACGCCACGCCCGCCGAGATCGTCACCGGCCACCCGCTGCCGCCCGAGCCCACGCTCGCGCGGTGGTTCACCGAGTGGCGCTGGGACCTGCTGCCGGCGTTCGCGTGCGGCGCGGCGCTCGTCGTCTACCTCGTCTGGGTGCGGCGGCTCGCGCGCCGCGGCGACCGCTGGCCCGTCGGGCGCACGGTGTCGTGGTGCGCAGGGATCGTCGTGATGTTCTGGGTGACGTCGGGCGGTCCGGCGACCTACGGGCACGTGCTGTTCAGCGCGCACATGGTGCAGCACATGATCCTGGCGATGCTCGTGCCGGTGTTCCTCGTGCTCGCGGCGCCGGTGACGCTGCTCGTCCGGGCGGTGCCGCCGCGCAAGGACGGGTCGCGGGGCCCGCGCGAGTGGGTGCTCGCGGTCGTGACGTCGCGCGTCGGGCAGTTCTTCGCCAACCCCGTCGTCGCCGCGGTGAACTTCGCCGGCTCGATGATCGTCTTCTACTACACGCCCGCGTTCGAGCTCGCCCTGACGACCTACGTCGGGCACCTCGTGATGATCCTGCACTTCACGCTCGCCGGGTACCTGTTCGCGAACGCGCTCGTCGGCATCGACCCCGGCCCGCACCGGCCCGGCTACCCCCAGCGGCTCCTGCTGCTGTTCGCGACGATGGCGTTCCACGCGTTCTTCGGCGTCGCGCTCACGTCGGGCGAGGTGCTGCTCGTGCCCGAGTGGTTCGGACTCCTCGGCCGCGAGTGGGGCCCGACGGCGATCGAGGACCAGCAGCGCGGCGGCGGCGTCGCGTGGGGCATCGGCGAGCTGCCGACCCTGAGCCTGGCGATCATCGTCGCGGTCATGTGGACGCGGTCCGACGAGCGCGAGGCCAAGCGCCGCGACCGCCAGGCCGACCGCGACGGCGACGCAGAGCTCACGGAGTACAACGCGATGCTCGCCAAGATGGCGGAGCGCGACCGCCAGTAGCCCTCCCGACCCTCGCGCCGCCGGCCCCTCACTCCGCCCGCCCCTCACTCCGCCCGCCGAGCACGACCCACCCACCCGGTCGCCGAACACGGGATCAGCCACCGGAATCCGCCGGATCCGGTGGCCGATCCCGTGCTCGGCGGTGCGTGATCCCGTGCTCGGCGGTGCGCCTCGCCGGTCGACAGGTCGTCCACAGGCCCGCGGGTCGGGGCGCTCGTCCACAGCAGCCTCGGTTCCCGTCGGCCCACGGGCGCGGCGGACGCTTCGCTGCCGGCATGTCGATCCCATCCGCCCTCCTCCGGACGGCCGAGACGCAGGGCGGGCTCCTCGCCGCCGACCAGCTCGCCGCAGCCGGGGTCACCTCACGCGTCGCGTGCCGCCGCGCGGACACCGGTGCGTGGAGACGCGTCACCCGCGGCGTGTACGACGTCTCGCCCAGCGCGCGGGTCGACGATCCGTGGGAGGCCGGACGGCGGCGAGCGGCGTGGCTCGGCCTGCTCGCCTACGGGCGTGACGCCGTCGCCGTCGGGACGTCCGCGCTCACGTTGCACGGCGTGCAGGGCCTGCCTGCGCAGGTGCAGCCGGAGGCCGCGCTGCCCCGTGCGAGCGATCGGGTGTCGCGTGACGGCGTCCGCCTGCGCCAGTTCGACGCGGGCATGACCACCGTCGTGATCGACGGCCGCCGTGTCGCGTCCCTGGTGTGGGCACTCGCGCAGGCGGTGCCCGAGCTCCCGCGGCACAACGCCCTCGCGGTCCTCGACTCGGCGCTGCACCGCGGTCTTCTCGAGGCGCGCGACGTCGAGCGGGCGCACGACCTGGCTCGTGGACGCCGCGGGGTGGCGGCGACGCACGCGCTGTGGGGCCTCGCCGACGGTCGTGCCGAGTCGCCGCTCGAGTCCTTCGGGCGGCTGGACTGCGTCGATGCCGCAGTACCGCCCGACACGGTGCAGCTCCCCGTCCTCGGCCCGGACGGGAGGGTCGTGGCCCGCGCCGACATGGGGTGGCGCCTGGGCGAGGGGCGCTGGCTCGTGGCGGAGATGGACGGGCGGGACGTGCACGCGGCGCCCGACGCGGTGTACGCCGACCGGACGCGGCAGAACCGTCTCGTGGCGTCCGGCTCGATCGAGGTCCTGCGTTTCACCGGCCGTGACGTCCCCGGTGGCGTGGGGACCGCCGTCGCGTCGTTCCTGGCGCGGCGGGGGCGTCGACCACGGGGATAGCGCCACCCGAACACGGGGTCGTCCACCGGATCGCGGCGAATCCGGTGGAC